>JAGCLR010000221.1 GCA_017646885.1 Methanobrevibacter sp. | reverse complement strand
GAAAGGATTACTTGAAAAAGGCATGTGAAATATTATTGAAATTCAAAGGTGAAGACACCATTTGCGGATATGTGAGAAACATCGGTAGAGAAGGTGAAGAATATCACATAACCAATCTTTTGGAGCTTAGGGACACTGAAGTGGATATGTTTACCACTGTTTTCATTGGAAATTCTAATACAAAGGTCATTGATAATAAAATGGTAACCCCAAGAGGCTATAAAGGTGTATAAATATAAATGGTATAATAATTATTATATTAATTAATAAGTTCTCTAATTAGAGGTGTGATTATGCACAAAATTGTTTTATTTGGAGGAACTACTGAAGGACGTCTATTGACTGAATTCCTATCTCAAAACAAAATCCCTGCTATAGTTTGTGTTGCTACAGAATACGGGGAGAAAGTATTGGAATATGAACCTCCGGTTATAGTTCAGCCTAAAAGACTAAAACCTGGCCCTATGAGAAAACTATTTGAAGAAGAGCAGACCGAATTTGTTTTTGATGCTACACATCCTTATGCTACAGAAATCAGCAAACACATAAAGGAGATTTGTGAGGAACAGGGCATTGAATACATCAGAGTCTTAAGAGAATCAATTGAGATTGAAGATGCTGTAAAAGTATCCAGTATGGAAGACTTGATTGATTATCTGAATACCACTGAAGGATTGATCTTTTCTTCAATGGGGGCGAAAGAGGCTCCCGCATTAACAGATGTGGAAAACTTCCAGGAAAGAGTTTACTTGAGAATGCTGCCTTCACCAGAAGGAATGAAGCAATGCCTTGATTTAGGTTACCCTATGAAAAACCTTTGTGGAATGCAAGGTCCTTTTTCTAAGGAATTCAATATGGCACAATTCAAGGAAATCGGTGCAGATATACTTGTAACTAAGGATTCAGGTAATGTTGGAGGTTTTTTAGAAAAGACCGATGCTGCAAAGGAATGTGGCATGGAAGTTGTTGTATTGTCCCGATTAGTCAATGAGGAAGGGATAAGTGTAGAAGAAGCTAAGGACACCATTAGGAGTAAATGCTTATGAAGGAAATCAATATTATTGGAATGGGTATGAGTGAAAAGACACTCACCGCTGAAGCTTTAGAATTAATCATTGAAGCGGATATTTTAATAGGGGCTAAAAGATTAATCAATGAGTTTTCTCACATGAATAAACCTAATTTTAATGCTTATTTATCTAATGACATACTTGAAATAATAGAAGAGACAGATGCAGAAAAAATAGCGATATTAGTTTCTGGTGACGTTGGATTCTATAGTGCTGCTGAGAAATTGGTTGATGTGCTAAAGGATTATAACCCTAATTTAATTTCCGGAATCTCATCCGTATCATACTTTTTTGCAAAATGCAGCCTTCCTTGGAAAGATGCTAATTTGATAAGTTGTCATGGGCTTGATACGAATATTGTCTCATCAGTTCGCAGAAATAGATTTACCTTTGCATTAACAGGCAAGAATATTCCAGAATTACAGAAAGAATTGGTAAAATATGGATTCGGCGATTTGAAGGTTTGGGTTGGTGAGAATTTAGGCTCAGATGAAGAGTCCATTCAAGAATCCTCTATATCTGAATTAGCTGGAAAGCAGTTCAGTTCCTTAACTGTCTTGATTATAGAAAATCCTGATTTTGATTCAAGAATCATAACAGGAATTCCAGATGAGGAATTCATTAGAGGAAAAGTCCCAATGACAAAGTCTGAAGTTAGAGCGGTATGCTTGTCTAAACTATCAATCAATCCTGATGATGTGGCTTATGATATCGGTTGCGGAACCGGTTCTGTCACAATTGAAATGGCATTTTCAGCATATGATGGAAAGGTTTATGCCTTTGACAAGAATGAAGAGGCAATTGAATTGTTAAATCAAAATTGCCAAAAGTTCCACTTGGATAATGTTGAAGCAATCTGTGGATTGGCTCCAGAATGTCTAAAGGATTTGCCTGCTCCAGATGTCGCTTTCATTGGAGGAAGCTCTGGAAATATGGATGAAATTGTCAGTTACTTGCATGGAATCAATAATGAAATGAGATTTGTCATAACTGCAGTAACTCTTGAAAATGCTATGGCTGGATTGGACTCCTTAAAGAATGTTGGAATAAGCGGTGACATTGTTCAAGTTGCAGTTTCCAAAGG
>JAGCLR010000220.1 GCA_017646885.1 Methanobrevibacter sp. | reverse complement strand
GATAATTCGATGATATTAAAACAATCCGATAATCTACAAAATATTTTTGATATAGGTGAGACAATTTTCATGGATGAAAGTGAATTTGATAGCATAAAAGGGGTAAACTTTGAAGATTCAAACTTAGTTATCACAAATGGAAGTAAAGGTTCAAGGATTTTATGTGTTAATGGTGAAAGTATTAAAATAAATGCAGTTAAATGTAATAATATTGTAGATGCTACCGGATGTGGCGATACTTATATGGCTGCATACATATCAGCTAGGTTAAAAAACAAAAGTTTAAAAAATTCTGCAGATTTCGCATCTATGATAGCAAGAAAAAAACTGGAAAATTTTGGACCTTATAAAAAATTGGAAAAAATTTAAATTTTTATTAGTTTAGAAAAATTTTAAAAATTAAAATTTTAAAAAATAGGAAAAAAATGAAAACATAGAAAAAAATCTATGTTTTATTATAAATCGTAATGAATATTGTGCAATTTGTACAAGCATACTGAACTGCTTGATGGGAATGCATAGATCATATGGTCAAGCTCTTCCAAACTTATTTTTTGATTGATAATGAATGTAAACATATTCGCTACATTCTCAGCATCTGCTGCATATATCTCTGCACCTACTATTTGCAAATCCTTATCTACAATTACTTTAGCTTCAGCAGTCCTATCGTTCTTGAGTTCAAGTGAGTATGAATTTCCATATCTGATTCTATGAACCTCATATTCCTCCATCTCTTCAGCGACAAATGCAGGAACTCCAACGGTTGCTATTCTTGGAATGGTATAAGCAACTGCTGGAACTACAGGATAATCTATCTTTTCAGGATTTTCCTCAAGCAATGCTTTTCCAAGATACTTGGATTGATGAATAGCTACAGTTACAAGCTTTGCAATGCCACTATCTGCAACGTCACCGCAAGCATAGATGTTTGGAACATCAGTTTGTAGGTATTCATTTACCTTGATTCCTCTTTTTGTATAAGTCAATCCTACATTCTCAAGACCAATGTCCTCTACATTTGCCTCTCTTCCCATAGCTGAGATAACATAGTCTCCAGTTAAGCTAAGTCCGCTTTCACAGTTAACAGTAAAGCCGTTTTCATAAGCATTATTGTCAACCTTAGCATCTGGATCCCTTAATTTCTCATCAGTATTCAATGCATTTTCAAGATTGAGAATTCTTTCTTCAGGGTTGTCGATAATGATACTTTCATCCTTAATGATGTCTTTTACTGTTTCATTGAAATGGAATCTGATGTTCTTTTCCTTAAGTCTATCGATTACATTTTGAACATATGGCTGGTGGAAGTACTTTAAAGCCATGTCTCCTCTAATTATAACATCCGCTTCCAATCCTGCCTCTGCAAGTATTGATGCAAATTCCATTCCTACAAAACCTGCACCGATGATGATTGCATGCTTTGGAAGTTCTTCAATGTCTAAAAAGTCAGTGCTGTCATGGAGGTATTCCTTTCCAGGAATGTCAGGAATAACTGGCTTTAAACCGGTACAGATTACTATCTTTTCAGTTGTAAATTTCTCATCTCCAACTTGAACTGTATGCTCATCAAGGATAATTCCTTTTCCATGAGCTACATCAAGGTCATATTCCTTGAATTTTCCATCGAGGAAAGGAGCCATATTTGCAATGCGCTTACGTTTCCAATCCATCAATGCTGTCCAGTCAACTTTGAAATCTCCGGATTTTCCACACCCTTCAAAGTTTTCTCCCAATGCCTTGATTTCATATGGTGCATCAAGCAATGCCTTAGAGTTGCATCCTCTGTTAGCACATGTTCCACCATAAAGGCTTTCTTCAATAATCAATATTTTAAGGCCTGCTTTTCTTAAGAAACGGCCTCCTTGCCATGCAGCATTTCCACTTCCAATATAAATAACATCATAATCCATAGTATCATCTGTCTTTTTAAATCAGTATATTATTTGTATAAAATAGTATAAATTATTATCCTAAAAACTAATTAAGAATAATTAATTGAACTTTAAAAATGGATAAAATAATTAAAAAATAATTAAAAAATAGTTAAAAAATAGTTAAAAATAAGAAAATAAGAAATAATTAGAAAAAATAAGATAATTAGAAAAAATAAGAAAAAAATTAATTGGGAGAATTATAATTCTCCTCTTTCTCTTCTCTCATCAAGAAGTTTTAATCCGATTTCTCCTAATTTGTACTTTTGGATTTTACCACTTGTGGTAAGTGGGAACTCATCTACAAAGAATACATATTTAGGAACTTTATATCTTGCAATGCTTCCGATACAGAAATCTCTGATGTCTGCTTCAGTAACATCTTCAAATCCAGGTTCCTTGATAATGAATGCACCAACGATTTCACCGTATTTTTCATCAGGAATACCTGCCACTTGAACGTCTTGAACACATTCATGGGTGAAGAGATACTCTTCGATTTCCCTTGGATAGATGTTTTCTCCACCACGGATGATCATGTCCTTGATTCTTCCTACAATTGAGTAGTATCCATCTTCGTCTACAGTAGCTAAGTCTCCAGAGTGTAACCATCCATCAGGCTCAATGGTTTCAGCGGTTTTTTCAGGCATGTTGTAGTAACCTTTCATTACATTGAAACCTCTGCACATGATTTCACCAGTTTCACCAGGTCCAAGTTCCTCACCGGTTTCAGGATCTACTATTTTTACTTCAATATTAGGGAATTTTCTTCCTACAGTAGTGGTCTTTTTCTCAAATGAGTCAGCTGCATTGGTTTGAGTAAAACCCGGTCCGGCTTCTGTAAGACCGTATACACTGGTGATCTCTTTCATGTTCATCTTG
>JAGCLR010000022.1 GCA_017646885.1 Methanobrevibacter sp. | reverse complement strand
GCTATTTTTGGCATTCTTGGAGGATTCTGTGGAGGAATCCTTGCAAACAGTATACCTACAAGAATTTTACAGATAATCTTTGCTTGCTTGCTCTTCATTATAGCATTGGATATGCTCTTCGGTTCAAGGTCTGATGGTGAAAAGGCCTTGATTGAATTCAATTTATTGAATGCAGCTATTGTAGGTTTTTCAATAGGAATAATCTCAGGGCTCTTTGGTGTTGGTGGAGGAGTCTTTTTAATTCCTGCACTTTGCATATTCTTAGGCTTCACTTTGATTCAAGCTATTGGAACATCTTCTGTTTTTATAGCATTTACAGCTATTGGAGGGCTTATTTCCTATATTTACACAGGATTTGGAGTAAATCCAATGCCTTATTCATTAGGATATGTAAGCTTAATAAACTTTGTTCTAATTGTAATATTTTCAGTTCCAATGGCAACTGTTGGTGCAAAATTAGTTTATAGAATGCCTGAAAAAAGGTTAAAACAAGTATTTGCCATAGTCTTGATTTATATGGCAATAAAAATGATTGGATTTGATCCAATAGCTATTTTGTTAGGGTTATAAAAATAGATAAAAAATAGATTAAATAGATTTTTAATAGATTTGGGAGTAAATTTATTAGTAATTATAAGGAACTTACATCCTCTTTTTCTTCAAATATGATTCCAGTTCCTCTCATAACCACTTGAGATAGATTCTCGCCCTTGTTTGGACCTAATGTTTCAATTGCTGTATTTAAGTTCAATACGCCATTGCATCCATCTGCCCTTAATTGCTTGATCAATTTTAGCAATGCCTTATCTTCTGCAATTTTTGTACAAAGGAGCAATTCCTTCTCTAATGAGTCTTCAATTCCAGACTTTATTTCTTCTCTTCTTTTATAGGAAAATATATGGGTTGATTCGTAGATCCCTTTATATTCGATTATGTTCAATTCTTTAGGAGAATCCTCTATGGTCAATAGCAGGACTCCTAAATTATTCATATCAAGTTCACCATCATAAAAATTGTGTGCCTTTCTTGTTTGCTTTTCGTTATATCTCTCTTTGGTTTTCGGTTCTTTCTTGAAGATTTTTTCATAGGTATTCCATATGAAGCGTGTAATTTTCTTGAAGACTCCTGTAACGTGGGAGATGATAGCTAAAACAGTTGCAATCAGGAAATAATTCACAGCAATAGGGAATGCAGCTTGAAGGATTATGACTATGCTTCCTGCTGTAATGACATTAAATCCTAAAGTTGGGTTTGATATGATGAATCCATAGACAACTGTAATCAAAAAGAGAATAAATGCACTGATTGCACCGGTACTTTCTTCAAGATACCTTTTTGCAGCTAAACTTTCAGCATATCCTGCAAAAAGCGGAGATAAGACCAATCCGAAGTTCCATCCGTAAATGTCAAAGTGAGTGTATAGGCAAATTACATAGGTAACTATACCTACTATGATTCCTAAATCAATACAGCCAACTTCTTTTAGGAATACTTTTCTCTCCTCTTCATCCTTGAGGCGTTTGGTGATGGTCAAGTCATTTATTTTTCGTTTGATTTTATTTAGCATTTATTCACTCATTAAAAGTTGATTTAAAAAATAGTTAATGATTATTTGTAACTTACAGCGGTACCGTATACAGTTACTAAAATGGTGTTTCCCATGGTACCTCCAAGGTTGTTATAGGATATCTTAAGACCTATGATTCCATTGGCACCAAGTTCTTTAGCTTTGTCTTCCATAGCTTGGAATGCTTCATCTCTTGCTGCTTCAAGCTCTTCAGCATAAGTGCTGGTTCTTCCTTCCACAACGTCTCTAACTCCAGAGAATAAGTCTTTGTATATGTTGGATCCTATTAATGACTCTCCATTAACCAATCCATGATATTTTACAATGGTTTTGTTTTCTAAAGTACTTGTTGAGGATAATAACATTTTATCACTTAAATTGTTTGTTTTAAAAAAATAATTATAATTTGATTTATTTTATGATTTATTTCAAAAAAATATTGTTTAGCTATTAAAATTAATTAATAGCTATTTATTTATTATCAGATTTGTTATCTAATAGTTTATTTATTTAAAGAACATGAAATATGCCCATACGAGAATGAATACTACAATTACACCAAAGAGCATCATTCTGCTTTTTTTAATGTTCTTTTGTTGTTGTTCTAATACTTTTTGACAATCTGCAGAGCAGACTCTTTCTTTCATTGGTATTGGGCTGCCGCATACTGGGCAATGTTTGTGTGGTTCTACCATATTTCTCACCTTTTTAGTTTTTGTTCATTAATAAGTTTAATTTATTTAAATTTAGTTATTTAATAAATTATGTTCTATTATTTTAATATTGATTTAATATTATTTAAAAATTGTCTAAACTCAGATATTGAAGAATTTTCTTGTTGTTTCACTTACCTTTTTGCCAAGCTCTCCACTATCCATGCCTTTGTATTCAGCTATTGTATTTAAGATATGTGGCAAGTATTCTGGCTTGTTCTTATTTGATTTTGGCTTTTTAGGGAAGTTTCTTGGAATGAGGAAAGGAGCATCAGTTTCTATCATCATCTTTTCAGGTGGAATCACTGTAACCGCTTCCTGCAATGATTGGCCTCTTCTTTCATCACAGATCCAACCGGTCACTCCAATTGAGCATCCTAATTCAAGGTATTTTTCAGCTTCCTCTTTAGTTCCGGTAAAGCAATGCACACAAGCCCTTTCACACATATTAGGGTACTTTTCAAGTATCTTAACCAAGTCTTCATGTGCTTCACGTTCATGCAGGAATAGTGGCATATCTAATTCATCAGCTAACTTCACCTGTTCCTCGAACCATTTTCTTTGAACATCCTGTGGGGAATAGTTTCTGTTGTAGTCAAGACCGCATTCGCCAATAGCAACTACACAGTTCTCTTTTGCAAATTCCCTTAGAGTTTCTATAGTACTGCCATCACAGGTCTTTGCATCGTGAGGATGGACTCCTGCAGTTGAAAATAAAACTCCTTTAAACTGGTCTTGCTTTGCGAATTCGAGAGCGGTTTCGCTTGAATGGATATTGGTTCCAGTAATGATGAACTGGCTGACCCCCACTTCATTTGCATTTCTTATGATTTCCTCTCTGTTTTTATCAAAGGACTTATGCATCAAGTTTAATCCTATATCAATTAATCCAGTCATTCAAATCACTCAAAATAAGAATAAATTAAAAATAATGTTGTATGTTTAGTTTTTAAAATATTTTTGTAAATAAAAATAAAAAAAGTAAAAAAGTGTTATTTATTCAGAAATAACATGGGTTCCTATCTTTTCACCTTTAATAGCTCTAATTAGGTTTTGAGGTTCATTACCATTAGCTATTACAGTTTCTAAATTGGAACGCTTAATCATTTGAATTGCAGTTGTGTCAATGAATTCATAGGTTCCTGCCTTTACATCATTTCCGCTGATGATTCCCATCATGTCAGAAGCTGTGATTTCTTCTATCAATTCTGCATCATCATATTTTTTAGGGTCTTTAGTGTAAAGGCCGTCAACTGCTGTTAAGTTAACTAAAAGGTCTGCTTGAACATACTCTGCCAAGATTGCAGATACTGCATCAGTACTGTGTGCAGGTTCAGTTCCACCCATCACAACTATTTTTCCACTTGCAGAAAATTCCAAAGCTTCCTGGAAGTTATGAGGCACTCTTTGATAAGCTGCATCACCAAGTGCAAGCAATAAGAGCTTTGCATTCACTCTTGTAACTTCTATTCCAATATCATCACATTTTGCCTCTCCAGCACCGAGGTCTCTTACAACTCCTATGTATTCTCTTGCAGGTTTTCCACCACCTACAACAACAAATATCTCATGCTCTTCGCTTTGTTCCTTCAAGAGCTTTGCATATTCCTTAAATCTTTCAGCGTTGTAATCCTGTAATAATATTGATCCTCCAATAGCAGCTACGATTCTCATAAGTTCACCTTTTAATCAATGTTTTTTATAGTTTTTTAGTTAGTTATTTTTAGTAAATTTAGTAAATCATTATTTAAATTGATTTTAGCAAATTACTTAATTATTGATATAATTTATCTATTTAATTATATTTAAGTTTACTATCGGATTGCTCTAAACCAACTGAAATTTTCTCCACCATAGTAACTTACTAAAATGGATGTGACTGTTGCAAGAATTAGGATTATCAATGCAGATTGAGGAGCAAAGAATGCGAAGAATGCAATAGCCAATATGCATAATAAATAGAATATCGCTTTTGTATTGCTTTTTCCATTATCATTTAGAATTGTTAGAATACCTAAAACTATTGGAGCGAAAATGAGTCCAAGTATTATCCATAAGCATTCACCTAATGGAACTAAATTGTAAACTGGCAAATGAAGCAAATCCATGTAAAGGTAAGCTTCCAAAACAGTCATGACAAGTCCAAACACTCCACCAGCTATTGCTTGAGCCATTGTATGTTTCTTAAGTGTAAATCTGCTCCAAATCAGTACCGGATATAATAATCCAACTATTGCTCCAAGTGGTCCAAGAAGCATGATCAATGCAGCTACCGGTCCGGTGAGTCCAGTTGTATGGATACTGATTTTCCATTTGTAGGTAATGAGCAATACAATAAATGTGTTCACTGCATAACAGAGTATTAAAACGGTTAAAAAATTTGAGACTCCAAGAGTCAATGCAATTGCAAAACCTACTAAGTAAGACAAGATTCCCACTATGAGAGGAACGAAACGGTCTTCCCTATTGGAAATGTCCTTGTCTGTATTCAATTTCTTTGCCCAATAGAGAGTGATTGCCATTGGCAAGATGGATGCAAAGATAAGTGAAATCAGTTCTGTTATGATGAATTGGGTCCAATCAAAGCTGAATCCGCTTGTAAATGGTATTCCATCACATGCAAGAATTATACAAATAATCAAAAACAATGGAATTGTAATGATAGGAGGATTTGTAAAAATAGAGATAGTATCAGCTATTTTAAGCTTCCTTTCATCAGTTTCATCATATCTGTTCTCCGTATTGATGTCTTTTAGGCTAAACAATTACTTTCCTCCGTTAACTTATTAAAATAGTCTTATTTAATGTCTTATTTAATTCTTATTTAAATAATCTTATATCTTTTCAATTATTAATATTTTCTTAAAAAATTCTAATTTTCATCATTACTTATATAAGTAACTTATGCCAATATATAATATATTATATCAATTTAAGGTTATTATTATGGTTTGACAGAAATTTCTATTTTAGTGAATAATTTTCTATTAAAAATTACGGTTTTAGTAATTTTTTTCTATGAATATTTTATTTTAAAGTTTTGAATAATCTTAAATTATATTGTTTTATTTTAATTTTTTATACTAATTACTTATCAAAAATTATTTATCAATTTTATCAGGTGTTATGAATGAGTGAGGTATCCTCAAAGGAATTATATGAATTTAAAAAGTCATTAAAGGAATTGGCGGAAAAGAAAGGAAAGGGAACAGAGCTTGTTTCCATGTACGTTCCTCCAACAAAGCAATTAAGTGATATCATCAAGCAGATGAGGGATGAATTAGGACAAAGTGCTAACATCAAGAGTAAAACCACTCGTAAGAATGTTCAATCAGCTATTGAGGTAATCATGCAAAGAATCCGTATGATTACAAACGACAATAAGGAATTGCCGAATGGTTTTGTATTGTTCGTTGGTATGATTCCTAAAGGTGGCCCTGGAACTGAAAAGATGGAAACTGTAGTTATTGAACCTCCTGAAGAGATCCAAACTTACAGATACATTTGTGACAGCACCTTTTATCTTGAGCCTTTAGAGGATATGATTGCTTCAAAAGAAGTTTACGGTATTGCTGTAATCGATAGGAATGAGGCAACCATTGCTACATTGAAAGGTAAAAGAATAAATGTTGTAGCAAACTTAACCAGTGGTGTTCCTGGTAAGCATAAGGCAGGGGGGCAATCACAAAGAAGGTTCGATAGGGTAATTGACCAATTGGCTCACGAATTCTTGAAAAGGATTGGATCACACATGGATGATGAATTCCTCCCTATCAAGGATGACTTGAAGGGAATTGTACTCGGAGGTCCTGGTGGTACTAAAGAGGATTACTATAATGGAGATTACATGCATTATGAGCTTAAGG
>JAGCLR010000219.1 GCA_017646885.1 Methanobrevibacter sp. | reverse complement strand
GATGCAAAAGTTGTCTTAATCAACTCTCCTTTAGAAGTTAAAGAAACTGAAGTAGATGCTGAAATCAGAATCACTGACCCTGCTCAAATGCAAGCATTCATTGAACAAGAAGAACAAATGGTCAGAGATATGGTTAACAAAATCGCTGATGTCGGTGCAAACGTATTATTCGCACAAAAAGGTATCGACGACTTAGCACAACACTACTTAGCTAAAGCAGGAATCATGGCTGTAAGAAGAGTTAAAAAATCTGACATTGACAAATTAGCTAAAGCAACCGGTGCTACCGTTGTATCCAACTTAGATGACTTAACCGAAGCTGACTTAGGTCACGCAGGTTCCGTAATCGAGAAGAAAATCTCTGGTGACGACATGATCTTCGTAGAAGAATGTCAAGAACCTAAAGCAGTAACCTTACTCGTAAGAGGAAGTACCAAACACATCGTTGACGAAATCGACAGAGCTGTTGATGACGCAATCGGTGTAGTGGCTGCTACTGTAGAAGACGGTCAAGTTGTAGCTGGTGGAGGAGCTCCTGAAATCGCTATGGCTAAAAAACTTAAAGAATACGCACAATCCATTAGCGGAAGAGAACAATTAGCAGTAACTGCATTTGCAGAATCCTTAGAAATTGTTCCTAAAACCTTAGCTGAAAACGCTGGTTTAGACAGCATTGACTCTTTAGTAGACTTAAGAGCTGCTCACGAAAAATCTGCTTACATGGGATTAAACGTATTCACTGGTGATGTTACTGACATGAAAGAAGAAGGTGTTGTAGAACCTAAACGTGTCAAAAAACAAGCTATCCAATCTGCTTCCGAAGCTGCTGAAATGATTTTAAGAATCGATGACGTAATCGCTTCCAGCGGAACCAGTGCTGGCGACATGCCAATGGACCCAGGTATGGGCGGCATGCCTCCAATGATGTAACCCAGCTTTTCCAGGCCTTCGGCCTGCAAAACCTGGACCAAAACTTTTAACTCAGTTGGGAGTATTTGCTCTTAACTGTCTCTTTTTTTTATTTTTTTAAAATTTCATTTTAATACTAATTTTAATACTAATTTTAATACTAATTTTAAAGCTTTTTTTAAATTTTAATTCATTCTAGTTTTTAGGTTTGATATATTAAACTTTTTATGATAATAATGCTTATTTTTTAATATATTAAACTATATATGATTTATTTTTAATTTAACTAACTAATTATTCTTTATTTTAAATATTACTTTTCAAATGCTCTTTGTTTATGTTTATATTCTTTAAAAATCAATCTTTATTCAAGAATTTTTTTAAAAAACATGTAAAGGATTTGATAAAATGTCTTTGGAAAATAAAAAAGAAATCAATGAAGAAAATTTTAAAGAAGAAAAGTTTATGAACAGAGTTGATAATAGTTCTTGTGAACATTCCCAATCAGGGGGTGATGGGGAAAATGAAATTCCAAATGATCTTGAGGAGAATGACTTGAATGAATTGGCACTATTGGGATTTTTCAATGATTTCGCATTGATTGATATAGGCATTCATGAGTTTATTAGAGAAGTTTATTTTGAGGAATAATCTTATTTAATACTCCCTTAATTATTTTAGCATTTTCTTAAGAGACAATAAAATTTATTAATCATGCAATTGATATTATTAATGGTAAGATGATATTGATAAATTAATTTGTAAATGATTAATAATAAGGTGTTATGAATGGCTGATAATGAAAAGAATATTAGGACTGAAGAAGAGAAGG
>JAGCLR010000218.1 GCA_017646885.1 Methanobrevibacter sp. | reverse complement strand
AGCAATACGAATCAGAATCAAAGAGAATACCAGGCTATGGCCATAGGTATCATAGCAAGGATCCTCGTGCAGTCAGGTTATTGGATTTGGCTGTTTTGGAATCATCTATTGGGCCACATACAAAGTTGGCACTTGTAATCGAGAGCATGCTTGCTGAAAGGAAAGGCATTTGCTTGAATGTTGATGGTGCCAATGCAGGACTGCTTTCCGATTTAGGTTTTGACAGCTCTTTAGGATTGGGAATTTTCATGATTGGAAGATTGCCTGGACTTGTAGCTCATGCATATGAGGAAATGGAAGAGGAAGAGAAGTTCAGACGCTTCTGTGATTTGGAAGATATCGTTTATGAAGGTTTTAGAAATAGAAACATTGATGAAGAATAATTATTAAGATTACCTATACTTTATGGAGAAACAAACATGGAATTTTTTGATGTAATTGAAAAAAGATACAGTATGAGAGGCTTTGAAGACAAGGAAGTGGAGCAGGAAAAATTGGATAAGATATTGAAATCCGCTCAGCTTGCTCCAACTGGTGTAAACTTCCAGCCTTTTAAGGTTATTGTGATAGATGCTAAAAAGCATAAAGAGGAATTGAATGCGATCTATCCGCCTGAATGGTTTACAGAAGCGCCAATAGTCCTTTGTGTAGTTGCTTCAAAGGAACAGGCATGGACTAGAAAATTCGACAACAAGAACATAGCAGACATTGATGCAACTATCGTAATGACACATATGATTCTTGCAGCTGAGGATTTAGGCTTAAACACATGTTTCATTGCAAACTTCAAGCCAGATCTTGCAAGGGAATTCCTTGACTTGGATGACGAATGGGAACCTGTACTCTTCACTCCATTAGGATATGGAAATGCAGAACCTAGAGACACTCCTAGAAAAGCTATTGAAGAATTGGTTATTTATAAATAGAATTATCTAAATAATTGTATATATCTGCATAAAAATTATTTAAGAGGATATTATGAAATTAACAAAGAAATCTATTATTTTATTAGCATTTTCAGCTATTTTGATCATTTTAGGATTATGGAACTATGCAAGTGCAGAAACTCCAGGATTGGATATCATTGCTTCCACTTTAGTTCTTGTAGTTGTAGGATGGACTCTTGCAATGTCTGTTTTTGAACCTACTTGGGTTAAGGCAGCTATTTTCATTGACGGATTGGTATTTGTTTTAGTGGCTATTACTTTTTTATTAATGCCTTACAATATTATATTCATAATATTTGGATTGATATTGATTGCAATATCCGTTGCTGCATATCTTGGAAAATTACCAAAATCCCTTTTGAGAATTTTCTATTAATCCTAAGCATTTGGAAGTTCAATTGAACTTTCATTTTTTATTTTTTATTTTTCACTATTTTTCTTTTCATGAAATTTCAAGATTTTTTCATGAAAAACATTTTTTTTAATTTTCAAATCTTTATTTTACATGCTTTATTTTGATTTTTATCAATTTTAACGCCTCTGATTTTTCATTCACTTATTTTATTTTTTCACGAGTTTTAGATAATTTTTTCTTATAATTTTTCTTATAATTTTATAATGAAATTTGATTTTCCACTCTCATTTCAATTTCTCTATTATATTATATTATTAAAATATTTTAATAAAATATATATATTAACAAAAATAGAAATAATAGTACCATGGTGATTTATTATGGCAGGGATATCAGAAGCTATTACCCAAATAAAAAAAGCTGAAAGCGATGCTGATTCCTTAGTAGAACAATCAACAGTCGATGCAAAAGCTATGATTGATGAGGCTACTGTTAAAGCTAATGAAATGATTGAACTTGCTAAGAATGAAGCTAGCGAAGAAGCTCAATCTACTGTTTTTAATGCAGAAGAAAATGCAAAGAAAGAAGCTGAATCTATTACTTCTCAAGCTGAAAAAGATGTTGAAAACATCAAAAATGATGCAAGAAAGAATATAGACGAAGCTGCTTCAATTATTGTTAAAAATATTTTATAGTGTGAGATAATGTTTAGAACTGCGAGAATGCGTAAGCTTAATGTTATAACTTTGGACAAATACGCTGGTCCTACGGTCAGTGCACTTCACGACGAGGGTATTGTTCAAATAAATGATATTTCTGAACGTATTCAGCAAGATCCTAAGCTAGCAGAACTTTTGAAACCTTCAAAAGTTACACCCCACACCGGTAAACTATCTTCACTTCTCATGAAGACAAGCGGTATTTCCGATTTGCTTGGAGATGCCTTGTCTGAGGATCGAAGCATGAAGGAACTGATAATGTCATTTATCAGTCCAGACCTTCCAGTTCCAAAAGAAGTCGAGGATGTTGATACTGAAAGCTTGATAGCTTATGCAGAATCAACATTAAGCCAGGTTGAAGGTGAAACAAAAGGTATTGAAAATAAGTTAGCCGCACTAGACAGTGAAGAGAGTAAGCTGGAATCCAATAAGGCTTTGGCTGAAAAGCTAAAACCTTTGGATATGGACTTAGGTCTATTAAGCGATTCCAAGTACACTTCTACCATTGTTGGTAGGATCACTGCTGAGTCAGCTCAGAAATTCAAAGATGAATACAGTAAGATTACAGATGATCTCTTCTACGAATTAGTTCCAGACGAAGAAAAAGAATATTTTATCATGGT
>JAGCLR010000217.1 GCA_017646885.1 Methanobrevibacter sp. | reverse complement strand
GGCCTATCTTAAACGATGCATGCATGAAGGAGGCATTGGAAGCTGGCCTTGATGAAGTGGCTACATTAATCACTACAGGATCAGATTCTGTAGGTGTTGTGGAATCAATGATTTCAGATGAGTTTAAGGAAATCCTCTTGGATTCTCCATTTGTAATCTCAAAAGGTATGGGGAATTTTGAAGGATTGACAGAAATGAATCTTGAAGGTCAGGATATCTTTGTATTGCTATGTACAAAATGTTCCTCTATCTCTAAGGAATTAGGTCTTGCAGAAGGTTCCCATATTTTAACTACATTATAATCATTAGTTTATAGGATTGTCAGATGAATTTGGAAAATAATTAATTGAAATGGTGATTAATTATGAAATTTGGATTTATAGGGTTCGGTGAAGTGTCATACACCTTATCAAAAATGCTCTTGTCTTATGGCTTTGAGGTCTTGACTTCTACTGAAGGAAGATCAAAAAAGACAAAGGAATTAGTTAAATCACTTAATTTGACTGTTTTGGATAATTTTGAAGAGGTCGCTCACCAATCTGACATTTTAATTTCAGCAAACAGCCCTCAAAGTGCATTGGCTGTTGCATTGAAATATGGCTCATTGACAGAGGGAATATTCCTTGACTTCAACAACATATCCCCAAACACTGCTAAGCAGATTGAAAATTACCTTACAGACGAGCATTTCATTGACTCAGCCATTATGGGCAGAGTCAGTTCAGAGGAATTGCATCTTTATTTCTCAGGCAGAAAAGCTGAAAGTTTCGTCAAAAGCATGAGAGATTTCATTAGCAATAATGAGCCTCCAAGTGATTTAAAGGTCAATATTAAGGTTGTCAGTGATGAAGTGGGAGATGTTTCCAAATTGAAAATCCTTAGAAGCTCATATACAAAAGGGGTTTCAGCACTTCTTGTAGAAACTTTTGAAACTGCAGAAAAATTAGGTCTTAGCGAAGACTTA
Organism: Methanobrevibacter sp.; assembly: GCA_017646885.1. Next base: position 2,563 of record JAGCLR010000217.1, on the reverse strand, counting down.
TGGGAAATATTATCCTTGACAGAAAATAGGGATTTTGAAACTTCTGCAAAATCACGTATTTCCTCATCAAATAAAAAAGCTAAGCGTAAATATGAGGAATTGAATGAAGTCTTGGAATTTTTAGATGATGTTGACAAAGAGAGAAAGTCTAAAATAATGGCCTTAGCCACTCGAGAAAAATTTGAGAAATTAAAAAATAGGAAATGAAATGATTATTTTTTTTAATCATTTTTTCAATATTTAATCATTAATAATATGATTATTTTTTAATAGTCATGGATAGTAATTTTTACTCTCCAATCATTTCTTTTGTTTTTAATAAGTTCTCCACTTACAGGAATGTATCTGGAGTCTAAAATGTATCTTAAATAGGTAACTTCCTTTGAAGGAAGCTTTAAATTAGTTTTTATCTTAATCTTTTTTTCCTTTATTTCACATGAGATTTGATTATCCTTATCTACAAAAATCTTCGCTTCAAGTCCTTCATGAACTTTTTTTGCTTCGAATTTAGTAAGGTTCAAACCTGATTCAAGAGTCATTAAAGGATTTACTTTCAAGTCTTTTCTTGTTCTGAACTTTTCATTCGCTTCCTTTGCTGAAATTCCCTTGTCCACTTCTTCAGCAACATACCACGCTCTTTCAATGATCTTGTCAACATTCTGCTCCTCAGGAATTACTCCCTTTTCTTCATAATGTCTCATCAGTTTCAGAACTTCGTCTTTTGTCACTTCCTCTTCAATGCAGGAAGCAGCAAGGCGAGTCATGACAGGGCCATAATCAGCTCTTCTAAAGCTTGCCCAGATGGATTCCTCATCATCCTTATAGAATCTTCCTTCAACAATCTTATTGATGACCTTACCATTCAAATAAGCGATATTTGTCAAGTTTGATCTGGAATAAGTGTTCATTTTATGCTTCAACACTTTCATGTTTCTTTTTCCAGGGATTGTTCCTTTCTCTATTTCCCTTTCCAATATTTCAATGCTTGTTTTAGGAAGCAATTTTCTTATATCCTCACTTATAATCAAATCGTTTTTTAGGATTTCCTTTCTAATGAATCTTCCAGAGACCTTTTTAGGCTGTGTAAGTTCTGGAATAAGATGGAAATCAATTTTTCTATCAAATCTTTTTGATAAGAATTCATTTATTGCATACCATCTGATAACATTTCTGTTTGGGAAATCTTGAGGCATTCCAAGGAAACTTCCCTCTTGAATGAATCTCTCAGCATATCTTTTCACTTCATCCAAGCTTATGTCTGCTGCGGTTATGTAATCAGTCACGCCGTCTTCATGCATTTTAGCAAGTCTAATAGGGACACTGTATGATAAGATCAGTCTATGATGAAGGCCTTCAACTCCAATCACCTTATCTGCACCTAATGCAAGGGCCATTTCCTTTCTTGCTTCAAATGGTGTGAAAAAAGGAGCATGATTTGCACTGTAGCCCTTATTCATATAAATAGCCACTTCAATGCCCTTTTCATCAGCTATTTCACGGGCTTTTCTAATCAATTGTTCATGTCCCTTGTGAACTGGATCAAAGTCGGCGCTAATTGCTATCATAGTATATTTTCCTAAATGAATTCATTTTAAAAAAAGCATTATATTTTAATATTGTTTATTTATTGTTAATTATTATATTTTTAAAAAATAGTAAGGGAATAAATAATAATTTTTTTATTATTTATTCTACATTTAATAACCATTATCCAATAAGTTCAATACTCCAGTTACCAATAACCAGATTCCTATTAATGAACCGAGAATGAGTGGATCTTTAATATAGGTTCCAAGGATAATGTATATTACACCTAAGACTATTCCTAAGATTCCCATCCAGAATCCGTACTTGTTGTCTCTGTTTCCAACAATGATTATTAAACCTATTATGATTAGGAATATTCCTGCCAAATAAATTGTTAAAGCAGTTAAAAATGCAAATATGCTTGGGTTAAATATTAAACCTAAACTTATTATCAACATTATTATTCCTAAGATTGTATTTATCAATCCTCTGGTTGTGTTGTATTCAACTTCACTAACACCATTTGCTAATAAGAAGATTGCAAGTAATAAAACAGATAATCCAAGGATATCAGCTGCTGTAATTACTCCAAGCATTGGGAATGCAATGATAATGATTCCTAAAATAATTGCAATAATGCTTATTGTAGTTTGTTTATGCAAGTTTTTGCCTCCTTATTTGTTTTTAAATATTTTTTATATTATTTTGATAATCTTAATGCATAAAAATATATGCATAATTATTTAATATTTTTATAATTTTTATTATTTATAAATATATATTTATTTAATACAATGGCAAATGCTTTATTGGGGTTTTGGATTTGTTCAAGTCAGAGAATTTCACCTCTGCAATCCATTCTTTCTTGCATTCGCAATCATATTCGATTTGGCTTTGGTCAAAGTTGGAATCTATAATTCTGTGTTTCAATTCCTTATTGCATTTCTTGCAGTTGTAAGGGCCTCTTCTTGAACCGAATCCTGAGGTATCCATCAATGCAGGAATCTTTACATTTTGCCTTATTGTATTGATCACT
>JAGCLR010000216.1 GCA_017646885.1 Methanobrevibacter sp. | reverse complement strand
TATCTTAAATAGTGAAAGCGCTAACTTAGTGGATAGTTCCGTATTGCTTAGCAAGCACTGGTTCAATAGTCCAGAGAAATCATTGGAGCTAATTAAGCTATTGCAGCATTATCAGCATGCATCCGGATTATTCAATAAATTCTCAGATTATTTGCTTGTTGCAGATTTAGATACAATCATATATGATTTGGAAAAGGAATCCAATAAGAAATTCAAGCTCTTTGGTGGAAATTCCCACAAGGAAGAGCTTTATAAGCTTTATAACGGCAATGTTCCAAGTGATAGGGAAGCATTGAATGACTTGATTAAAGTGAGAAATCATATAAAAATCAGACAAAGCCTTAAGGATAATGAAGCTCTTGGAAGAGCTTACTTCGGGGATTTATGGAGTGAAAATGCTAATATTAATGACTTGAAGCAAGTGGCAAATTGGATGAATAAATTTGTCTATCTCCTATCCAATGGAACTTTTAGTGAAACTACTGTTAAAATGCTTTCAAATGACCTTTTCCTCCCAGATATGGATTCCAGCATAGATGACTATGTTGAAAAGGGAAATAGATTCTATGAAAATCTTAAAAAATTGGAATCAAAATTAAATCCAAGAAGTAAAATCATCTTTAAAAGAGAAACAGATGATGTTCCATTTGACAAATGGGAAAATCAATTGAATAAATGGAAAGGGCAATTATCAAGCTTACATTTATGGTCTCAGTATTCCAACACCAAAAGAGCATGCAGGAATAGTGAAGCATCATTATTCATTAAAACCATTGAAAAAAGAAACATTAAGAAAGATGACGTGAAACCAATGGTTTTAGGTAATTTCGCAGACAGCTTACTTAATATTGTATTCAATGAAAATGACACTTTAGCAACATTCATAGGTGAATTGCACGAAAACAGAATCAAGGAATTCAAGGACTTGGATGTAAAGATCATTAACTTGAATAGAAAAAGGATATTCAATAAGCTAAACAGTGAAATTCCTAAGATATATGGTGCTGCAAATGACCCAGAAGCTAAGGTTTTAGCTGGAGAATTCACAAGAAAAAGTGGCCATTTGCCTGTTAGAACATTGCTTGAAAAGGCAGGAGGAACAATTAAGAAGATTAAGCCTGTCTTTATGATGAGTCCTTTATCCATTGCACAGTATCTTGATCCTACCAATCCTAAATTGCAGTTTGATGTGGTTATTTTCGACGAAGCAAGTCAAGTGAAACCTGAAGATGCATTAGGTGCATTCATGAGAGGTAAGACTGCTGTTGTAATGGGAGACACTCAACAATTGCCTCCTACAAGCTTCTTTGACCAAATGACTGACAGTGAAAGTGGTGAAGAGGTAGCAACTGCTTTGGATATGGAAAGTATCCTTCATTTATGTAAATTATCATTCCCAGTTAAAATGCTTAAATGGCACTACAGAAGCCGTCATGAGTCTTTAATTAATATCTCTAACAGAGAGTTTTATGATAATGAGCTATTGGTTTATCCATCTCCATCTCACACAGATCCTGAATTAGGACTTAAGTTCCATTATAACCCTAATACTCAATACCATAGAGGAGAAGGTTCAGCTAACCCTCTTGAAGCAAAGGATGTAGTTAAAGAGATATTCAATCACTTTGCAAAATATGGTGATAAGAAGAGTTTAGGGGTAGGTACATTCTCTGTAGCTCAAAAGAATGCAATTTTAGAGGAATTGGAGATTGAAAGAAAAGCCCATCCTGAATATGAGGCTCTATTTTCAGAAAATAAGGAAGAAAGATTCTTCGTTAAAAACCTTGAAACTATTCAAGGGGATGAAAGGGATGTCATTTTAATCAGTGTAGGATATGGTTATGACACAGAAGGCAAAATGTCATTAAACTTCGGCCCATTAAACCAGGATGGAGGAGAAAGACGTTTAAATGTACTTGTTACAAGAGCAAGGGAAAAATGTGTAGTTTTCACAAACTTCAGAGCTCATGATATTCATTTAACTGCAAATCCACCATTTGGTGTAAAATCATTGCAAGCCTTCTTGGAATATGCTGAAAACTTGCATTATAATCAATCTGTTCAATATGAGGATTATGATGAAGCTCCATTTGAGGATGCAATTTGCAACTTTATAGCGGAAAATGGGT
>JAGCLR010000215.1 GCA_017646885.1 Methanobrevibacter sp. | reverse complement strand
GTCATTGACTTAAGTTCATCCAAGCCAACCTTGGTTAGAAACGGATTTGATTCCGATATGGATTCAATAAAAGAGGATTTGGAGAAACTGGTTTAGAGAAAAATGCTCTTTTGTTATTTTTACAATATTTTTGTAATATTTGCATGAAGATGTAAATTGAAATAGCTAAAAAAATTAACTTTAAATATATCCAATTAAATATTATGTTTACGGAGTAAAATTATAAAATTATTTTATTTATATGAAGGGAAAGAAATGAAAATATTATCAAATATGACAGATCAGGAAAAGATTTCCACTAACTCTCCTTTAGATGAATTATTGGATGGAGGAATTGAGAAAAGGACAATTACACAAATATACGGTCCTCCAGGTGTAGGTAAAACCAATATTTGTCTAAACATAGCTATTGGTGTCGCTAAAAGAGGAAAAAAAGTAGTTTACATTGATACTGAAGGTGGAATATCAGTAGATAGAATTAGACAAATTTCCGGAGAGGATTTTGATACTGTTGCAAAAAATATTATTGTATTTGAACCTACTTCCTTCAAGGAGCAGGAAGAAGATCTTGGGCTTATTGAATCATGGATATCCTCAAATAGTGCAGATGTTGAGCTCATAATATTGGACTCTGCTGTTGCATTGTTTAGGGTGGAAGATGATAGCACAAAATCTCACCTTTTAGGAAAACAGATGCAGATGCTTTCTGCACTTTCCATCAATCATGATCTTGCTGTTCTTGTTACAAATCAAATCTATGCTTCATTTGATGAGGAAAGCGAAGAGGATTTCTCTCCTGTTGGTGGTACAATCATTCAATACAGGAGTAAAATCATCATTGAACTCAAACGTGAAGAGGGAACCAATCAAAGAATAGCTCTTTTAAAAAGGCATAAGTCAAAAAGAGAAGGATTGGCAGTTCACTTCTTGATTACTAACAATGGAATTGAATAATTCAGTTCCTTTATTTTTTTCTATTTTTTCACTAATTTTTTTACATTCATTTCTCTATTCTTATTACTTTTTTTATTTTATTTATTAATTCTTAATCATTTTTAAGGAATATAAGCTATTTTTTATTATTTTTATAAATAATTTTATATGTTACTTTTAATAGATAATATAGTGTTGTATGTTTATTTGAAAACATAATCAGTTTAATTTTTTAAAAGCTGATACTGATAAAATTATAATTTATAAAATTATTTTTAAATTTTTAATTAAGATATAGGATTTGTGATAAGATGATCCAAAAGAAGAAATATGCAAAAGCAGCTAAGATTATTCCAGATGGTTATGAATCTGCAAACCACTTTTTTGAAGCTGTTTTTAAGGATAAAGAAATGATTTGGATGGGTCAAAATACAAATGAATTGCATATTGGTCACAATGATGATGTTCACAAGGCAATGATTGATTGCATTGGAAGTGACGAATACTGCAAGTACCCACCTCCAGAAGGATTTACAGAACTGCAATCTTTGATTTTAAAAGATTTGGAATTGGAAGACTTAAGTATATATATTAACGCCGGTGCTACCGAATCATTATACTTAGCCATGAATGCGGTTTTATCTCCTGAGGACAATGTTATCACACCAGATCCAGGATATCTCATTATTGATAACTTTGCAAGCAGATTTGCAAATGAAGTAAGGCAAGTTAAAATCTATAGTGAAGAGAATGGCTATAAGTTGACTCCAAAGCTTGCACGTGAAAACATGGATGAAAACACTAAGGTTATCTTATTGATTGATCCATTGAACCCACTTGGAAGCTCTTACACTGAAGAGGAAATCAAGGAATTTGCAGAGATTGCTATTGAAAATGACTTGTTCTTAATTCATGATGTGACTTACAGAGACTTTGCATATGATCACACCCTTTGTGCTAAATATGCTCCAGATAATACAATTACCTGTTACAGTTTCTCCAAGATATTCGGTATGGCAGGTTTGAGATTAGGAGCTATCATTTCAAGTGCAGAAGTGATTGATGTTGTAAAAAGCATTATCATTAACGATGTAGGTACAAATATGGTTGCACAAGCTGGTGCACTTGCTGCCTTGAAATCCAAAGATCAATGGATTGACAGAGTTAGAGATACTACTTTTGAAAACCAAAAGATTATCAAGGAAGCAGTTGACCAATGTGAAGGTGTCTTTTTACCAGTTTATCCATCAAGTGCAAACATGATGGGAATTGACTTATCCGGTGCAGGAATCGATCCTGAAGACATGTCTTCATATTTGATTGAGAAAAAAGTGTTCACCAGACAAGGTTCCTATACAAGTAATACCTTTGGTCATAATTACTTGAGAGTAAGCTATTCAATTGACCCAGAAAAGGTCAAG
>JAGCLR010000214.1 GCA_017646885.1 Methanobrevibacter sp. | reverse complement strand
TGTGGAATGCATATGGTTTAGGTGACATTGACAAGATGAGTGTTTTGGATCTTGGATGCGGCACTGGAATATTTGCAATTGCATCTTCACTTATGGGTGCAAGCTATTCATTAGGTGTTGACATTGATGATGAATCTATAGCTTTAGCAAAAATCACACAAAATGGTCTATTTGAAGAGCATGATATAGATAACACTAATGTAAATTTCATAGTTGGAGACATTAATTCATTTAATTCAATAAGTGATTTATTAAATGAAAGCAATCTCAATAAAATCAATGATAATGAAACTTCATTAAATAGATTTGACACTTTGATTCAAAACCCACCTTTTGGGTCTCAAGAGAAGGGAAAAAGGCATGCTGATAGAAAATTTATGGACTTTGCAGTAAATAGTGCTGATGTCATCTATTCATTTCACATGAAGAATACCGAAGAGTTTGTAATAGATTACTATAGGGACTTAGGTGCAGAAGTCACTCATAAATTGGTATACAAATTTCCAATTCCAAAAATTTATGATTTTCATAGTGATGATTCTCGTGATGTGAAGGTAATTGTCTTGAGGGTTGAAAACTTTAAAGATAATATTGATGATTGAGGTAAATATGAGAATAGAAAATATTTATCCTGTATTTCGATACATTGCTTCAAAACGATTGGGCCATTTGCAGAAAAAAGATGCTTCAAATTGGAAAAGGCAGTGGAGTGAGTTTTTTTTAAATGATCTAATCAATTTTCAATATGAAGATATCATTGCAGTGGATTTTAGAGAAAAGCAAAAGGCAAGAGGCATGGATAAGGGATTGAAAGCTAGTTTTCAGAGATTGGATTATATGTTATCTTGGGTTTTCCTTGGTGCTATGCCTGAAGATTACTTTTCCATGGTTTTCAATAAGAAGGGATGGATTTGGAGAAATCACCATATCACTCGTGAAAGGTTGCGTTTTTTAAAAAGGAAATTCAATTCCAATCAGGAATCACTTGCTCTTTTAGATGATAAGGCTAAGTTCTGTACAAATTGGGAAACTTATATTCATAGAAAATGGTGTGTGATTGATGAAATCTCTCTTGAGGAATTTGAAGAAAAATTTAAAGATGCCGATAGGCTTATTGCCAAAAGGGGAATAGGAAAGGGAGGCAAAGGAATAGCTGTCTTTGATACTTCTGAAATGGGATATAAAGAGATATATGAAGAAGTTTTATCTCAAAATGAGCCATATATTGTTGAGGAGTATCATGAACAGACCGGTTGGCTTCATAAGGTTAACCCATCCTCTTTAAATACCATTAGGGTTTGCACTTTGTCAATTAATGGAAAAACTGATGTAGTCTTTGCATATCTTAGAGTTGGAGTTAAAGGAGCCATTGTAGACAATATCCATAGCGGAGGCATTAGGTTTCCAATCGATCATCATACGGGAAAAATCCATAAAGGCATGAATTATCAAATCTTTGATGTTGAAAAGCATCCTGATTCTGGAGTTCAGTTATATGGGGAAACCATTCCAAGATGGGAGGAAATTCTTGAATTATGCATAGAAGCTCATGAATTAGCTCCTGATGGCCTACATTTGATAGGATGGGATGTATGTTTGGATGAAGATGATATCAGCTTGATAGAAGGCAATGGAGGTCCTGGCTTTCCTCCAATAGAGAATCCCCATGAAAACTGGTGGGGAGATATGAAGAATTATCTTTCCCAATTGGAAAGCAGTTAATTTTTAAATTTTGACTTTTTTTAGCAAAACCTTTATATACTATAAATAACTTAAATATTACTAATCTATATGTCTACATTATGTAATTTATAAGAAATTTTTAAATTTTTTATTTAATTTTCATGATTTATTGGTATTAAACATCTGTCTAATGTTAAATATCAGTGTAAAGAATCAATTTTCATAGGTTTTTTGATGGTTTAGCTTGGGCTATGTTTTGTAGCTATTTAAATCGTGTCAATCATGAATATTTATTTTTTCTTATTTTACGGATTTTAGATTTAATCGGTATTTTAGCTCTTTTTGACTAAATGCTTTATTAAATGTTCAATCATGTTGCATATGGATTAGAAATTAAAATTTGATAATATGCAAAACAATAAAGTATCAGTCTTTATACCGAATTCATTTCTTGCAGAAACTAAAGACTTAAAATTAAAGACTTCAAAAGTTGGTTTAATTGGAAGGGCTTTAGCTTTGTTTGAAGTTGATGAAGTCGTGATTTATAAAGATCTTTCAATTCCAGACAGTGAACAGACTGAGGATGGAGATTTCATAGCTGAAATTCTCAAGTATATGGACACTCCACAATACCTTAGAAAAAAGGCAATCCCTATCAAGGCTGAATTAAGGCATGTTGGAATATTGCCTCCTTTAAGAGTTCCTCACCATCCTGTTGGTAAACCTGAATTAGGGGATTACAGACAAGGATACACTGTAAAAAGGAACAAGAAAGGTACCTTTGTAGATATAGGTATGGATAAGTTAGCGTTTTGCAAAGAGCAACTTACTGTGAATAAAATATTTTCATTTAAAATCACTAAGTTTGCTAAAGAGGTAATAGTCACACCTGATGAACCAGATGACATTTACTGGGGATTTAAGACATTATCTACAAATAAAGGTCTTAAAAATAGCTTAAAATTAGTTAAT
>JAGCLR010000213.1 GCA_017646885.1 Methanobrevibacter sp. | reverse complement strand
TCATTTTTTAAATGAATACGAGCATTAACATTACTATTTGCTATCATGTTTCTCACATATGGATTTTGTTTCATTTGAGTAAATTGTTGTGTTGCATCTTGCCCATTATCAGCATTTATATCTAAAGTTACCGTGTTATTAGATTTATTACCATCGTATGAATTAGCATTAATAACAAATGTATCATCAGTAGGGTTTTCTTGTTTGGTTTTGTTAATGTCAGATGCTAATGATGATGTGCTATCACTTGATGGTTCAACATATGCTGTACCATTTGAACCTTTATTATCTTCATTTAAATGAAGATTTTTTTTGCTAAAAATTAATCTTGTCATATCAACTTTTTATTTTATAATAAATATTCATAAATAAAAAAAAGTGGGATAAAACTCCCACTCTTTAATTATCGTCTTGATGAAAAAGGATTCTTTTTTAAATCAATTGAACGTTTATTAAAACGTTTTCCTTTTTGTTCATCATCCATAACACTATTTTGTTTACATTCTTCCATTGCCATATCATTACCTTCTTCGCCACTATTATCATCTTCCATACTTTCACCTTTTTGAATTTTTTTTACGATTTCATTTTTTTCATCACTTGTCATATTCTTTCCTGCTTGTGTTGCAATCATTCCTACGACATATTTATTCAAATCAGTATCAGGAGATTGTTGTTCATCATTATAGGTTCTCAATGCTTGGCTTAATTCACCCGCTAATCTTTGTATATTTTTCTTTGGGTCATCTGCACCTTCATCTTCATTTCCCATAACTCCCATTGGGTCTTCTCCCATTCCATCACCGCCCATAGGTGACATTTCATTGCCCATATCCCCCATTGGTTCTGGACTCATACCCATTGGTTCTTGTGGCATTACTGGTGTTTGGTTTGGTAATTTTATAACGTGTTTTTCAATCAAATTTTTTTTTTCAAAATACGTTTTACGCATTCAGCAATAGCATTTTCAATTGCTTGTGGGTCTACTTCAAAAGGAGCTCCATCACCAATTTTATTACCAAATGCTTCAGTATTTTCTACTGAATCATCATTCATATCATAATAACCTTCTTTTTCTTGATGATTTGGTTCTGGCAATTCCATTGGTTCTTTTTGATAAGCTGGATGTTGACCAAAATAATGGAATTCTTCTTCTTTTAACATTGCTTTACGGAAATTTTTTGATTCATAAATTTCTACATCATCTTCATCATCTTCCATATCATCTACTTCAATTTCTTCGCCATCAACTTCAGGTTCTTCCATATCCATTTCGTCATCAGCTAAAAAATCATCTTCACCTTCAGCGTCTTCAACATTTTCATCATCATAAAGGTCATCATCTTCAAATGTGCTTACTCCAACTTTGTCAGCAATTTTAGCAAGCAAATCTTCAATGGCAGAAAGTCTTGTTTCCATATCTCCATCAAATTCTTCTTCTGCTTCAACTTCATCAGTCATATCATCTAAATCACTTTCAAAATCAACTTCTTCATCACCCATTTCATCATCCATAAGTTCATCATCACTCATTTCATCTTCCATAGGTTCTTCTTCCATATCTTCCATAGGTTCTTCTGTTTCAAGTTCATCACCTTCTTCAGTAAGAACTTCTTCGCCTTCCATTTCTTCTTTAACAGTTTCATCAAATGGTGCATCATCACCAACTTCACCTACGCCTACTGCTGGAGTATTTTGATTTTGTGCATTATGCATTACAGCACCTTCTTCTACAGTACCGTTTTTCATTTCTTTTTCAGTGCCTTCACCTTCAGTAAAAGGAGCTGTATCACCAATTTCAGTACCATGAGTTGTATCTAAATAATCTTCATTTTCATTCCAACCTAAAACTTGTTCACCTTCCATAACTGGTTTACATACTGATTTGCTACCCTTTACACATTTTTTAGATTTAACTGTGAATGGGTCGCCACCTTGACCAGTTGGTTCACCTTTTCCATCTGATTTCTTTGAAATATTATTTTTTTGTGTAGCTGCGCATTCTTTATCAACTTTGCAACACTCTGCTTCTTTCAAATCAACAGTATAATTCTTCTTTTCTTGAATCATAGTTGCATTACCCATAATTTGACGTTGACGAGCAATTTCTTTACGCATTTTATCTGTAGCTTCAACAGTCAACATTTCTTTACGGTCTGGATTCCAAGAATCGATAATGATGCTATCTTTTTTATTTGATACTTCATTAATAGAATGCATTTTCATTTCAAAATTTTTAAGAGCATTTGCATAACTTGTATATTCATGGTCTTTGCGATTTCTAAAACCGCCAATAT
>JAGCLR010000212.1 GCA_017646885.1 Methanobrevibacter sp. | reverse complement strand
TTTCATTATAGACAATTCACAATTGGGAATTATTCGCCAATGGGAAGAGACAGTTTATGATATGGACAAGTATCAAATTGATCTCACAAACCCTGATTTTGCAAAATTAGCAAAAATCTATGGAATCGATTCCATGAGAGTGGAATCCAGAGAAGATTTAGATTTAGCTATTGATAAGGCATTTAATTCCAATCATGCATTTTTAGCTGATGTTTGCGTTTGTGAAGAGAATATTCCTTTGCCCAAATAAAACTTCTTTAAATTAGTTCTATTCTACTTATATTGGGCTAAGAATTGTTCTAATAACTTATTTTTATTTTCCTCAATGAATGAATCATATTTTTCATCAATTGATTCAATTTGATAGTCATATTCATTGTCAATTATGGTTTTCAATAAGTAAGCTATTGGTTCAATGTCCAAATGTGATATGAAACTTTTATCTTTATTTTCAGGCTTTATCAATTCTTTTAGCTTATCAATCTTAGATTTAGATGGACTTTTCTCAATTGAAATGATATCCACTTTAAATATAATATATATTTCATCATTCAATACAGGAATAGCTTCGCTAAATTCGTATAATGTTTCTTTATTGAAGCTATTTATTATTTCCATTCCATCCATTTCAATCACTTTTCATTAGTTGAATCAGTTTCTTTAGATTCATCTTTAGATTTATTCTTAGATTCATCTTTGGCTTCCTTCTGCCTATATAGTTCCTTAATTAATTCTCTAATGTTCTTTTTGCTTAATAGGATTAGAGTGTAGATCAATAGAATCAACAGATTCAATTTCAATTCCACTTTTCCTTCAAAATCAATTATATTCTCTTTAAATCTTGGGTCTACAGTCAATGAAGTTTTCTTTTCATCATTTACAATAGCTCCTATTGACCAGATCCAACTTGCTATTTTAATGGTAGTGGAATTGTCGTCAAGGCCAAGTATCAGGTTTCCTTCAAGTCTTTTTATATTGATAGCCTTTAGAATGTTTTTCAAGAAGCCTTTCAATTCATCTTTGGATTTTTTTAACTCCTTCAGGATTGGTTTAATGTCATCAATTTTTTCCTTTAAACCTTTATCCTCCTCATCTTCCTCTTCTTCCTCTTTCTCTTTCTTGCCTTTCTTCTGGGATTTAGAGCCTTCATCTTCAGTTTCTTTATCCTCGTTGGAACCTTTGATGCTCTCGATTATTCCTTTAGTTCCTTCCCTTTTAAAAATAGCTATTTTAAGCATAGTTACTTTAAATTCATAATTAACCATGCCTTTTTCCTTTTCAACGGATAAGAGGATTCTCAATCCGTTGTATAGGATTAAAAATATGATAATCAAGGCGATTATTATAATTAAAAAAAGAGGTAAGTTCATTTTCATCGCCTTTTCATATTTTTGTAGTTTTTTATTTTATAAATTAAACTTTATTTATTCATCATCGTTTAATTTTTCTTCTATTTCTTCTTCCATTTCTTCCACGATATCTTCAACTTTTTCATTTATTTCCCCATCTTGGATTTCAACTTCAGTAACATCATCAACATTTATGCAGTTGTCATCCTTATTTTTTGATGGAATGATTTCTTTTATGAGATCAGTCAAGATTAATCCCACTTCGTTTAGTGCTTTGTTAGTTGAATTTCCTTTTGATAGGTTTATAGTTCTGATTCCTTCTACTCCAGTGTTTCCTTTGCTTACAACAACCATGGTAACAGGTTCAACACTTACACCAGCACCAGTTGCAGCTACGGTCTGGTCTGTTTTTTGCTCTCCTATTCCAAAACCTACTGCAGCTTTGGTTACAGGAATCAATATTTTGTCTTCGCTTTCAATTGGCTCTCCAACATAATTGCTGATGTGGATAAGTTTTCTTAATTCTTCAACAGTTGTTTTAATTGGTTTTTCATCAATCATTTTTTAGCTCCTAGTTTTTAATTTTGATTTTTGTGGCTTGTAATTAACATATTTTATATTATATTCCTTTGATATAATTTTTTGCTATTTGGATAGTTATGTTAAAAATACATTCCATATGTAAAAATTATATTACATCATATATAAATGTTTCTACAATTTTGGCTAAATTTTCTAAAAATTAGTTTATAAATTAAAAAAAATCGTGTAAGAAATAGTGTAAAAAAAATGAGAAAATAAAAAAATAAAAAAAGAAGAAATGGAATTAGATGTAGTGGTCAGCAAGAGCTGCTACACCTGCACCTGCATCGTCAACTAAACCTAATCCTTTTAAGGTTAATCCTAATGCAGTAAAGGTAATAGCTAATTCCTTATAGCTGATTACACCCATGTGTCCAATTCTGATAATGTTTCCTTTAAGGTGGTCTTGTCCACCAGCTAATTGAACAAAGTATTTGTCGAGCATGGTTCCTCTGATTTGAGCATCAGTTGCACCTTCTGGCATTTTAACTGCA
>JAGCLR010000211.1 GCA_017646885.1 Methanobrevibacter sp. | reverse complement strand
TTAGGAATTCCTTTGTTTCTCTTTTTTTGGAGATGGTTCCAGTTAAAATAAGCATTTTCTCTTCTAAAAGACCTTCAGCTTCCTCAACTTCAGGCTCTGCAGTAGGCAATATATTTAAAAGAGCTTCTAAAACCTCATCCTTGTCTTCATTTTCGTAAATAAAGACACGATATCTGATATTATGAATCATGATTAACAATCCCATTATGAAATTAAAATTATAATATAACTAAAATAAAATGATAATAATTGTAAAAAAAGTAATTGAAAAGTTAATAAAAATAGTCCTTAAAATAGTCTTTAAAAAAAATAATAAAAAGAAAAGAAAAATTAAAAAAAGATTATTTTAATCTTTTTTCACTACCTTTTCCTTTATTTCTACGGCCACGGCCTTTTTTACCAGCACTGGTTAAGCCTCTGAGAGCTCTGCTTCTGTGCTGTTTTTCACAAATCCAGTTGATTTTAGGGTCGTTTTTAATAGAAGGACTTTGTGGGTCTACTAAAATTACTTCAAAGTATTTGTATTTTCCGTCAGCCCATACCCAGTAAGAGTTTAATACTTCCATGTTAGGGTATTTTTTAGCTACACGTTCTTCACCGATTCTTTGAATAGACTTAGCCATGGTAATTTTGTTTACACCCATTCTTTTTGGTCTACGACCATGTTTGAAACGAGTTTTCCTACGTCCACCACGTCTAACTTTTACTCTTACAACCACGAAACCTTTTTTAGCTCTGTAACCTAATGATCTTGCACGATCAATTCTGGTTGGTCTGTCGATTCTAGTGATTGCAGGTTGTTTCCTCCAAACAGGAACTCTTTGCCACATAAGTTCTCTTACATAAGACTCATCTGGATTTTTCCATGCATCTCTAATATATTTGTACATCATTTATATAACCTCTTGTTCAGCTTTTCGCCACATCCAAAGGACAATATTTAAAATGTTTATTTTGATTAACTGTATTAGTTTAAATAGAGTAGTGAATAGCTATTTAATTATTAATCAAATTCTAAATATTATAGTCCATAAGAGTTTAATAATTCTGTTAGAATCTTGCTATCAAACAGCAAATATACTAACATATTATAATATTTACTAGTAATCATTTAAAAAGTTTTTGTATAAATATTATTTTTAAAACAAATAAATGGTTAAATTTAAGACCTAAAAACAGCAAAAATCTTTTTGATTAGAATAATTCTAATATATACGAACAAAATATCTTCCTATAAAAAAAGTGGAGTAGAACTCCACTAGCAGGAATCAATTTTAGAAAAACTAAAATTGAATATTCATAAACACTTATATTAAAATAGTTTATCATATTATTTAAATATTTCTTAAACATTGATAGGCAATCTAAAAATTAAATAATTTAAATTACTTTTTTATTAAATCTCATTTTAAACTAAGATTAAATAAATGGTAATTTGGATAAATCCCAGTAAAATAAAAAGAATAGTAAATTTTAAAAGAAAATCCATCATAGATATCACCTCCCAACAATAGTCAGGAAAAAGTGTTTATGAATTTCCTGCTAATTAAGTCCAGATATCTAGATAAACTATTCAATTAATAAATTGCCTAAAAATAATTTAAAACTAATTATTAATAAAATTAACTACTAAAAATTGATTTTTTTACAAAATAAAAGCAATTTAACCAATTAAATCAATTTTACAGCTAAATTAAATAATTTTAAATAATTTTAATATTTTAATCAATTAAAAAAAAAATGAATAAAAAAAGAAGGAAAAAATAAAAAAATAAAAATTTTTTAAAGATTTCTAATTTTAAAGCTAGATATAACTGGTGTCTTGCTTTCTGAAGTGTGCTTGTGGGTGATCACATAATGGACAAACTTCAGGTGCTTCTTTTCCAATATGGATGTAACCACAGTTATTACATTTCCATGCAATCTCTTCATCTTTTTTAAAGACTTTATCTGCTTTTATCTTAGCAGTTAAAGCATTGTATCTATCTTCATGTACCTTTTCAGTAGCACCAGCTGCATCAAACAAATCTGCAATGTCATCGAAACCTTCTGCACGTGCAGTTTCTGCAAATTCCTTGTACATCTCAGTCCATTCATAATGCTCACCAGCTGCAGCATCGGCAAGATTGCTTAAGGTGTCAGGCACTTTGCCATTATGCAAAAGCTTAAACCAGATTTTAGCATGTTCCTTTTCATTGTCAGACGATTCCTGGAAAATGTCCTTGATTTCCACATAACCATCTTTTTTAGCTTGGGAAGCATAAAATTCATATTTCACACGAGCTTGAGATTCACCAGCAAGAGCTGCCTTTAAGTTTTCTTCAGTTTTGGTTCCTTTTAAATCTGCCATAATAATCTCTCCTTAGTTAAATTTAGTTCAACAACATAAAAACTTTTGAAATATTTCTTTTCAAAAGATTTAATTTACAAAATTGATTTGTGCCTCATTAATCAATGGATAAATTATCAAACTGTCTCCTTCAAGATTCTCCTTATTCAAGTCTACAGCTGTAATCTGATGATTATCATATGTTTTATAATACAAAATGCCCTTTTCCGTATTGTAGCAAGATGAGTAAATGGTATACTCATACAAATCAGGATCATCAATGAATGTCAATCCTTTCTGCTGTTCAACAGAAGCTAAGATATGGAAAAACTGTGAAACGCTTTCAGCTTCACTGTCACCAGAAAAGGAATTTTCCTTAGTGAAAGCAACCTTTACAAAACGGGATGCAGAAGACAAATCCCCAGGAAGGCCAATTGCACCCATGCCTCTACTATATGTATCCAAATCCAATTCCTTGGCAAAGGTATTTTCAGGTGTCTTGACAGACAGATTCCTGTAATTGTTCAAATTAAACAATTGCATGTCAAAGCTAGGATTATTAGTTAAAACACCCACAGGATTTTCATATATCTTTAAGCCATTCTCTAAAGGTTCAACGATTATTGAAGAATTCCTATCTGATATCATCCAATGTAGGGGAGATAACGGCAATTCCTCTGAGAAATTAATATTCACCATATTAAGATCCTTTAGCAATTCCTTTACATCCTCTACCGATTCCGATTGAGACAACAAATAAGGAATGAATTCAAAGGGCGTTACATTTACCATTCCCTCCTCACATTCCCTATAAATGGCATTGCCTGCAAAGTTAAGACCTGCTATAGCCACTCCCTTTTCATTACAAGCATCGTAATATAAAGGATAAGCGTCAACACCTGCAGCAATTCCAATTATGGCATAATGAGATTTTATCTCATCAATTTTCTTAAATTCAAATTCGTAGTTCCTTGGAGTTATACAAACTCTTTCAAAATATGAAATTTCATAGTCGAAATTTCTGCCAAAATAATGGCCCCTTGTTAAATATTCGCTTGCAGTACACATAAGATTTAATTTATAACTTATCCTTATTAAATCTTTTGTATTGTTTAGAAAAATTAGAAAAAAGTAGAATAAACTAATAAGTTTTTAACTAAATATTAGATAAAATATTAATATTTTAAAAAAAAATTGAACAAATAATTTAATAAACGTATTAAAAAATATTAATTTGAAAAAATTATTTAAAAAAAGCAATGAAAAAATCATAACTATTAAAAAAAAAAAATAAAAAATAGAAAATAAGAGAAAACTCTTATTTTAAAAAAAAATTATTCATCAAAGAATGGTTGTGGCAATGCACAAGCATCGTTTCCTTTAGCTAAGTAGCCATATACTAAAGCTGCAAGGATAGCACCTACAATAGGGCCAACTAAATAAATTGGGAAGAATCCCCAAAGGTTAGCTCCACCAAGCAAGGTGTCCATTAAGTAAGGACCAAAGGTACGTGCTGGGTTAATGGATGCACCAGTGAATGCACCAAGTACAATGATTACAGCTGCTACAGTCATACCAATGGAAATACCTGCAACACCAGGGTCTGCTTTTTTATCCACAGCAACACCCATTACAACAAGCATCAAGAAGAAAGTACCGATACATTCAGCAATCATTGCTGGAATATATCCTACACTCAAACCAGGAGCGGTAGCACCTAATCCTCCGATTGTTACAGCAGGAGCGCCTAAACATACGAATAATAATAAACTTCCTAAAACTGCACCAATAGCTTGAGCTACAATGTAGTAAACACTATCAATCAATGAAATGTTTTTGCTGACAAGCAATCCAATTGTTACAGCAGGATTTAAATGTGCACCTGAAATTTTTCCAAATAAGTAAATACATGCCATTACAGTTAATCCGAATGCAAGTCCAATAGCTAACCAGTCTCCTAAACCACCAAGGAGCCCAATACCAGCTGCACCATGATTAACACCATCATCAATAAGTAAAGTTACAACTGCAGATCCTGTACCGAAGAACACTAGGAAAAAGGTACCGATAAGCTCTGCAATGAATTTTTTAGTAATATTACATGAAGCCATAATTTCTCTCCATAATAAAATAATCTTACATTAATTAAGTTTGAAGTTTTTTAAAAAAATAAAGATAAAATAAAGAATTGATCTTTAAATTATCCAATTAAACTAATCTATACAGATTCTTTCCATTGACAGTACTCGTGTTTTGCATCAATCATACAGGAAGCACAGTTTTTACATCCTCTTACAGGGGAACCAGGAACTTCTTTGTTAAGTGCAATGATGTTGGTCATCATTGTAGCGGTTACAGGTTCAGGAGTAAGTAAACATGGGTAGTCTGCAAGTCTCATTAATGAGGAGAATCTTACTGTAATACCACATGCAGGATAGGTGTATCTTTGTGGGTTCATAAGCACTTCATTGTGAGTGATTGCTCCTAAGTCAACAGCAAATCCGTTAACTTTAGGTACGAGATCGACTTTTGCACTGCTTCTTGCTTTTCTTGCAGCGCTAATGTAAGTGGAACCTCTGTGAATCATGTCCATAAAGTCACAGTTGTGCAATTCTGCAGCTGCGCCTCTGGTAGGATATTGTTGTACATAGTTGTGGAATCTTTTGGTTAATAAGTCTACAACCATTGCAGAGTTGAATCCGTCTAATTCAAGAATGTATTCGGTAGCACATGCAGTTGCACCGGTTGCTAAGTTCAAGACTTGTGATGGGTGCATGAATTTGCCTACATTGTCTCTTAAGGAAGCTTCCATTACTTTAGCAGTTGCTTGAATAATAGCTAATGTTACATCATCCTTACACATGTTGTAGCTTGCTTGACCAATGTGGTGACCAATATCACCTACACAGTATGCAGGTACAGTTACAATGTTACCATAGTGTACGCCATCATCCATAGCTGCTTTTACAACAGATCTCATTTCTTTTTTGTATCCTTCCATGAATGCTCTTACATCAAAGGAGGAGTGTCCTGCATCATCCATCAATTTTCCTTGAGCTTCTACAGGTTCTTTGTAAATCATTTGCATTGATTCGACTTCTTTTGCAGCTGCTTCTGCAGCAGATGCACCGTTTTCAATTGCATGAGCAAATGAGTCACCAATACCGTAGGAAGTGTTCATACCCCATGATTTTGCAGAAAGAATAGCTTGCTTGTGCATTACAGGGATGTGGATTGTTTTCAAGATTTGGTTTACTACATTTGAAGTACTTCCTGGCATTAAAGCGAAGTCCACTACACAGGTAGGTCCATAGAATCCACCGTAACGGCGTACGGATTCTTTTGTAATCAATGTTTCACTGTCAGCAATAGCTTGGATAAAAGTAGCCATGCTGTCTGCAAACTCACCGTCTTCCTCACATAATATTTCAAGAATTGGAGGAGTTTGGTAATGTTCAATAAATGGATCGTCTTCAGGTCTGATGGTTTCAGTTACAGAAGTCAATACCTTATAATGGCTTTCTACAGATTTTTTGTGCAAGTCGATTACAGATTTTGCTTGACCGTCTGCACAGGTCATGCCTGCTACAGCGTCTGCATATGGTTTTGCATCGGTAATCTTAAAGTCGTTGTATCTATTTGCACTAATTACATCAACATCTGCTTGGAGAGCAGCTACTGATTCATTAATCATTTTTTCATATAATTCATTCATTA
>JAGCLR010000004.1 GCA_017646885.1 Methanobrevibacter sp. | reverse complement strand
TGAAAATATTTTTTTAAAAAATTTAAATTTTGATTAAATATTTGTGGTCTAATATTAGTTTAATCTAATTTTTGTGAAATTTATTTTTTGTGAAATTCAATTTTACTGAAATTCAATTTTACTGAAATTCAATTTACCGAAATCTAATTTTAGTGAAATTTAGTAATAGTTGTTAACAACTTTTGTCCACTAAATGACTGATAATAATCGCGGAAGTAACTGGCGGGAGCGAATAAGAAACTTTGAAGGAGTTAATCATACGAACGCAAGGAATTGGAGATCGGGTGTGAATGAGAGAGACCGAGAATGGTATGAAAGGATGGAAAGAATGAGGAGAGAAGCTGAGAAAAGGATCGGAACTAAGAGAAAGGAAAGAGAGAGGGAGGAAGCTAGATTCGTGGATCATAGCGATAGAAGACCAATTACAGTGGATGATGATGATGATGATGTTCCACCTCCTCCTCAAGATGACTCTGACTTTGGAGATGAGTTACCTGATGATATCCCACCTCCACCTCAAGATGAAGATGATGAAGGTTTTGTAGATGACCCGAATGATTATGATTTTGAAGATGAATTACCTGTCCGTGTTCCTACCCCTCCTGCTCAGAATGATGTTGATGATGAAGATGTTGTTGCATCAGTAGACAATGGGAGAAGACCCACTCCTCCTCCTCAAGATGAAGATGTTGTAGCTTCAGTGAATAATGGAAGAAACAGAGCTTTGCAGGCATATGCAGATGCTGCTAATCAAATGCAGAATATGCCACTTGTGATGCATGATGAAGCAGGAAATGCGCGAGATAATAATGATGTAGTCCAAGGTAAGGACTTTTTGGAAAGAGTGATAAAGTCATCTCGCCTTTATAACGCTGCTACAGATTCTATAGATTTAAATAAGGTGAAAGAGGTTCTTGATAAACTGGATGCTGATATGAGACAAGATTATGTTAATGTGAGCGTAACTTTTGCGTCAGAAAAGTTAGGTAATTTGATTCAACAAGACCCAGTGGATTTAATTAGATATATTCGTTGGAAATTAACCAATCCATATTACACTCTTGAACATGATGCAAATGCAAGACAAGATCCTAGATATTTAGCTATGAAAAGAAGCTTTGATGATCATGAAGATACTTCCATACTTGCTGAAAGATTTAGACAAATTTCAGAAATTGTAAAAGTAAATTATGATAATCATAGGGGTCTAAACTGTCTTGTCATTGAAAATACTCCCATCATGTTCTCGTTTTTGTTTGTAGTTTTGCTGATGGATTTATTGGATGAATCCCGAAATAAAGAATTCAATCCTTCAGTTCTTTTATGGAAAGGTATTACTCAAGAAGTCCCACTTGGCACAGCGGATAATGTGACTAATTCTGTCATCAGGGTAAATTTAGATGGAACAGTATCTATGAGACATTTGATGAATGTTATCACTCAATTATGGAAACATGTGAAACAGATTTTAAGTTTCGGACCTTTATATACGTTGGATGAGACACCTGAAAGTGGAGTAACTGTTTTTGTGGAACAAAATGAAGTTGTAAGTATTCTAATCTATTTAAGAGAAGTGATGTCGAGTGTTCCAGCACAAAAGTTTTATGGGGGAATGAAAGCGATAGTCGAGAACAAATTTCCTCACAAAGGGTTAGCCATTCCAGAAAATGAGACGGATAATTATTGTTTGTTCTATTGTGTTTGTATGGGGTACGTCAAATTAATGTATAACAATATGTACAGCTGCGGGAGGAGTATGTTCATTGATGTGAACATGATAAAGAGAAATGTAACCAATATGATTGGAGTCAACGAAATGGCTTCTCGTATAATGAGACAATACATAGAAAGTCAAGGGGAGAACCGTTCAGAATTAGCGAAGTTTATGGATCAGGAGGAAGCAAGAAAGAGTATGAGTTGTAAAGAGTGTGTAGAGTTTTATAAGAAAGTGGAAAAAGAACTTGTTCCTGCAGGTAACATTGCATTGGATATATTTTCATGTAATATGAGACATACAAATCCTAAAATATTTCCCATTTTTATATCAAAGAAGATCACTGGACAAAGAATACAGCTATTGAGCATGGATTTTGGTAGAGTGTGTCATTTTGGTTTGATATTGAATAAAAGAAGTATTTTCGAACAGACTGGTGGAGCTATATTTGAGGTATGTAGTAAATGCCATCAGTCATTCTTCACTAGAGAATCTTATTTGAAACATATAACAAATAGCATATGTAAGGATATAGATGAAACACAAATGTGTAACTGGAACAACATTGATGCTAGGTCACTAGATGATGGAAGCAGTCTTGTTGGAAGTTGTCAAAAATGTCATTTGATTTTCGATAGTGAGTTTTGTCTTGAACATCATATAAAGAATTGTTTTATGAGGAATCGTCGAGGTACAAAGTATGTTAAATTGTGCGATGGAGAGGATCCATTGTTGACTGGAGAGGAAAATCCATATGAGTTCTTACCTGACAAGTACATCCTATTCGCTGATTTTGAATGTATTATCAAACCATCTGGGGAACATGAGTTCTTGAGTTACGGACTTTACGATTGTCAAAAGAGATCAATTGATTTGGGATATGATATGCTTACATTCATGACAAAATTGGAGGATATTGCAAGTGAACGAGGTCATAAAGAAATATATGTGTATTTTCACAACGCAATGAACTATGATGTTAATTTCATTTTGAAATATGTTCTTGAGAATTATGAGCAGTATAAGAAATGGTCAATTAAAGTTATGATGAAATCTTCTTCTTCGTTGCAATCTGTGAAATTGAGGTTTTACCATGGTGATGTAAAGAATCTTAGGACAATAATAATAGGGGATACATATAAGTTTATGTCAATGAGTCTGGAAAAGATTGTAGATAGCATGAAAGGTGAATCATTGGTAGAAAATAGGAAGATATTCCCTAGATTTTTTGAGATTTTTAGGTTAATGAAACGTCATCATGTTCCTGTCGGAGATTGGGAAATTAACATGGTGTTACAAAAGAATCTGTTACCTTATAAATTCTTTGATGATAAGGAGAAGTTGAAGACACCGATGGAAGATTTTGCAAAGATTTTTGAACCAAGAGAGGAGAACTTACAATATTTCGGAAAAGGAGTTACACTTGCGAAGCTCACAGAAAATAAGTCATTATTCGATAAGATTTGTCACTATTTTGACTTGAATGACCGGGCTTGTCAATATTATGAGCTTTATTTAAAATGTGATGTCATGCAATTGGCTGATATATTTATGAAAATCAGAGAGAGTGTTTTTGAAACCCATAAGATTGATCTCTGTGATTACATTGGATCTCCTTCTGCTACATGGCATGCATGGTTACGAGCAAATCCAGATTTGAAAATCCATCTATATCGAGATACTTTTCATGCCGAGTTCTTCGCAAGCATGACAAGAGGTGGTGTAACAAGCGCTCCTTTAAGATATGCAGAGAGCGATGACACCCATTCTATTTTGTATTTTGATGTGAATGGATTGTACCCCTACGTTATGCAGAAGTATGGATATCCCATGGGAGACTTTAGAACTCACATCTGGAACATAGAGGATAACTGTGAGGAATGGCTTAGAAGGTATTTCGAGCAATTAGAAAGAGAAGGGAAAGGAGCAGGTTTATGTGTAGATTTAACTATACCCAAGGAATTGCATATTAAATTCGATCAGTACCCTCCAGCTCCAGAACATAGAATTCTAAAAGATTGCTTCTTGGATCCAGATGGGCAGATTTATGAGTTCATGAAGAAATGGTCTGAGGCAAACGATGGAGAGCCAATTGCCTCTTTCAAAGGTCTTGTCTGTACTTTATATGATAAGAAAGAGTATGCAGTGAACTGGAAGTTGCTAGAGTGGTATATTAATCACGGTGTTAAAGTCACAAGGATTCACTACTCTATCGACTTCACTTTAGGGTACTACTTGAGGGATTACGTATTAAAGAACATCGAGTTAAGGAACAAATGTCATGATCCTCTCATGAAATTGTTTTGGAAACTCTTTGGAAATGCTTTATATGGAAAAACCTTTGAATCTCCCTTCAACAAGAAGAAGTTCTTGATTATCAGAAACCGAGACAAGTTGCAAGGAGTGTTAACAAAAGGTAATGTTTCCCGAATCATCCCCATAGATGAGAATAACTCCATAATTGAACTGGATGGAGAAGATGTTCTGATGAAGTATCCTACATCGATTGGAGCTAATGTCACTGAATATGCTAAGCTTGTCATGTATGAGCTGTTCTATGATAAATTGATGTCTGTTTTTCCTGATATGAAACTTGTCTACACGGATACTGACTCTTTTATCATCAGTTTTCCTCATGAAAGGGGAGTTACGGTTCAACAGATTTTTGACAAAATTGATGAAGTAGCACCTAATGTCATAGGAGGGTTAGGTGGGCAGATAAAAAGTGAAACAGGACAGGATAGGATTAAGAAATGTGTTGCTCTAAGAAGTAAGTTATATACTTATATCACAGAAGGAGGAGAAGTGTGCAAGAAGGCGAAAGGAGTCCCAAAAGCTAACATTGAAAATGAACTTTCGTTTGAAGATTATACAGAGAATCTTATTCATCTTGTTGATGTTTATAGCCAAGATATTGAACTTTTTAAAAGAACAGCATTCGGAATCACTAGTGAAAAATTCATAAAGAAGATCATATCAGCAAATGATGGCAAAAGAAAGATAGAACCAGATGGTATTCACACTCATGCATGGGGATATAATCCCTAAACATCTTTTTAACAAAGGGTTTTTTATCCTTATAAGGTTTTCCCTAAATAAATTTAATTAATAAATGCAAATGTTATTTGAACGGATAAATTGGAATAGGGAGGGATAACCAATTGTTTTAATTTACCAGATTTTGTTATGTATCCTACAATGATTGAAAAGTTTCGTTCATACATAGCATTATGATTAAGGAGAATAGGAGCAGCATTTGTAAAGATATCCTTTGAAACAATTAGATTGGTGGACATGTCTGAAATCTGTTGCCAAACCGGGTAATAAACTTCTATAATAGGGATTTGAGTTGTAAGAGCAGATGAATTATTACTCTGGACAATATTAATAGGGTAAGTTTGTTGAGTTAAATCAATTCCTGTCATTTGCACTACAAAGGTTGAAACGTTTATTAAGGATGTTAGGTCTACATCGACAAAATTATAAACAAATTCCGTTGCTTTGTAATATTCATCCCAGTGATTAACATCTATAATTTTTACTTTTTCTGTCTCTAAATCTAAATTAGCTTGTGAAAAATCTAAATAATAAAATTCATTTTCTCCTGTTTGTTCATACCATCCTGGTATCTGTGCCCCTCGTCCATTAGTTCCACCTTGCCTGAAAGCAGGAAGTTTAGAGTTATCTATTTCAATCCAGGGAAGAGAAGGAAGTAAATCTCGGAGAACTCTATTTCCGATGATAGAAAACCCTCTAGCTTCACTAAATGTTAATGTTTGCACTCCATTTAGATCGTATGAAGTCCAAATTGAGGGGATTTGTGTTACTGAAGTTCCAGTTTCTGCGAAATAAGAAGAATTCCAGGGAATAACTCCAATATCCTTTCTATTGACTACAGATAATGCAACAGTATTATTTTTTGGTGTAAATTCGGTAGAAACCAAAACATCATATGCATTCGAAGATACATTCATCCTTAGAATCCGATTTAGTATTTCCTGTAGATTGGAAGAGACAAAGTCAAACAAAGTCTTTATATTATAAAAGGGAACTTCTTTCTGAATTTGAAATTTATTTAATCTTGTGAGATAATTGTCATTCATTTCACCAGGCATATTAACTTCCATTCGTCGAATTGGCCAAACATAATCTGCACTTGCTTGAGATCCAGTGTTGTTGAAAAATGGAGAAATATATCTATTTGGTCGATAAGATCCATTTCTCCATTTAAAAGGCCAAATCGAGATAAAAGCATCAGTTGAAATAGTCGCATTACTATCTTGCACAGAAATAGAATGTAATGGCACTGAAGTAATAGGTACTCTATCCAGAGGAACTGAAAGTTTAGATAACATCATTTCGATTGCTCTTGGAGGATGAGATCTATCAATCAAGTTTGATGGAAGTTGAATAGGTAAAGAGGCTATTTCATTACCTTCTTCATCTTTTTGTTTTCCTCCAGAAGAAGTTGGTACTGTACTGGATGAGAAATTAGCTCTATAATAAACACGATCAGTCATCTAAATTTTTATTCGAAAATAAAATTTTGAGTGACTGATTTACTATGTCTTTCTATAATAGTGCTGCATTGAAAGGGGGCGCATTTAGTGGTCTCAAATTAGGAAAAAAAATTAAAGGTGGATGGGATGTCACTAGACCTATTGATGATGCCTTGCGTCCAGGAGATAATCGATTCCTTACTGATTTAGTTCGTTCTCCCTACTTCCAAAACAGGTATGGTAGACTGTTCCCAAATGATCCATCTATGGTAGAGTTTGTCAGAAACATTTTTAGATATGATACATTCTTGGTTAGGGATGATTCTACTGGCGCTCGTGGTTTGAAGGATAGAGTTTGTACAAGCAGAGAGCTTCGAAATGCATGGAACTATTTGAGAAGAAAGATCCATGTAGGAAGAAACGTAAGACCTCCCGCTCCAAGACGTCGTCTCATGGACAGACCGGCTCGTATTAACCACACTGCTGATAGTAGGGCTTATTTAAGTAATCCAGCGGTAGGATGGGTTGGAAGCAGTGGATGGGATCCAAACAATTACAGATGGACTAGAAGATTTAAGTATCTTTATAACCCATCTGCTAACAGACAGCTCGGTGTTGCTCTTCCTCCTGTTATTCCTGCTCCTCTTCCTCCTGTTATTGCTGATTCTGTAGATTCAGTGCCGAATAGTGTGGAAAATTATTCAGATGATATTGTGGCAAGTGCTAATAATGCATCTCCTTCTGCAAATATTGTTTATTCAGACGATGTAAGTCTTAGTGATGATGACTTTGGGAATCTCAGAAGAAGAAGCAGAACACGGAGCAGAGATTTATGAAATGTTGAAGAATATGTAGTTGTTGATGAATTTGGAAATGAATTAGAAGCAAGACCCGATGAAAACATATACATATTCGATGAATTTGGACTTGCGTATGAAGCAAAAACCAAAAAGGATGTTCAAGAGATTATTCAACAAATAAAACCTGTGCTTTTTGTACGTGGAGAATTAGCTATGAAAACGATGAAAGAAGAAATTAAAGCGAGTAGACCTGAAGGTTTTGATGAAGCAGAAGGTGAATATTAAAATAAATTTAAATCAATGTAATGGTGTTTCCGTATAAAATATACATGGGTGCTACTTTTCTAATTATTATACTTCTAAAATCTCCTCTTTTTCCTAATTTCATTATAAATTCACATTCTTCTTTTGATAGTCCTAATTTATCAAACATTCTTTTCATTTGACTATATGTTGTAGAAGCCGGGAAAAGTGCAACATAATCACTATTCTCTAGCGAATACTTTGTTTTCACATAATCATTTAGACAATGAGAAGTTATAATTACATGAACATCTCCTTCTCCATCATGATGTTTATGACCTCTACCATTAGCCAGGGCATCTTCCATGATGGCAAACACTAGTTTTTGAACATCTTTTCTTCTTATTTTATCTACATCATCAAACAAAAGAAGAGGATGTTTGGATCTTGCACGAATCGCACTTAAAGTAATGTTTTTTAAGTTTTCTGGTTCCATCTTTATTTTATATAATCGTTTAATATCTGAAAAATTACCATCGTTTTCCTCTAGTGCTGTAAACAATAACACATCTAAATCTTCAGGTAACCTTGATATGAGTTCTTTTGCTAAATAACTTTTTCCAGCTCCAGGGTTTCCTGCAATAAACATAGTTAAACGTCCATTGGAAAGAATATCTGGAAACAAAGGAAAACCAGAAGGAGTGCTAGCCGATACTGAATCAGCGTTATAAACACCAAGATCTTGCATGGATGCAGCATCCAAAAAGTAAGCATGTTCACCAACATCTGTATAAGCTAGAGGTTGATATGGTAATTGTTTACGAGTAATTGAGATCATTCCTTCTTAAAATATGCTTCAAAATAATCATTTGCAGTTAAATTATGTTGTTTATTGAACACTCCAAATTCTGTCGGATTCATATCACTATTTAAAAAAGCAACACACCATATTCCACATGTAGCGGTCTTATCTCCTACTATCTGGTATGGAAACTCGTTATAATGTACTTCCCATCCAAGCTTCGCAAATTGTTTCATTCCATCATTTAAAACGTTTGCATCTTGATTAGATTTTATCAAATCATCATGAGAAATCCATTCATTTTTTTCCACATCAGGTTTTCCTCCGTAACTGCTGAAAAAATATATAGTATTCATCCTTGGGTTCATAGATAAGCTAACCCAATGTCCTTTATTCATATCACGGGG
Source organism: Methanobrevibacter sp. (assembly GCA_017646885.1). Next base: position 4,044 of record JAGCLR010000004.1, on the reverse strand, counting down.
ATCTTGAACTAATATAATCATTTTCAAAGATTTATGAAATAACCATTTAAGAACCCTGAAGGCTCCCTTTTCTTTCATACATCTAACCAGATCACTATATAAATAAACTGGACAGTCTCCATGCACCGCATTTGAGACTTCGTCTGCTGAACGAGGAGTTTTTAAAACATCAGTCATTTATTATTTTTTCCTCGAAATAAAAATTAGATTGACTGACCGTTGACGATGACAGATAAAGTAACTACTGTAAGAGTGGTTGATACAAGAATTGAACCACAACCAAATCCAGTTTACGCTGATACAGTGGGTCCAGTTCAAAATCAGTATTATAAACAACCTGCGAGTGGATTAAGTGATTCCTTCATCACTTTTAATAATCTTACAACTTTAGGAACTGATAGGGCTTATCTTGATACATTTGAACTTGAAATTACCGCAGCAATTACATTCCACCAGACCGGAGCCACAACAACGGGACCAAAAAGAACCATGTGGACATTGGATTCTTTCCCTTTCAATAAATGTTGTGAAGAAGTTAGGGTTAACATTAATGGAGGTGCTTTCTTTTCTCAACCTCTTTCATACCTTAGGGCAAAAGAGAGATATTGGGATGAAAAGGCAATCAGTGATGCATACACAGGAATTTGTCCTTGTCACAAACCATGGCAGCAAGATGAATCAGGTTTAAATGAACGCGTACAAGTTGTAAGTGGTCCTGAATCAGGAGTTGATTTAAAAATTAATGTAAGACAAGCTTTAGAAGTAGGCTCGACTAATAGCCCTTCAAGAGCAGTTTCAAAGGGGCAATATATGGAGACTGCATGTGGAATTAATTCCTCTAGAAATAGTATGTTCATTCCACTGTATACAGAACAAGCTGTTGATCAAACAATAACCGTCAAATGGAGAGAACCTATTTTCGCTTCTCCATTCAGTTCTCGTATAGATGCTAATTATGGACGACCTTTATATAACATTACCTCAATTGATATTGCCTTTAATCTTCAGGACCTACGCAATATGATTCTTTGTTTTGATCCATGGGTTACTGATTATGAGGTACATATCACTGACTGTCAGTTGAGATATCAAGTAGAGACAGTTCCTACAGGAATTGCTCCATCTTACACAGTTGTTCCTTACCGCAGATTTGTTCCTTACATTACCGATGCAACACAAGAAATTCCGGCTGGAGAATCAAATGCAGTTACTCACATTAGCATAACTAGTGGAACGTATACTTTGAATGAAATCCCAACTGCGATCTGGGTATTTGCAGGTCCAACTAAAGCTCAGATGCAATCTCACATTTCTAATAGAATTTTGTTTGAAAATGCAATTAAAACTGCCACATCCTGGTGTAACAACTTATACTCTTATAATAGACCTTTTGGATTCTTAGATAAAGTTAATATTTCTCTGGGTAATACTACTCAAATTTTGAATACTGCTGAAACTCCCGATCTTTTCCGTATCGCCAAAGCAAATGGATGTCAAGATTCATATGCCTCATGGGCAATACCACATGCTCAACCTGGACGTTTCTTCCCGGATGATCAAACAGGTATTCATTCGAGTGATACGACGAACTGGCCTTCATATATTTATAGACCAACATGTGTTGAAAAGGCCTATAGTGCAGGTATGGGATCAGTTTTAAGATTAATTCCCGGAACTGATATCATACTTCCAGACCAACAACTTGTTCCTGGATCAAATGCAAACAATATGGTATTCCAGATCACTGCTGATTTCTGGTTCAGTAATGTTCCTCCTAATTTCAGAAATGTTTCTCTTTGGTTGCTGTTTGAATATGTTGGAGTGGCTACAATTACTCCAGGACAGTGTGAGATAACTATGAATCCTCTTTCAAACGGTGCTGCTATGCAAACTGCCCCTGTCGTGTCAGGAACAGAAACTGAACCTGTTTCAACCGTGGAAGGAAGTGGGTGGTTAGATAAACTGAAAGAAATTGCAGGACATGCCAACAATTTCGCAAAGAAAACTGGTATAGTTGGAAATTTATTAAGTTTAATCCCTGGTGTGGGACCAATGTTGAGTACTGCTGCTAAAACAATGGGGTATGGTAACCCAAGGGGATATGGAGTAAGTGGAACTAAACGTCCTAGGAAAGAAATAAGTGGAGGTGCAGCAATGGGTTTAGGAGATTTTATTTAAACTAATTGAGACTCAAGTAAGAGTCCATCACCAAGATTACTTGCGTGAATATCTTCATTTAACACAAAAATTCGTGCTTCAATTATATATTCAAACTTTCCTCTCAATGCTTTGCAGAAAACACAATTAAAGTTTTTCTTTACTTCAGGAGCATTATTGTACACATGAACACACTTTTTCTGGAAATATACTTCAAAATGAGTACCTTTTCCAATTTCAAACGAGAAATTCTTCATTATCCTTGTAGCAAGTGCTCCATGATTAGCCATATCAAGACTACGATCTTCCTTCAAAGCTTCGGTGAACTTTCCAATGAACCAATCTTCATATTCTTCACGAGGAGAAGCATAGTAATCATTGACAATCATCTCCGTCAAATATAGCATCTTTAACAGATCATCAGCGCTAACACTAAATTGATGCATAGCAACATGCATATCATGAGCATCAACCAATTCTTCGAAAACACATTTGAGGATGGAAGTATCTTCCTGCTGGATACTATGTGGTTGAAACCAAACATCCCCACACAAAGTGCTATCACTGAGTGGAAGATATTCCGTTTTGTACAAAGCAGCTTCAACCTCTTTGAATTCCTTCACCTTATGGCCGTTTGGATGGCGCGTAGAAGTACGGGGGACGCTTCCCTCCTGTTGCTGGCCTTCCTGCTGCATTTCTTTCGGGAGAGGACTCTTCCTCGGATGTTCCGTTGATGCATTCATCTTCGCTATCGCTTCTTTTGCTCTCTCTTGAGCGGGTTGAAGATCTACGGATTCCGTTCTTTGTAATTTTGACATTAGGTTTATCTGAATCAATATTAATTTCAATAATAATTGTAGTCATAAAATTTAAAAATCAAACAAAAAAGAAGAAGAAAATAAAAAATAAATAAAATTTCATTTCATTTCTGCTTAAAAATCTAATTTTGAGATCTAATTGCCGTTAGAGAGAAAAAATTGACATTTTACAACTGAGTCAAAACCCTCAATGCATGTAATTATGACGTCATTCGAGTAAATAAAAATAATTATCTCTATGATTGTTTTCTTTCGGTTCATATGATCTCATATCAAAAATAACCGAGGTGTGAAACTTTTTATAATAACTTCCAAAACTATTCCATGGATAGACTGGATGAGATGAATTGATTTTTGAATCCAAAAATTTACAAATTCTTTTTGCTATCATACTTACTACATATTCATTAGTACTAAATACCTCTATTGACTCTAACACATTCATATTTGGAATAACTGTAAATCTTTCATCTAGTTCTTCAATATGATAATCAATCCAAAACTCAACCCTTTCAGCTAAAACATAGCTTTCAAACTTATAAGGACCACCACGTACTAAATTTTGAACAGATTTATATCGCGGATTATCCAGTGTTACCATAGAATCAGCTTCAATTAACTTTTCAATCTGTTTCATCTGTTGATATCCTTTCATCTGTTCCATCTGTTTCCGAACCTTATCACCAACAAAGAATAAACCGCCTGAATCCATCATACCAATAACGCAATGATACATAAGCTTTTTCCCGAGTAATCTTGCTGTCTCTTCATTCAGTCTCCTTTCCATTTTCAATGGATCTTCTTTATAAGTAAAACTCGATCTATCAGTCATTTTGAAACAATACAAAAAAATAAATTATTTTTTAAAGTCGAACGCTTAAATATCAAAAAATCGCAAATTTTTTCTCTGGTTCGAAAATATATTAAATTTTAACAAATTTAGTGTCTTTTTCAAAACTCTTTTTGCATGAAATTATGACGTCATTTTGTGACGTCATACTTACGTCATTTTGACGTCATATTTTAGAGCTCAAAAATTAAGGTTAGGGTCTTTATGCAATTAGTAATA
>JAGCLR010000210.1 GCA_017646885.1 Methanobrevibacter sp. | reverse complement strand
ATTGCTTGGATTGAAACATGATGTTGAAGTGGAGAATGGTGAATGCTTCGATGTATCTTTCCCTAATTTCATTGAGCTTATGGGTGAAATTGGCATTGAAATGGAATTGAAATAAATTATGAATCTATTTGGAGTTTAGAAAATGAATGATGAAGAGAGAATAAGAGAAATATTTAAAAGATTAAATGAAATTTACACTATCCGCACTTTCCATGACCATGACCCTTATAAAGTCTTGATTAGGACTATCTTATCTCAAAGGACAAGGGATGAAAATACCGACCAAGCTGCAAACGCTTTGTTTGATGTTTATCCAGACATTTATGCTGTAGCAGATGCTCCAGTAGAGCATGTACAGGAATTGATTAAGCCTGCATGATTCTATAGGGTAAAGGCAGCACGTATTTTGGAAGTTTCAAGAATATTGATTGACCAATATGGCGGTGAAGTTCCAAGAGAAATGGATGAGATGCTAAAGCTTCCAGGCGTAGGCAGAAAAACAGCTAATTGTGTAATTGTATTTGCATTCCAGGATGCAGCTATTCCTGTAGACACTCATGTTCATAGAATCTCCAATAGATGGGGGATTGCTGATACAAGGGAGCCTGAAGAGACTGAAATTGTCTTAATGGAAAAGGTTCCTAAAGAGCTTTGGGTGGAATTAAATGATTTGATGGTTCAGTTTGGTCAGACCATTTGCAGACCTATTGGCCCTCAATGTGATAAATGCCCACTTACAGACCTTTGTGATTATGATTCAAGTAAATTAGATGATTAGACTAATTTTGTTTGGCTTGTTTTATCAAGTGCAATTATAGGGCTGTTTCCAACTACTTTCTTGCCTTGAATCATCAATCCATCTAATTCAAGAAGTATTTTTTTAGACTCAAGCCCTTCTGAAACACCTCCAAAACCTCCAATGGTTCTGTCTGATTTAACTGTTCTGTGGCATGGTATGATTATAGGATATGGATTTTTTGAAAGTGCAGTGCCTACTGACCTATATGCCTTTGGACTTCCAGCTGCTTTTGCAAGATCCTTATAGGTGTTTATGGTTCCTTTTTTGGTCTTGAATTCAGTTTCCAATACTTTTCTTTGGAATGGTGTAAATTTTTCCAAATTAAGATATTCAAGTGAAAACTTAGCGTCTTTTTCTTTAAAGTAATTATCTAATTCTTTCAATACATTATTCAATTGCTTTGATTTCTTATTAATCGGTAGTTTGCCTTCCTGCTCATATTTTTCTTCAGCTATTTGTGTTGAGCTTTTATCTGGTCTTGAGAGGATAATCTCTTCAATTTGGAATTTAGGTTTTTTCCTCCAGATTATTGTGATTTCTCCAATTGGGCTTGGATTAATAATGTATTTAAAGAGAGTCATTTTATCATCTTTTTTAATTTTTGTTTTTTATTTTTATTTGGATGAAATTTTAGTTTTCTATAGAAATATTTATATATCATCATTTATTAATTATTATATAACAATTGTTATATTTTTAACTTTTGTTGTAAATTTATAGTTTTGATTTAGAATTATTTGATGATTAAATAGAATTTAAATAAAAATTAAATTAAAATTATAAATAAAATAAGTTATTAAATAAATATATTAAATATTATATATTGGTTATTAGAAGGGATTTAAGCAAAGATTTTATTTTTTATATTCTTTAATAATAAAGTTTTAAAAAATTTTTTACAAATTAAATTTTATGATGTGATAATTATGGTAAACATTCCTGAATTGAAAAGAGGTATAGCTAATGATATTACAGAAGCTATTGGAAATACACCTCTTGTAAGATTAAATAGATTAACAGAAGGATTGGAAGCAGATGTGCTTGTAAAAGTTGAATCTTTCAATCCAGTAAGCAGTGTAAAAGATCGTATTGCAGTGAACTTAATTGAAACTGCAGAAAAAGAAGGATTACTTAATGAGGATTCAGTAATTATTGAGCCTACAAGTGGTAACACTGGTATTGGTCTTTCTTTTGTAGCAGCTGCAAAAGGTTATAAGTTAATTTTAACCATGCCTGAAACAATGTCCATTGAAAGAAGGAAATTGCTTGCTGTATTTGGTGCTGATATCGTCTTAACACCAGGTAGTGAAGGTATGGGTGGAGCTATTGCAAAAGCTAAGGAATTAGTTGAAAATACTCCAAATTCATTTATGCCACAACAATTTGAGAACCTAGCTAACTCTGAAATTCACAGATTGACTACTGGTCCTGAAATCTACAGAGATACTGACGGTAAAGTGGATATTGTTGTATCTGCTGCAGGAACTGGTGGAACTATAACAGGTATTGCACAATACATTAAAGAACAAAAACCTGAATTTAAAGCAGTTGCTGTCGAACCTGAAACTTCTCAAACTCTTGGTAAAGGAGTAAAAGGACCTCACAAAATCCAAGGTATCGGACCAGGTTTTGTACCAGATGTTCTTGATATTGATTTAATTGATGAAGTCATTCCAGTAAAAGATGAAGATGCCGGATCTACTTTATTGAAATTAGCTCGTGAAGAAGGTATTTTCTCTGGTATTTCTTCAGGTGCAGCTACTTTCGCTGGTTTAGAACTTGCTAAACGTCCTGAAAATAAAGGTAAGACCATTGTAGTTATTTTACCTGATACTGGTGAAAGATACTTGTCTACTGAATGGGTATTTAAGGAATTATACGATGCATATGATGATTCCATTTTCCCATCTAACTAAATGCTTTTAGGAGCTTGATTTAGTTTT
>JAGCLR010000209.1 GCA_017646885.1 Methanobrevibacter sp. | reverse complement strand
AAATTGCTCCTCCACCACGGCCTTTTGCAATATTGTTGGTGAAAACGCATTTGGATACATAGTCTGTTCCATAGCTTAAATCAATGGTTAATGTAGCATTGAAAACGAATTCCATTTCCCCTTCAGGAGTTCTATCCACATAAATTTTCTTGAAGAATTCAACAGCCTTGTCTATGGAAAATGTTAAGACAGCTCCACCGTCTCCACCTGCAGTATTCTTGGTAAAATTGGAATTCTTTAAATTCAAGTGTCCGACAGAGTTTATGGCTCCACCACAATATTTAGCATAGTTATTTGTAAAGACGCAATTGTTAACGGTTAAATTACCATAATTGAATATTGCTCCACCGTAAAGGTCGGTGTTTCCATTTGTGAATTTAATGTTGTTCAATACAACATGATTGTTATCAATAAGGCCATATCTCACTAAAAATATTCTTGACTGGGACAATCCATCTAATGTGTGGCCGTTACCGTTTATTGTCAAGTTCTTGTTTATTCGGATACCTCTTTTGCTGAAACCCTCATCATAAGTGTAATCCTTATCCAATGTTATTACAGCTCCCTCTTCCGCATCATTGATCTTCTTTTGCAATGCAGAAAATGTCCCATCATCTTCTGCATCAGCTTCAATCACATTCTCTTGGGAAGATTCGGTTAGGATTTCATCCATATTTTCTGCTGAACTTTCCTCATCAACAGAAATGATTCCATTGTCTTCTGCTGTGATTGCTACATCATCAATCTCATTTGCAGAAACGCTTGCAATGGAGAATAGGAAAATGATTAAGCATACAATCAGAAGGCTTTTTTTGAATTTCATAAATTTTCCTCATTTTCTTTTATATTTGATAATTATCATTTTCTCCTAAAACAATCCGCTTTCCTCTAGTCTCTCTTCAAAGTAATGGGAAGGCTTGTCTAATTTTTCTTTAATGATCACTGCAGCGGTAATTGTTACACATCCAATAGCTAAAAGTATAATTAATGCAGGGATATAATTTGACCAAACAATACCAAGCTGCGCTTCACGTACCAATGTGATTCCATATGTCATAGGCATGTATGGATACAATAGCTTGAAGAATGGATGCATGATCTGAATTGGATAGATTCCTCCAGTTGCAGATATTTGAAGAACCAAAAGGATAACTCCAATAGCCTTTCCAACTGTACCGATTGCAGAAATGATTGAGTAGATTAAGATCATGAATATTATCGATACCAGTATGCATGATGCAATAAAGAGCACTGGATTTAGAATCTGAATACCGAGAAGATAGCATCCTATGATTGTAACGCATGCTTGAAGTATGCTCATTATAATGTAAATCAATAGTTTACCGAAGTACATTTCAAATGGGGAATATTTTGTTCCTTGACTGGTTCCTGGCTTCATCATTACACAGGTAATTACAGCACCTACCCACATGGATAATACAAGATAAAATGGAGATACATCAGAACCGTATGAATTCACAGGGAATAGCTCGTTTCTTTCCAATTCTACAGGAGAAAGGAAATAATCCCCGAGAGTGTCTTCATCTATGCCTGTGATTCCCCCAAGGGTATCTGCAGTGGATCCTAATGAACTGGATGCTGCAAACAATGCATTTGTTGCACCATTGGAAAGCAGGGATGCTCCAGAAGCAAGACTTACTGAACCTTCTGCCAATTTACTGCTTCCTTCAGCCACTTGAACTGTACCGTTTGCAAGTTGGCTTCCTCCGTCAGCTAACTGATTTGCACCATTCGCTAACTGTTTTCCTCCTTCAGCCACTTGACTGCTTCCATCAGCAAGCTTTGCGTTTCCTTCTGCATAGTCTTTTATTGGGCCATCAGGTATTAATGATGGGTCAACTGCTGCTGACAGTTCCTCTGAACCTTTTTCCACTTGTGATGCACCATCGCTTAATTGGTCTGAACCTTGCTTTAATTGGTCTGCACCATCATTTAGGGAAGATGCTCCTGCTTTAACTTGTTCAGCCCCATCCTTCACTTGGCTTTCGCCGCTTTTCACTTGGTTTGCTCCTGCTTGAACTTTTGCATTAGCTGCTTGAAGCTGTTTTCCACCATTTGCTAGTTTTTTCGCTCCTTCAGCAAGGCCTGCCTGCAATTCTCCAAGTTTTTGATAAGCGGCAATGTCTATAATCTCAACTATTTTTGCATTAAGAGAGGTATAAACAGCATTTGCGCCTGAATCAGTCAATTTAGTTGCTACAGGGTTTGTTTTCATGTTTACAACATATTCAAGCTTCGCTTGTTGGGGATTGTCGCCAGTGATTGAAACAATGTTATCACTCAGGTTCTTGGGTATGACAATTCCCGCATAATATGTTCCGTTATACACGCCCTTTCGCAGTTCATCTTCTGAAACGAATGTCCATTTGAATTTATCATTATTCTTTAAGTCTTTTACAAGTTCCTTTCCAACATTTATGTCTTTATCATTGAATGATGCCCCATCATCGAGGTTAGCTATTGCAAATGGAACATCACCGGTATTTCCATAAGGATCCCAACATGCCTGTATGTTCAAAAGCGCATAAAGTGAAGGAAGTATAATTACTCCAATGAGAACAATCACTACAATAGGATTTGCGAATGCTCCCTTGAAATTATTCTTCATGATTTCTGCAATCATCTTAGGATCTTTTCTACTCATCGTTTAACCTATTTAAATTTTTTTTTACATATATTATTTTATACCTTTTAATATAAATCATTTTAAAATAATATTAATATTTTTCTTTATAACTATGTTATTATCTTTTAATCAAGGATTCAATAAATCAAATCCAATAAATCATCAATTCAATAGATTTAAATCATATTTCATCGAAAAATATAAGTGAAAATTAAAAATTTTTTAAAGATTCGGCATTTTTATTAAATGAAGTGATAAAATGAACCTTGAAGATACAATATACAAAAGGCAATCTATCAGATCTTATGATGATAGTCCACTTGACAATCAAACACTTGATGAGATAAGGGATTTCATTGACAATGCGAAAGAATTGAATCCAAACATAAAATGGAGTTATGAAATCCTCCCAACAGAGAATATATCTACTATGATGAGATGGAAAGCTCCTCATTACATAGCTATTTTTAGCGAGGAAAAGGAAAACTACTATCAAAATGTAGGTTTCATCTTCCAGCAAGTAGACCTATTTTTGCAGAGTAAGGGAATTGGAACCTGTTGGATAGGAATGGGAAATCCTAAAAATTATGAAAATCCGGATAAGGATCAAAAATTCATAATAATCATAGCAATCGGAAAGCCAAAAGGAAATTTATACAGGGAAATTAACCAGTTTAGAAGAAAATCCATTGATGAAATATCCGATAAAGCCGATGAAAAATTAGTCCCTGCACAATTCGCTCCATCCGCTTCCAATACACAGCCATGGTATTTCACTCACAGTGATGATGGTAGCTATGATTTATACAGGGTAAAGCTAGGAAGGCTTAGAAACAGATTCTATAAAAAATGGAATAAGATTGATACAGGAATAGCTTTAGCACATCTATATGTAGCGAATAAGGATAGCTTTAGGTTCTTCATTAAGGACAATCCTAAAGAGCTAAAAGACTGTTTCTACGCTGGCAGTTTTGAAATTTAATAGCTATTTTCAGCTATTAATATTTCTTTTTTCTATTTTTTCTATTTTTTACTTTTTTAACATTTTTTACCATAAATAAGGAATCAATTTATATTTTATCTTTTCCTTATACTCTTTATATCCAACCAACTCATTCTCCAATACCTTTTCCTCATTTCTTATTCTAAATATTATGATTATTGGATAAACCAACATAACAATGAATGAGAATATTGAATCCAATACCAAAGGCATTGATAGGAACAGGAATATTGTGGAAGTGTACATTGGATGTCTTACAAGGCCGTATAGGCCAGTATCTACCACTTTTTGATTTTCACTCACTTCAACAGTACGTGAAAGGTACTCGTTTTCTCTAAGCACTTCAGCATACATGATATATGCAAGCAAGAATACGATTGAAGCCATTATAATCACTATGCTTGGAAGATGGAACCATCCGAATCTAAAGTTAAGGCCCGCTAAAATGAAAGCAAGCAGAAACATTATTCCACTAACCAATATCACGGTCTTTTGCTCATCTTCTGATTCCTTAGCATTCAACCTTTTTCTTAAAAGATCAGGAGATTTGAAAAGCATGATTATTCCTGCAAAAAACATTGGAATGAAGAGCAATGCAATAAATAGCCATCCATTAGGATAATCTAAAGTTCCAGCAGGAATGAAAAGAAGCATGCATATGATTACAAGACCAATTAGGAATTTGCTTAAAGCTTGAAAAAATAGTTTTTTATCCATCATATCACCAATTTTACTTTACAATTAACTTTTTATTTTTTTAATTTAATAAGTTTTAGTTTTTTTGGAATGAATTATATATTTTTTACAATAAATATAAACATATCAAATAACAGTATTTAAAAACAATCATTAAAAAACTCATAATTTAACTGATTCATATGAAGTGGAAAATTGGAAATGTTGAAATAGATAATCAGATAGCTTTGGCACCTATGGCAGGAGTATGTGACTTCAGCTTTAGAACCATTGTAAAGTCAATGGGCTGTGGGCTTATTGAAACAGAAATGGTTTCAGACAAGGCTATTATGTATGGCAATTGGAAAACCAAGGAAATGCTGTACATGACTGATTTTGAACATCCAATTTCACAACAAATTGTAGGCTCTGATTTGGAATCACTGACCTTCGCATCAAAGTACATCTGGGAAAATACCGATGTAGACATCATTGACATTAACATGGGTTGTCCTGTAACTAAGGTGACAAACAGGTCAAAGGCAGGATGTGCATTGATGAAAGACCCAGATAAGGTAAAATCTATTGTAGAATCTATTGTAGATATTGTTCCGATTCCAGTGACTGTAAAGATTAGAAGCGGTTGGGATAAAAATAGCGTAAATGCTGTGGAAATTGCACAGATCATTGAAGATGCAGGTGCATCAGCAATTACAGTTCACCCGAGAACAAAGGATCAAGGATACTCCGGAAAGGCGGATTGGTCCATTATAAGGGAAGTCAAGGAAAATGTGAATATTCCAGTTATTGGAAATGGTGATATCAAGTCATGCTTT
>JAGCLR010000208.1 GCA_017646885.1 Methanobrevibacter sp. | reverse complement strand
GGGGGAATACCATGTATACATACTTATATCGCATCGCCGCACGTAAGAATACTCGTTGATAGAAATAGAACTTTAATTCCTTCTTAATTTCTGGATTACCACCATCTTGTAAGAAGTCAATAAACATATCTGGATATTCTCGCCAGTAAGCAACATAGTCTCTGGCGACAGGAATTATGGCACGCACTCTTTCTTCAGAGAGACCAACCTTTTTACGAGATTGGGATAGATTCAATAAATCCTGCAGTGCCATAATTATCCACCTAAAATAGATTTTAAGAATGCGTCATCATCATCAGCTAACTCATCCTCAAAATCAGTAAACTCAGTAAAGTCCTCATCACGAAGAACCTTTTCAGCGTCATCCGCAAACAATGAAGACTCGAATGCTTCCTCATCATCAGTTCCATCATCAGACTCAAGTTTACTTTCATTTTCTTTATCTTTTTCAATTTCGCGAAGCGCGTGCTCAATCATTGCGCTCAAGTTAGTTTCCTCGTTAATTAAGTCACGAGTATAACTTTGTAAATCTTGTAATGTTCTATCAACTTTATCATTTGGTTCATCAATATAATATCTAGGAATAAATCCCTCTCTCTCACAGAGAGCAACTAATTCACCAATACTATCAATAAATTCACCAGACTCAGCTTTGTTCTGAGCGGCGGTAAACTTACCAGACTTCATTAAACTATCATAAACTTTACTCATCTTTTGGAAGCCCTCAATATCGCCAATGTCGATTAATTGATTCGCCTTAAGAGATGTCTTACATACTAATTTTAAAGTATCAATGTGTCCGGCACCCTGAACATCATAAGAAGCCATCATTTCTTCATATAGCTGTTCAAGCCTAATCCACTCTTCTGGCTTATAGGTTTTACCCCATTTCAATCGAAGATATGTTCTATCTTCTTCAGTTAAATCATCCACAAAGTCATCGGCGCCTCCACTTTGCTCCGCAAAGTAGTCGTCTCCAGACGACAGAAATGGATTTTCTTCTTGGTACACAGGAGCTTGAAGTTCACCCTGTGGAATAGGCACACTAGCTGTAGCGAGCGCTTGAGCGATTTCCGCAGCTTCATATCCCTAACGCTTCATAGTTTCTTCAATTCGTTTATTTGCAACTTCTTGTAAGAACTCAGTATCTTTCCAACGATAATCTCTAAATTGTTTTAATTTCATCTTTGAAAGATAACGACCCACAATAGTTGTTCCAGTTAATTTTGAACGGTCTTTACCATATGAAGATAATAGTTTATTCCACTCTTCTGGGACATACGGAACGTCACATTCTTGTAAAATCCATAAATAAGTATCAGGATTAAAATTATCAACGTGCATTGTAATACACTTTTTACATTTATGTAATTTACCTTCTGGATACTTTTCTACATTATTTGAACCGTAAAACTAATCAGCATTCATTGTTCTATTACATTTTTCGCAGTAATAACTTTCAGCCATAAAAAATTCCTCCTTTACTTATAATGAAAATACCAAGTCGGAATTATGACTTTTTGGCCTTGGAGTTACGACAACATTTGCAAATGCTGTAGAATCCATCTTTAGAAGTTTTATTTTTACTAAAATATTTATTATGTGCTAATTTAATCTCGCCGCAGCGGCTACACTTCTTGTACTTACCTTTCATTTCATTCAGGAAGTACCAATTTAATAATCTATCCTCAGCTTCTGAGGCGATTAATTTTGGAATCTTATTTCGCCACAAACTTGAAATATATTCAACGCTGTGCTTAATCCCAAACTCCATTTGAATTTTTTCTTGAATGTCTATATTTTGTAACCCATCAACTTTATATTCACAAATACGGTCATATAATGGATAATCTTTTAATGCAGCATCTGCAACTTCATCGAACTCTTGCATTAAATACCACAAGTCCTTTTCAAACTCTCCCCAGCTTTCTTGCTTCATTAAGGAGTAGTTACATAAAATTGCAGAAACGACTTTCGGGTCACATAAAGAAACACCCTCGGGTATCACAAAACCTTCATCATCAAAACTGAAATCGCTTTCTAAAGGTGTAAAGTGTCTCGAGCGTGTGATATTTTTTGGAATTATGGGCTTACGATAGGCGTCTTTGAGAATGTATTGGTCCTTTCGTAATTCAATAATCGCAGTCTTAATAATAAAAGCATCACGCCCGGAAGCAGTCTTTAATTTCTGTTCCCACATTTTAATGGCTTCTCTTAACTATGCTAATCCGGGTATTTCTTCTACATCTTTCTTTGTTATCATTACTTTAGG
>JAGCLR010000207.1 GCA_017646885.1 Methanobrevibacter sp. | reverse complement strand
AAAAGAATGCATTGAAAAGGATCCTGGAGCATTGGAAGAAGATGCATTATTGATTGATTTGGATGAAGAAAATAGTAAAAAAGCTGCAAAAGTAGAAAAGTCTTCTAAAATTGAAGATGTAGAAGTAGCATAAATAAATTTTATTATTTTTTTCTTTTATTTTTTAATTGTTTTTTAGCTTTTTTTACTTTTTTAATTTCTTTTTTTAGTTTTTTTTAAAAAATAGTTATTTTTTAGTCTTATTTTATATTATGGTGATTAAAAAGGCGTTATATGGTGTTTTTTAAGGGCATACTAAATCTATTTAATCTTCTATAAGATTTAATGATTTAACTCCAATTTCCCATAATTGGCTTTCCATTCTTTCGATTTCCTCATCAGTCAATCCTTCAAACAATGCAGCATCGAAATTCTTAAAGAGTTCAATGCATTTTTCAAAGGTTTCTTCTCCCTTTTCAGTTAAATGCAAATTACGGCGTGCATTGTTCTCATCATCAACGGTTTTATAGACCAATTCCTTTCCTTCAAGCTTCTTAAAGGTTTTTGTAATGTTTGCTTCAGATACATTCAATCCTTTAGCGATTTCCCTTTGGCTGATTCCATCAGCATAATAGATCTTTGACAAGAACATAGCTTCTGCAGGATTAATCTTCAAGTCACTTCCATTTCTTTTATAGAAATCTTCAAATCCCTTTTTTATATTGTACCAGGAATTGAGATAGCTTTTTTCATAATTAAATACTGAATCTTTTTTCATAGTATACCCTCTTACTTTACTATGTTAAATGGTTTAATTTTCAATCTATATAAATTTATTTATAATCCTCTGCAACTTATGATTCACAGTATAATCAATCTCTATAAACAATAGATAGGAGGATTATAGTAAATTATATTTATTCAGTGAATATAAATTTAATTAAGTATTCTTTTATTAATTTGAGGTATTTTTATGGATAGGGATAAGATTATAGTAAAGACTAGTGTCATTGGAATACTGGTGAATTTGGTTCTTGTTGCATTTAAGGCAACAATTGGTATTATGGTAAACAGTATTGCAATTACATTGGATGCAGTAAACAACTTAACCGATGCTTTATCATCAATCATTACAATCATTGGAACAAAATTAGCTGGAAGAGCTCCAGATAAGGATCATCCATATGGTTACGGTAGAATAGAATACTTTTCTTCTGTAATCATTGCAGTAATCGTATTGCTTGCAGGGATAACCGCTTTAGAGGAATCAGTTCCAAAGATATTCAACCCTGTCTTGGCAGATTATACATTTGTTTCAATATTCATAATTGCAGTGGCTGTAGTTGTAAAGTTCCTCCTTGGAAGATATGTTAAAGGAAAAGGAAAGGAAATAAATTCACAGTCATTGGTTGCATCTGGAAGCGATGCATTGTTTGATGCTGTATTGTCCTTATCCACAGTGGTTGCAGCTATCATAAGCTATTTCTGGAATATAAGTCTTGAAGGTATTTTAGGTACAATCATTGCATTTGTCATCATAAAGGCAGCTATTGAAATGCTCTCTGAAACCTTAAGCAGCATGATAGGTACCCGTGTAGACAATGAAATCACTGACAAGCTAAAGGATACCATAGGTTCCTTTGAAGAGGTTTTAGGAGTTTATGACTTGACCTTGCATAATTACGGTCCAACCCAATTGATGGGTTCAGTTCATGTTGAAGTCAAGGACGATTTGACAGCAAAGGAAATTCATAAGCTAACCAGAAAAATCCTATATGCAGTTTATGAGGAATTCGGCATTATACTCACAGTAGGAATCTATGCATCAAATGAGGATAGCGAAGAAACCCGAAAGATAAAGGCAAGCTTGAATAAGATAACTGCAAAATATCCTGAAATATTGCAAGTCCATGGATTTTATCTTGATGAGGATATAAATCTAGTCACTTTTGATTTGATCATTGACTTTGAAGCAGATCGTCATGACGTAAAGGAAAAGGTTTTAGAGGAAATCAGAGCATTGTATCCAGATTATCACTTTGATGCAATCTTGGATGCAGATTATAGTGATTAATTAAATCAGTATTTTTTTAGGATATAAAACTTTATTTTATATTCTACTTTTTT
>JAGCLR010000206.1 GCA_017646885.1 Methanobrevibacter sp. | reverse complement strand
GCACCTAAGCTATGATAACCATCGGTTACAGGATTTCCTGCATGAATCATAGCAACAATTATAACTCCAACAGCTGCAACTATAGTTAAAATATAGAAAACAATCTTATTTTTTATAATGAGTTCCTTAAATTTATAGAAATTACCAAATAAGAAAGTTAAACCAATGATTATAAATGCAGAATTCATCAGAAAGGCTAATGGAGAATTGGCGTTAGGAATTCCCAGTTCTGAAATTGTATGAAAAAGATATGTATTAGTCAACAAGTCATTAAATGAAAATGCACTAATGGCTTCAGCCAAAAGATAGTATAAACTACCTAAAATAAAAACAATGCCTGCAATTTTAGATTTCATATAAACTCTCCATTAATAAATAAAAATAGAAATAAAAATAAAATAATTAAAATAATAAAAATAGAATAAATTAATATTCTATAGTATTAAAAGCTTTTTCTAATTGTTCCTCCTGATTCATATCCTCTTTCACTTGTTTTACCAATTCCAAATCAGCTTTTGTTTCAGGATATTTAGGAACTGCCTTACATCCTCCATCATCCCTTTTAGAGATTTCAAAGGTTCCAATCTTTTCAGCAATTCTTGTAATCTCCACCTTATCAAGACCAATAAGGGGACTTAAAACAGGAACATCAAGATCCTCTCTTGTAGCAAGGATGTTTGGAAGAGTTTGAGAAGCCACTTGCCCTAAACTGCTTCCATCAATAACTGCTTCAGCATGCATTTTCTTGGCAAGTTTTCCTGCAAGCTTATACATTCCTGATTTGCATAATACACAAGTCATCTTATCTGGAGCATCTGATTTGCAGGTGGAGAGATACTCTCCATATTTGACTACCCTTCTCTTAATAGGGGCACCACTTGCATAAAGATTTAACTGATCTATCAAGTCATTGAAGTTCTTAAGTGCTTCTGGGGTTGTATAAGGGTCATTATCACAGAATAATGCAATTACTTGACAGCCTCTTTTCATCATTAAATAGGTAGCTACAGGAGAATCTATACCGCTTGAAACAAGTGCAACAACCTTTCCTTGAGTTCCAAGAGGCAATCCTCCAGGACCTGGAATTTTCTCATGAAAAATATAAGTGTCATTATCCCTTACTTCAAGATAGATAGTTAGTTCCGGATTTGTTAAATCAACAGGAGAGGAGTATTTGCGCACTACAACTGCACCTGCAAAAGCTGCCATTTCTTGAGATGAAAATTCATGATTTCCAACCCTTCTGCAGCTAATGGCAAATTTAGTGTTTTCATCTAAAAGTCCTTCCTCGTGAAGTTTTTCTGCATACTTTGATACATCCCTTTCAATATCCTCAAAAGTGGATTTTGTTGTAACAGCTGGAGAATAAGATACAATACCAAATATTCTCTCAAGCTTTTCAATTGCATCATCAAAGTCCTTTGGAGAAATATATATTCTTGCTTGTCTTACTTTAACTTCTGCATCAATTGATGCTCTTATATTATTTGCTAAACGATTTTCAAATCTTTTTCTAACCCCGTCACTTTTTAAAGCCAATTCACCATAACGGGCAATGATTAAATCATGTTTCATAAAATACCTCAATAATTAAAAATTTCATAAAATAAATTGGAATAAAGAATAATTCATAAAATATGATAGGTTAGTCAATAAAATATTTTCTCTTATTATATCTTTATCTTTCTATATATTTAATTTATAGTTTATAAATATAACGATTGTTATAAAAATAGTTAAAAAAATAAAAATAAAAAATAATTAAAAGAATTAATTAATTTTTATTTAAAAGTTCAATAGCTAAATCCAAAGCTTCTGGCATTTTATCTGCATTAGGTCCCGCTCCTTGAGCTAAGTTAGGACGGCCACCACCGCCACCTCCAAGCAATGAAGCTGCTTCCTTAATAATGCCATTTACTTGAACTCCACAGTCTTTAGTAGCTGCTCCAACGATTTTACCATCATTGTTACCGATGAAGACAACATCTGCCTTATCATTATCAGTGAAGTCAGTAGCAATCTTTTGAAGCTCTTTGATATCCCCATCAATGATTTCCTTCAATACTTTCAAGCCATTGATTTCGATTGCATTATCAGCTAAAGTGCTGACTTTCAAATTAGCAATTTCCTTTTGCAATTTAGCGATTTCATTCTTTTGAGCTTTCCATTCACTAAAGAATCTATCACAGGTCTTAGGTAATTGTTCGTTGGTTACGCTGAATATTCCTGCACTTTCCCTTAGGATTTCTTTATCCGCTTGAATAGAGTCAATAGCTGCAAGTCCTGCTGAGAAATCAATTCTTTCCACACCATCTTGAACCCTTTCAGTCTTATTGATCTTGATTGGGCCCACTTCACCGGTTCTGTCAAGGTGAGTACCTGCACAAGCCTGTACATCAATTCCAGGAATCCTTACAACTCTGATTTGAGAACCAGGAACAACTCCTCCTTGGTATAAGGTGAAACCATATTCCTTCTCTGCATCGTCACGGCTTAACCAATTGATATCCAAATCAATGTTCATCATAACATATTCATTTGCCAATTTTTCAATTTCATTAAGCTCTTCTTGTGTAATACGCTTGTAATGGGATAAGTCTATACGTGAGCGATCAAGACCCTTTTGTGCACCTGCTTGCCAAATGTGCTGTCCTAAAACTTTTCTTGCAGCAGCAATGACCAAGTGAGTACCGGTGTGATGTCTTGCTAAAGTGATTCTTCTGTTCCAATTGATAGCCATATGGACTTCAGTTCCAATATAATCTTTTAAAGTAGCAAACAAGGTCTCTTTATCGCTATCCTTAGGAACAGCAATGTGATGCAAGACAATGTTATTCAATTTTTCAGCATAAGTTACTTCATAGATCTTGCCATCAATGGACATACTACCACTATCTGATGGCTGACCTCCTCCTTCAGGGTAGAATATTGG
>JAGCLR010000205.1 GCA_017646885.1 Methanobrevibacter sp. | reverse complement strand
CAGGAATCTCTGGATCTTTCCTCTTATTGCTTCTTGGACAGTATCAATACATGCTGAATGCCTTGAATTCAAGAAATATAATTGAGATTTTGGTCTTTGTAATAGGGGCAGCAATAGGAATTTTAGGATTTTCAAAGCTATTGAATTACTTGCTTGAGAAATACGAATCTGCTACAATGGCATTTTTAATAGGAATAATGGTTGGGACATTGAGATTGCCTATTATGAAAATAACCTCTACAATTCAAGGATCCTGGATTCCATGTATTATTTTAGCTTTAATAGCTTTTGTACTTATTATTGTTTTAGAGAAAAAATTCAAAAAAGAATAGTGATTTATACAAATAAAAAAATTTAATTAAACATAATTTCTATTTATGGTGAAAAAATGGGCTTATTTGATTTCATAAAGAAAGATAAAAATGAAAAGAAAAATAAAAAAGGAGACAAATCAATCGATTTTGATTCAATAGACAATATAAGCCCAGATGACTTGAAACTGGCTAAAGAAAAACGTCTTAAAAATGATTCCCGTACTCAAGAGGAAAAATTAAAAGATGAAACATTTAGAAGTATCGCAATGAACCATAGCAACAGAAACAATAGAATTGCTGCAGTTATGGAAATGAAATCTCAAGATGTTTTGGAAGATTTAGCTATGGACAATAAGGACAGATATGTTAGAACCATCTCCACTTCAAGAATCACTGATCCTAATATCCTAAAGGAATTGGCATACAATGCAAAGTACACTGATGTCAGACAGATAGCATTTGACAGATTAGGCATGAGTGAAAATGTCTTTGCAGAGATTGCTCAATTTGATAAGAAAGGAAAAAACAGATTATCTGCAGTTCGTGAAATAGAAGATGAACTCATTCTGATGGATGTATGTCTCAATGCAAAGGACCAGAAAGTTAGAATGACTGCTATTGAAGGCATTGAAAACAACCAGATATTGGCAGAAATATTGAAAAATTCATCTGACAATAAGATATTCAATAAAATAATAAGCAAAGAAAGCTTTTCTGATGAAGAGATTCTATCAGATATTGCAAAAAGCAATGAATATGATAAGTTCATTAGAGTTGAAGCATTGAATAAGCTGGATAATGACAGTAATAATGAAACAATAAAAGAGATTGCATTCAATGAAACTGATGAACATGTATGTTCTGCAGCTATAGAAAAATTAGATTCAGAAACTGATTTGATTGAAATCGCATTAAATTCAAGCTATTCCTCATCAAGACTAAAAGCCACAGAAAAGATCAAGGATGAAGATGTCTTGAAAGAGATTGCATTAAGTGATGAGGACAAGTTTGTCAGAATCGAAGCACTAAAAGATATAAAAAATGAGAATATTATTAAAGAGATATATCTCCAAGAGAAAGATAACTTCGTAAGAAGTGAAGCTATTAAGAATATTGATTCTTTAGTTAATTTAATTGACATTAGTATTAAAGAAGATGATTTAATTGTAGCTAAAAATGCTTTAAATAAAGTCATCAGCAATAAGGAAAATTATATTGAAAATAAAGATGATTCATATGATTTTGAAAATCTTTTAAAGAATGTTGCAATTGAATCAAATCATGAGGAAATCAGCAAATTGGCTATAAATAATATAGAAAATGAGGATCTCTTAATTGAAATCAGCGAAGAATCAAAATATCATGACAGCCAACTTGAAGCAGTATCCAAAATCAATTCAGAAAATGTATTGGCTGAAATCGTTAAAGGCAATAAGGATTCCAATATCAGAATGAATGCAATTAGAAGAATTAAGGATAAAAAACTTTTAGAGGATATTTCAATCAATGGAAAGTACAACGATGCTCGTATTGAAGCTATTTCCAAAATAAAGAATCAAGAGATATTGGTTGATTTGGCATATAATGATGAGGATTCAAAGATTCGTGAATCTGCATGTAAAAACATTCAAACTGTATCTGTTTTAGATGATATAGCTATTAAGGATGAAGATAAATATGTACGGGAAGTAGCTGAAAATAGATCTAAATTGCTTAAAAAATAGAATAAGAATAAAAATAGTATAAAAATTAAAAAAAACTTATTTTAAAAAAATAAAAAATTTAGTAAATAATAGATAACTATTATTTACTTGCATTCTCTTCAACTAACTCTTTTGCATGAGCAGTTATATTCTCGCTTAGAACTTCTTTTAAGAAATCTCCTGTATAAGTTCCAGATTCAGCAATCTCTTCAGGAGTTCCAGTGGCAATGATTTCTCCACCACCATCTCCACCTTCAGGACCTAAATCAATGATATAATCTGCTGTTTTAATAACATCCAAGTTATGCTCAATCACTACAACAGAGTTACCTGCATCTGTAAGTCTGTTTAAAACGTTTAATAATTTCTTGATATCATCAAAGTGAAGACCGGTAGTAGGCTCATCCAATATGTATAATGTTTGACCAGTACTGGATTTGGAAAGCTCTTTTGCTAATTTCACCCTTTGTGCTTCACCACCTGAAAGGGTTGTAGCAGGCTGTCCAAGCTTAATGTAACCTAAACCGACATCATACAATGTCTGAAGCTTTTTAGCAATTCTTGGCACATTTTCAAAGAATGCCAATGCCTCTTCTACAGTCATTTCCAATACTTCATAGATATTCTTTCCTTTATAACGAATATCCAATGTCTCATCATTATATCTTTTACCTTTACAGACTTCACAAGGAACATAAACATCAGATAGGAAGTGCATTTCAATCTGTATGATACCGTCACCATAACAGGATTCACATCTTCCACCCTTTACGTTAAAACTGAATCTTCCTGGCTTATAGCCTCTTGCTTTAGATTCTGGAGTGTCTGCAAACAATTCTCTGATTGGAGTGAATACACCTACATATGTAGCAGGATTTGAACGTGGAGTTCTACCGATAGGAGTTTGGTCTATCCTAATGATCTTATCGATATTTTCAATTCCTTCAATGTAATCATGCTTTCCAGGATGCAAATACTTCTTGTTTATGATGGTTGATAAACCCTTATACAAGACTTGATTGATCAAACTGCTTTTTCCTGAACCGCTTACACCAGTAACACAGGTAAAGACTCCTAATGGAATATCCACATCAACATTCTTAAGATTGTTCTCTCTTGCACCTTTAACAGTTAGGAATTTGCCATTTCCAGCTCTTCTTTCTGTATTGATAGGAATGGTTTCCCTTCTTGACAAGTATTTGCCTGTAATGGAGTCTGGAGAGTTCATTATCTCTTCTGGGCTTCCTTCTGCAATGATTTTTCCACCATGTTCACCAGCTCCAGGGCCTATGTCAACAACATAATCTGCAGATAAAATAGTCTCTTCATCGTGCTCTACAACGATTAATGTGTTTCCAATATCCCTTAAATGCTTTAAAGTGCCGATAAGCTTCTTATTATCCCTTTGGTGAAGACCAATACTTGGCTCATCCAATATGTATAAAACTCCAACAAGTCCAGAACCGATTTGGGTAGCCAGTCTTAGTCTCTGTGCCTCTCCACCTGATAATGTACCTGAAGACCTTGACATTGTAATATAGTCCAATCCGACATCAACAAGGAATTTCAATCTTGCCTTGATTTCTTTCAAGATCTCTTTTCCAATGAAAATTTGCCTTTCTGTAAGCTCTAAATCCTGGAAGAACTGATAACTGTCCTTAATGGACAAGTCACATACATCCATAATGTTCTTATCACCGACAGTTACTGCCAAAACCTCAGGACGAAGCCTTCTTCCACCACAAACAGGACATTTGCGGTCGCTCATGAATTTAGAGATATAGCTTCTGTTGTAATTGGATTTT
>JAGCLR010000204.1 GCA_017646885.1 Methanobrevibacter sp. | reverse complement strand
GTCTTTTCAGATTCTACAATATCATATCCAGATAATTCCTTGACCTTTCCCTTCAAGATAGCATCAATGACAATCTTGCTGGCCTGCTGGGAATACATTGCAACAAGGGCACCATTGTTTTCAATCAAATGAAGAGAATACTTTGTTTTTCTGTTAGGATTGTCGCTTGGCTTAAGATAAACAGTTGCACCATCAATCAATAGCTCCTTGCATCTGCCTGTATTTGGAAGATGTGCTCTTACTATCTCTCCATCAATTTCCACTTCTGCAATGAATCTATTCGCCCTGTTTCTAAAAATAGCTTTTACTAAATCAGTCAATTAAACCACTCATCACGGCACCTAAATACTGTGTCAAGTCTTGAGCTCCAAAACCGTATCCCTGAGCTTCATAAGCCAAATCTCCAGCTTTTCCATTAAGGTATGGGGCAAGAAGCGCTGCATCGAAACTGTTCAATCCTTGAGAGAGTAAGCTTAAGCAAATTCCTGCCAAAGCATCTCCTGTTCCACCAACAGTCATTCCAGGATTTCCAGTTCTATTGATTTTCAACCTGTTTTTATTGAATATGAAATCATATTTTCCTTTTAGAATCACGGAACCATTGATGTTTTTTGTAATGGCGTGGACTCCATCAATCTTATCATTCACTTTTCTAAAGTCTAAATTATCCTTATCATCTAACTTTACAACCCTTTCAAAATTATCCAAATCCTCTTTGGAAGCATCTTTAAAGAAGGACTTAAACTCAGACAAATGAGGTGTAATGATTAAATCCTCTTTTTTGGAAACTAAAGACATATCAACCAATTTCAATGCATCAGCATCTAAAACCAATGGCTTATCGATCTTTACAGCTAAAACATTGAATAATTTGCCTGTTTCCTCATTTTGACTTGAGCCAGGCCCTAATAAAACTGCATCAACCTTGGATGCAAGTTCCAAAATCTCATCCAAGTCTTCAAGAGACAAGTAATCTCCTTTCGCTTCTTGAACAATAAAGTCTTCAGAAAATGACTTGATTGGTATAGCAGCATTCTTTGGAGTGTAAATATAAGTCAAGTCAACACCAGTTGCAATAGCTGCCTTTGCAGAGATTGCAGGTGCACCGTAATAGTCCTTGCTTCCTCCTACAATCAATACCTTACCGTTGTTTCCTTTATGTGAATCCTTAGACCTGTTTTTTAACCTTAATAAATCTCCACCTTCAACAAATAATTCCGCTTCAATTGGAATTCCAATATCACAGGTGATCACTCCACCGGTCTTTTCTTCACCAGCTAACTTGACACCTGTCTTGATCTTGTGGAAGCTTACAGTGTAATCTGCATCAACAGCAATGTCTGATATTTCTCCAGTTAATGGATCCAAACCTGAAGGAACATCAATAGCTATCTTTAAGCCGTTTATTTCATTGATCAATTGGACAGTTTTTCTAACCTTTGTTCTAAGCTTTCCTTTTATTCCGGTTCCAAGCAAACAGTCAAGTACGATATACTCCTGATTGGAATCGAAATCAAGCTTATCCAAATCGGAAGAATCCTTAATGAAATCAACAGACAGGCGTGAAATTCTCGGTTCCATATTCATTAATATTTCAAGGTTTATCAATGCATCATCAGACTTGATTTCATCCAATGTGTTTAGAGCATAAACTTCAACTTCAAAGCCCCTATTCAACAAATGCCTTGCAGCTACAAAACCGTCTCCTCCATTACCTCCAGAACCAGTGAAGATAATGATCTTTACAGGTTTTGAAAACTTGAAAGTTGAAAGATTTGCCACTTCATCAGACAATGATTTCCCTGCATTTTCCATCAAGCACAGCCTTGAAAGCCCTAAATATTCACAATTATAGTCTGTTGTCATCATATCAATTGGATCCATTATTACACCTTCGAATTAATTATTTTAATGAAGATTTTTAAAAATTCTTAAAAAAATTCTTAAAATTGAAAATTAAAATTATAATAAACATTATATTATATAATCATACTAATAATTAAATATAAGGAAATGAAAGTTCAGATTTATACGAAATTTAATACTTGAATGAGGAAAAATAATGAAAACATTAGAAATGTTGCTTGAATATTTTAAAAGAAATAGATTGGTAAACTTTGGAATCCTCATTATTCTAGCTATCATACTATATGGAGTTTTAGGGTCTATCTTTATCATGCACCTAAACATTTATGATTCCATCTATTACACTATAATCACTATAGCGACAGTAGGTTATGGAGACATCACTCCAATAACTCCACTTGAAAAAATATTCACTGTAACATTAATTTTAGCAGGAGTGGGGCTCTTAGCTTACATTTTAACTTTTATCATTAGTTCCGTTACAGAAAACCTACAAAACAGAAGGAGCGGGAGAATCATGGCAAAAAGATTAGCTGAAATGGAAAACCATTACGTTTTATGCGGTTTTGGAAGAGTAGGGCTTTCAGTATTTGAAGAATTGAAAAAAAGAAACCAGAAAGTTATTATTGTTGATATGGATGAAAAGGCAACTGAAGATATTGAAGAAGATGAGAATATAGTTGTTTATAATGCAAATGCTACAGAAGACAAAACCATTAAGAAACTTAATATTGACAAATCCCTTGGAGTGATCATTGCAACTGGAAATGATGTGGACAACCTTTTTATGGTTTTATCAATAAGGGAATTGTATAAGGATGCATGGATCATTACCAGAGCAAGTAAAAAAGAGAATTATAAAAGATTAAAGCATGCAGGTGCAGACAAGATAATCTCTCCAGAGGCAAGTGGTGGAGTGGACCTTTACTTTGCAGCTGTAGAGCCTAATTTAGTATATGTCACTCAAAGGCATGGAATTGATTTCCTTGAAAGGGAATTTGAAATTCTTAAAAAACACGACTGCCATTTGGAAAACATAGAATATCATTTCCCAGGAGTCAGAACCCCAGTTACCAGAACCATTGGAGTTTTGGATGAAGAGGAAAGGAATCACTTCATTGACAGGGTTAAAAACAATCCTGACGTGAGAGAATCCTTGGATATCATGTATAATACAGTGAATGGAGTTCATTCCCATTGGATATCTGGTCCGGATAAGGATCATATAGATATGGTAGTTGGAGAATTGGAAAAAGAAGGAAGCCTTTTAGGCATCAATTTAGAATTTAAGGAAATTAATGAGTTTACCAAACAATTTAAAGAGTAAACTCTAACTCTTTTTTTATCTCAAAACTAGTTAAAACTAAAAATATATCTCATGACTAGTTAAAACTCAAAATCTATATTCATTTCCATTAGATTCTCAGTTTCCTCAAGTTTATTAACTAGTCTTTCATCCAAATCAGGATTGTTGTCGTTATAATCGATTTCTCCAAATTCGGCTCTAGGTGAGAAAGCCAAGTTATCTTTTTCTAAACTAAACTCATCATCAACATTTCCGACATTTCCACGAGCATCAATCCTTAACCACTTATCTGAATCTTCAATATAGACAGTATTCAATGCATGAACAAGATGACCTAAACTATCATCCTCAGCTATTGTAAGAAGCTGATAGCTGATTCCTGATGGAATGCCGTTTGCTCTAAGAAGTGCTGCAAGAAGACATGATTTTGCCCAGCATATCCCTGTCTTATTTATTAATGCATCACTGGCTGTCCTTGAAACTATGTTTGTTTGTATATCCCATGAGTGTGGAATTTCATCTCTGACAAATATATAAGCTCTTTTAATATAATCTGCATCATCACATGATTGATCTTTTAATTTCTGAACCTTTTCTTGAATATATGGATTCATATAATCAATGCTTTTTGTCTCCATCAAATATTCCTTCATCAAATCATTCCTCCACACAATAAATTGTAAATGAATTTCAAAAAATTCGTTAAAAATAGATAAAATAGATAATAATAAAAAAAGAAAAAGAGTTGAGATAATGAAATTATCTCAAAAATTAATACACCATCTTAAGCTAATGTACTAATTAAATTAAATTTTAATAAACTACAGACTTATTCGAATAAGTCGTGTAATTTCATGATGTAAGCACCTAATTTACCATCGAAGTTACCTGCACTAATTTCAAGTACACCATCAACAGTACAAGCTGCCATAATACCAGCTTTCATAGCTGCTTTTACAGATTCTTCATCTACACCGTCAATAACGATTTCAAATACACC
>JAGCLR010000203.1 GCA_017646885.1 Methanobrevibacter sp. | reverse complement strand
TTTATATTGATTTTTAATAAAGAAAATATTTCACAAAGGACTAAAGCATGTTTAAGGAAAAGAATATAATTATAAAAAATCCACTAAAGGCAGATATACGTTTTGGATTGGTTTATCCAAACGTTTACAAGACTGCAATGAGTTCTTTAGGATACCAGATTATTTATAATTATATCAATGAAAGGGAGGATACATACTCTGAAAGAATCATTTATCCTTCTACAAGAAGTTTGGAAACCAACAGTCCATTGTCTGACTTTGATATCGTTTCATTTTCCCTTCAGTATGAACAGGACTATTTCCATGTATTGGAGATCTTGAGGGAAGCGGACATTCCACTTAGAAGGGAGGACAGGACATCTGATGATCCTTTAATCATTGCTGGAGGTCCTTGCGCAAGTGCAAATCCATTGCCTTTATCTGACTTTATAGACATTTTTGTTGTTGGGGAAGCTGAAGCTGTCCTTTATGACTTTTTGGACATGTACTCTTCATTAAATCTATCTAAAAGGAGGAGGAAGAGTAAAAATAATAATGGCAATAAAATCAATAACAATGGTCAAGGCATTGATGATGATAAAATGGACTTGTCTCCATTTTTAGACATAGAAGGATTATACATTTCCGAATTCAACAATGAAACTAATATAGTCCTATCAGAGGATATGGAAAGCATATATCACCTAACTTGCCCAATCGTTACTGAAACCGATGACAAGGATTTCATTCCTGCATTTTCCAATTCCATACTATTGAATGTTTCAAGGGCATGTACACGGGGATGCAGGTTCTGCATGTCAAGCTATATGTACAGGCCTCTTAGGGAAACCAATTTGGAGGATCTCTTTTCAATTGCAGAGGAAGCAAGAGAAAACACTGGCTTGAACAAGATATCATTGATTGGTGCAGCTGTATCAGATTACTCCAGAATAAATGACTTGACAGAAGGATTGAAGGAAAGGGGATTTCAGGTATCAACCCCTTCAATGAGAATCGAATCCATCACAAGGGAAACATTGACTGCACTTAAGGCAAGTGGATTGAAGACATTGACAATAGCTCCAGAATCAATTTATTCCCTAAGGCGCAGAATCAATAAGGACATCAAGGACGAAGAAGTCCTAAGGGTCATAAGTGATGCTGTTGAACTTGGTTTTAATATTAAATTGTATTTTTTAATCGGTTTGCCCTATGAGTCTGAAGACGATATTGAAGAACTTGCAAATATGATGAAGCAAATTGATTCTATGAAGTATAATATTGATTCAAATTTTACATCTTCAATTAAATTAAACGACAATTCAATTAAATCAATATCTAATTCAGCATCTGAAAATGATGCCCTTTCAAGTGATGCAAAATCCAAAAAATCAGGGAAAAAGGATAAGAAAACCAAGTCTAGAAAAGATAAGTCTAGAAAAAAACCTAAGGTCTCAATTAGCTTTAGTGTAAACCCAGTAATTCCAAAGCCACATACCCCTCTTCAATGGGAATCCTATGACATGAAGGAAATCAAGTCAAAGATAAAATATCTCAAAAAGAGTCTAAAGGGATTGGACATTAAGTTTGACAGCGCTAAGATGGGGCTTATACAATATGTATTGTCATGTGGAGACAAGGATATTGGAGACCTTATCGAAAGGTCATTGAATGAGAAGATCAGCATTCGAGAGTGGGGTGAAAATGCTCCAAGTTATGATTTGGAAGATGAATTGCCTTGGGATTCCATTAATGTAAGTGTTAGCAAGGAGTTCTTAAAGTCAGAATATGAAAAGATTAAAACTGGTGAGCAGACTCCATGGTGTGAAGACGGAATCTGTTACAATTGTGGTGCCTGCAATTAAATTAATGTAAATTAAATATATAAAATATTAATTCAAATATATTAATGTAAAATTATTTTTTAATAATCAATTTCAAATTTGATTAAATTATTCTTATTAATTGTTATTTTTATTAAAGGTGTTATCATGTTAAATTCTGCAAAAAGAGTTGAAACCATAGAGTTATCCCTAATTAGAAAAATGTTTGAAGTAACCAATCCTGATGCAGTCAATTTGGGAATCGGTGAACCTGACTTTGATGTTCCTCAAAATATCAAGGATGCAATGAAAGAAGCTATTGATGAAGGATACACAAAATACACTTCAAACAAGGGATTGATTGAACTTAGGGAAGCTATTGTGAAAAAGCTTGCTAAGGACAATAATATAAAAACTGATGCTGAAAACGTTATAGTAACTTGCGGTGCAAGTGAATCATTATACAATGCTGCACAGGCTTTGTTTGAAAAAGGAGACAATGTTCTTGTTCCAAATCCTGGATTCCTGTCTTATTATACCTGTGTGCAGTTGGCTGAAGCCAATGTGGTTGAAGTGACCACCCCTATGGAAAACGAATTCAAGATGAAAGTGGAGGACGTTCAGGAAAAGATTGACAAGAATACAAAAGGATTGATCATCAACTCACCTTCAAATCCAACTGGTGCAGTAATGGATAAGGAAGACATCAAGGGAATAGCTGATTTGGCTACAGACCATGATTTCTATATAATTTCAGATGAGATATATGAAAAGATTGCCTATGGAACCAAAAACCACTCTCCTGCGGAATACTCAGATAATGTAATAACCATAAATGGATTTTCCAAAACCTATGCAATGACTGGTCTTAGAGTTGGTTATATGGTTGCAAATGATGAAGTGACTGAGAATTTGCTTAAAGTCCATCAGTACTGTACTGCAAATGCACCTTCCGTTTCTCAAGTTGGAGCTATTGAAGCTCTTACCGGACCTCAAGACTCTGTTAAAAAGATGGTATCTGAGTTTTCAAGAAGAAGAGACCTTATCGTTTCAAGCTTAAATGATATGGGATATGAAACTGTAGACTGTAAAGGTGCATTCTATGTTTTCCCTAAAGTTGACAGGCCTATGGAATTTGTAAAGGCAGCTGCAGAGGCAGGAGTAATTTCAGTTCCAGGAGCTCCATTTGGAAGTTTAGGGGAAGAGCATGTCAGAATGTCCTATGCTAATTCATATGAAAACATTGAAAAGGCAATGGATATCCTAAAGGATTTGGATTATTAGATTCTAAATAGCAGATTAATTTTAAGGGGTTTATTTCTTTAATCCTTTAAATCCTTTAAATCCTTTAAACCTTTAAATTCTTTTTTTATTTTTTCAAACTTCACCATAATAAAAAATATATATTAAAAATTATATAATTAGTATTAGTAATAAAAACATTTATAAAAGTATTAAATTTTTTTATTTTTTTCAAAAAAAGTAATATTTTTATATTATTAATTGAAAACTTTATTAATCAAAGAATTTATTGAAATGATAAAATGGTAAATGAAGATAGAGATAAGTTAGGAAAAAGGGCAGTTTATGTAGCCATTGCAGGAAATCTCTTTTTAACAATATTCAATGTTGCTGTGGGAATAATGGCTGGAAGTTATGCGCTTATATCTGAAGGGGCACATACTCTCACTGATATAACCACTTCAATAATAGCTTATATTGGATTTAAGATAGGGAGCAAGCCTGCTGATGAAGAGCATCCATTAGGCCATGGCCGTGCTGAAGCGATTGCAGGTTTGTTGATTGTGATCTTTTTGGCGATTGTTGCATATGAGATCATTTCAGGAGCTGTTGACAGATTGTTCTTTGGAGGCACAACTACAATTCCAGAACCTTTGGCAGCTGTAATGGCTTTCATTGGTGTATTCACTCATTTCTCTTTAAGCCAATACATCATTAAATTAGGTGAACGTGTAAACAGTCCTGCAATCATAGCAGATGGAAAGCATCAAAGAGTTGATATCTTTGCTTCATTA
>JAGCLR010000202.1 GCA_017646885.1 Methanobrevibacter sp. | reverse complement strand
TTTGTCATGTCCCAAATGGTGAGCAATGCTACGCTTACTCCAGTGATTGCTTCCATTTCCACACCGGTTTGTCCAGTCAATCTACATTCACAGGTTGCAGTGATTTCATCTTCTCCCACATCAAATTCTATTTCAATTCCACTTAAGTTCAATGGATGGCAAAGAGGGATAATGTCAGAAGTCTTCTTGACCGCTTGGATTCCAGCTATTTGAGCAGTTGTCAATACATTTCCCTTTTTGATTTCTGCATTCTTGATCATTTCAATTGTTTCCTTTTGCAGATGAATCTTTCCGCTTGCCACCGCAGTTCTTCTTTGCTGTGGCTTAGCTCCAACTTCCACCATATGAACTCCAGTTTCAGTAAGGTGAGTAAATTCCTTTTCTCCCATTTGATTACCTCTAAATTAATTGATAATTTTATAAATATTTTTATTTTTAATTATGATTTATTTCTATTTTTTCTTTTATTTTTCATTACTAATAACTATTATCCAAAATCTGATTATAATTTGACCAAATAATTATTATTTCTTAATTTAAATGAGTTTTATTAATTTAAATCAATTTTGCAGTGTTTTTATAATTTTTTATTTTTTTTTATTAAATTTTCATTTCAATTCATCATAAGGCAATTTGGTTTCTCCAAAGTCCTTTGCCCTATCCCTTGCATTTGACTTGAATCTTTCCATCAACTCTTCATCGCTTAAAACCCTATCAATTGCATTAGCCAAGTCAGATGGGTCATTTGGATTGATTAATAATCCAACATCCTCAGTGATTATTTCCTTTATTCCACCAACATTGCTTCCAATAACTGGTTTTCCACAGGATAATGCTTCAATGAGTACAAGCCCAAAGCTTTCACTGAATGATGGCAATACGAGAAGGTCACAGCTTGGTATTATGTCCTCAACATCTCTTCTTGTGCCTGTAAAGTAAACATCTTCAATATCTTCCTTTTCACATTTTGCCTTGAGCTCTTCTGATTGTGGACCATCACCAACGATGACAAGATTCGCTTTCATGCTCATTTCTTTTTTAGCTTCAATAAGCAGTTCAACATTCTTTCTTTTAATTATATTTCCAACAAATAAAATGATAGGTTTGTCAGCATCTACATTGAATTCTTGGACCAACTCTTTTTTAAATTTGTCCTTGTTTTCATCTGTAGTTTTAAACTTGTCAACATCTATACTATTCCAGTGCAATCTTGTCTTTTGTCCAATATTTGGAATATTTGTCTTGATGATTTCCTCTTTCAAGGCTTCACTTACAGCAAGCACAACATCAGCATCTTTAAGCACCTTATTGATGAGAGGTCTTGTGAACTTTTGCTTTTTGTAGGTTTCAAACATGTCAGATCCATGTGAAGTAACATAGGTTTTGGTATGGGTTGATTTTCCAGCCTTCACGCTTGCCCATCCTGCAGGCAGCAAATAGTGTCCGTGGATTATGTCTATGTTTTCCCTTTCAATCAATTTTTTAAGCTCTCTTTCAGCGTTAATTGCAAAGAATAATCCTCGAAGACCTGGAACATTAACTCCTTTTGTGCCGATTACAT
The DNA here is from genome assembly GCA_017646885.1 of Methanobrevibacter sp. The sequence goes on along the minus strand of JAGCLR010000202.1, from coordinate 518 downwards.
GGATTCCATCGATATCCTTAATGTCCTTGTGAGGGTAAGTGATTACATATACTTCATGGCCTTTCTTGACCAATTCCTTTGATAATGTGTGTATATGAACTCCAACTCCTCCAATATGTGGTGGAAATTGTCCTACCATAGCAATTTTCATTTTTTAACCTCTTTCAATTTGGAAAAATTTGAACTTAACATTATAATATATTTTCCTAATTCTATTTATTTTTATATTAAAATAGTCTAAAAAATAGTGAAAATGTTTATAAGATGGTTAAAAATAATATGTAGGTTTAAAAAAAGTTAAAGATTTTATCAAAAAATAGTAAAAAAAGAAAAAATATTAGAAAATTGCATTCACAATTATTCTAATCTTTCTAATAACTCTTCAAGAGTTGGAGCACCAATAAATGCTAATGAATTGTTGATTGCAATTGCAGGTACTGCATGAACTCCGTAGTCAATAGCTAAATCTCTGTTAGCAGGATCAGCAATACTGAGGATTTGAACGTCGATTTCATCTC
>JAGCLR010000201.1 GCA_017646885.1 Methanobrevibacter sp. | reverse complement strand
TTTCAACCTGTCTTCTTGTCTGTCCAGTTGAAATAGGGATGATGGTTGCTCCTAATCTGTGAGCGCCATAGTGAACTCCGAATCCACCAGTAAACAATCCGTAACCGTGAGTGTTCTGGATAATGTCATCGCTGTCAAGGCCCATCATTGTAAGTCCTCTTGCTACGATTTCTCCCCAGTTATTGATGTCCTTTTGGGTGTATCCGCTTACTACAGGCTTTCCAGTAGTACCGGAAGAGGAGTGCACCTCAATGATTTCCTTTTGATCAACAGCAAACATTCCAAATGGATAACATGCTCTTAAATCATCTTTAGTGAGGAACGGCAATTTTTCAATATCCTCTAAAGTCTCTATATCTTCAGGGAAAACATTTGCATCAGTATACTTTTCAGTGTAAAAAGGAATCTTGTCAAAAGCCCTTTTCACTGTAGCCTGCAACTTCTTCAATTGAAGTTCAAAAATGTCTTCTCTTGACATGCATTCAATTTCTTCATTCCACATATTCTAACCTTTTTAATATTTGAATAATAATATAATTTTTATAATTATAATTTAGAAAATTTTTTTTTAAATTTATTTTTAAAATTTTTCTATAAGTTTTAATTTAGAAAATTTTTTCTAATTTGATATTTATTTTAATTTGTATATAAAATTTTTAATTTTTTAAATAATTCCTATATTTTTCATGAATTCCAAACTTTTTTCTATTGAATCTATAGAATTTAACTCCAACATATAGATGCCATCATAGTTATTTTGCATAAAAACATCAAAGAACCCATTTACATCAAAAGACCCTTCACCTAATGCAAGGTGTGTATCATCATCACCTGGATTATCATGCACATGTATGTGTTTAATTGAGTCGAAGTAAATTTCCTCTGGAGTGAAGCCATTTGTATGTGCATGGCCGATGTCCAATGTCATTGGAAGCTCAAGTTTCAACAATGTATCATTCAATTGATTGACATCCATGAACATGAAGTCTGGAATGTTCGGAAGATTTTCAATACAGGCATGAACTCCACTATCTTTAGCATAGTCCCCTATTATCTTAAGATGGTCTTCAGATATTTTATAGATAATATCTTCCTTTCCTCTTCCATTGAAACCGATAGTTCCAGGATGAACAACTACAATGTCAGTGTCAATCATGTTAGCAAGGTCAATTGATCTCTTTATCTCCTCTACAGAAAAATCAGCCATAGCAGGATTCAAGGATGCGATATTCAAGTCAATGAATGGAGAATGGATTGTATATTTCAAATCGTAGGAATTAATGATTTCAATTAAATCCTTATCTTCATTCAATCCTCTGTATGGATAGTCATGTAATATCTCTACATAATCGATGTACTTGTTTGAATCAAAGTATTCTAAAGCCTCTTCAATTGTTCTGTCTTCTGTTGCTAACATTGAAGCTCCTATTTTCATCATTTTACCTCAATTAAATCTTTTTAATTAATCTCTAACTCTTGCAACTACTCTTAGGCCTTGGTCTAAACCTTCCATTATCTCTTCAGTTAAGTCAAGGTTCTTATGAAGCTTTACATAGCCTCTTTTTCCTACAGTTGCTGTAAATAGGTACTTGTCTTCCAAGAGAATGTCAAATGAACATCCTACAAACTTCTTGCCGATAGGCAATACCAAGTGGT
>JAGCLR010000200.1 GCA_017646885.1 Methanobrevibacter sp. | reverse complement strand
TTTGGATTACTTGAATAATGAAATGGTCCAGGAAGGGAGCTATGAATTTGATTTGGATGGAAAAAAAGTTTTAGCTAGTCATGGTTCTTTAAATGATTCTTATTGGAAATCAATTTTCCCTGATGAGCTTAATGGAGATTATTCAGATTTTGACATAGTCTTATCAGGCCATTCACATTATCCTCATATGTTTCAAAAGTTTTATGAAGCAGATAATGAAGAGATGAGGAATAAAAAATCAGTATTATTTATTAATCCAGGTTCTGTTGGGCAACCTAGAAATCATAATCCTAATGCCCAATATGCTATACTCGACTCAGAATCTCTGAGTGTTGAGTTAAGGTCCATAAAATATCCTGTAGACAAGGCAATGGATTTGTATGATGGAAGTGTAGATGATTTTTACAGAAAAAGGTTAGAAAAAGGAGTTTAATGAGGTCAAATTATGAGTGTTTTGTTTGTTATAAGTGGTGTTACCGGCATGACAGGTAATGAGTTGGTCCACCAGATTTTAAGTCAAGGGGATGATGCAAGGATTATAGGTTTTGATAACTTTTATGCATCATCAATTGAAACGGTAGAGGAATACTTGGATGATAGCCGTTTTGATTTCTTTGAGTATGATTTAAACAATGAAGAGGAAATGGATGCAATCAAATCATTGGTTTTGGACATGAAAGATGACTTTGATGAAATCATATATATTAATTGTGCAGCAGTAGTTCACACAGAACATTTCTATAATGTTTATGAAACTTATCAAACCAATGTTGTTGGAATGAACGATTTCTTAAAGCAAGCTATTGATGTAGGTGCTCAAAAGTACATCAACTGTTCCACATCTGAGGTTTATTCAATGAATTCCTGGAATGATCATGGTGGAGTTAAGGAATCTGATTACATCACTATGGCAAATGCAGAACATAGCCAAAGAACAAGCTATGCAACTGGAAAATTATTGACTGAATTTTTCATGAAGGATGCAGTTAATAAAGGCAAGATTAAAGGATGTTCCATTCGCTTTGCAAATGTTTACAGTAAGGATGAAAAGTATCCTAAACATATCATTCCTCATATTATAAACAGCTTCAAGAATGATGGTGAAGTTACCTTGCTTGAAAACTCCAAAAAGAATCGCAGAACCTTTTTAAATAACATTGATAGCTGTGGAGCAGTGTTGGAATTATGCAGGACAGACTCTGCTTTAGACGGTTCAGTTTATAATGTAGCTACTGATGAGGAAATATCCATAATTGATTTGACAAACTTAATTGCTGAAAAGATGGGAATAGAAAATCCTGTAATTAAATTTGAAGGATACCGTGAATCTGATCCAGAAAGAAGAATCCTATCCACTGAAAAACTTAGAACAAGGACTGAATGGAAACCTCTCGTGAATTTGGATAAAGGATTGGATGAGTGCATTGAAAACTACGTTAAATAGGTGAAATTTTGAAACTTGCAATCATAACCGTCGCTGGTATTTCCAGCAGATTTAACAAGGATATCCCAGAGGATGAAAAGATTTTAAAATGCATATACTATGAAAATGACCCCAAGAACACATTGCTTTATCAAATGACAACAAAACTCGAAGAGTATGAAAAGATAGTTGTTGTTGGGGGATACAAATATTCTGACTTGGAAGATTACATTTCCACAGTTCTTCCTGAAGGTTTAAGTCAGAAGATTTTACTTGTTTACAATGATCATTATGATGACTTGAGTTCAGGTTATAGCTTATATCTTGGAATTAAGGAAGTTTTGGAGAATTTCTCAGATATTGATGAAATTCTTTTTGTTGAAGGTGACTTAGACATTGACAATGAATCATTTTTAAAGGTTGTAAATTCACCTAAAAACGTTTTAACCTATAATTACGAACCTATATACTCAAACAAAGCTGTTGTATTGTATCAAAATGGTAAAAATGAGTTTCATTATTTATTCAACAGTGACCATGGAATGTTGAGCATTGATGAATCATTTAAAGCCATTTTTAATTCAGGCCAAACCTGGAAATTTAAGGACATCGAATTACTAAAGATTGCAAATGATAATTTCAAAGAAAATTTAATTGAAGATACCAATTTGGCAATCATTCAGAAATATTTTGATTTATTGGATAATGAAGATGATATTGAGCTTATTGGATTGAAGCATTGGGTTAACTGCAATAAGCGAGAAGACTATAGATTTATTAATAATTACTGGAGGACTAATCATGAAAACATTGGATGAACGATTGAAAATTGTTGAAGAGCATGTAAATAATGATGAAATTACAATAATGATTATAGGTTTAGGAAGTGTTGGAACTTTTTTACTTGATTTTTTAGTTAGCAAAAACGATCCGTCAATCAAGCTCGTTGTTGTAGGAAGAAACTTTGAAAAGATGCAATCTGATGTTAACATTGTCAGAGTTGCAAGCCTTATTCGTGAACTCAATAAGTCACCTATAGAAATTGAAGGAAATGTGGATTTGGATGATATAGCATCTATCGAAAGGGCAATAGATAAATTCAAACCAGACTTTATTGTAAATTCCAGCAGAGCTTATTCCGGACTTAAATATGGAAGCATTTCATGGGCTAATGTTAGGGCATATGGTATTTGGACTCCTTTATCCATCAAATACACTAAAAACATTATGGAAGCTTGCAACAATGTAGATACCAATGCAATCGTAATCAATACCTCCTATTCCGATGCTGTTATTCCATGGCTTAAGAGTTCTCAAAAAGCATATCCTGACTTTGGAAGTGGAAACTTAAACCATTTGATTCCAAGGATGAAATTTGCAGTTGCTGATATATTAGGTGTCGATGACTATTGGAATGTTGATTTCAGTTTTGCAGCAGCTCATTTCCATGATGTTTGCATAAGTAAGGAAGGTCAAACTGAAGGTCTTGAATTACCTCTTAAAATTTATTACAATGGTGAGGAAAAGGACATTCCTCATGAAGAGATTTTCAGTGCATGTTCCATAAGCATGCCTGTTGATCAAAAAAGAAACATGATGAATGCTTCAAGTAACTATAGAATCATTACAGCTATTATAGATGCAATAAGAACAGGCCAAGATCAAAAGATATTTTCACCAGGGGCTTTTGGCCATATAGGAGGATATCCGGTCATAATTGGATACAAAGATGGAAACATTTCTGCATGGATTGATGAATCTGATTTCAGCTTTGAAGAAATGAACATGGTAAATAGGAAATCCTTAGCTCTTGATGGTGTTGAAGACATAAAGGATGCTACCTTATATTATACTGATGACTTAATAGAGAAAGTCAAGAAAGCATTTGGAGAAGACCTTCCAAAAGAAGTTAAATATGAAGATATTGAGGAAACTGCCAATTTCTTGATTGAGAAGATAATAACTCCACAATTAAACAAATAAGGAATTGGTTTAGATTTACATAGAAATTTAGTTCTCAATAAACGAATAAGTGAAATTTATGAATGTTGAAGATTTTGTAAGTGTTTTAGGTTGTGATTTTTTCACTGGAGTTCCAGATTCACAGCTTAAGGCATTATGTGACTATTTGATGAATACTTATGGGATTGATGAAAAGCATCATATTATAGCTGCAAATGAAGGAAACTGTACAGCTTTAGCTGCAGGCTATCATTTGGCAACAGGTAAAATTCCTGTTGTTTATATGCAGAATAGTGGTGAAGGGAACATTATAAATCCTGTCGCTTCTCTCTTAAATGATAAAGTATATGCAATTCCTACCATTTTTGTCATAGGATGGAGAGGTGAGCCAGGTGTTCATGATGAGCCTCAACACATCTATCAAGGTGAAATAACCTGTAAGCTATTGGATTTGATGGATATTGATAATTTTGTTATTGATAAGGACACTGACCGTGATGCCATTGTCAGTGTAATGGAAAATTCCTTTAATGATATTCTCAAAGCCGGTAAAAATGTTGCTTTTGTAGTTAAGAAAGGTGCATTGACCTATGATGAAAAGGTGGTATATGAAAATGACAATCTCATGGAAAGAGAGGAGATCATTGAACACATCATTGGCATAAGTGAAGATGACCCTATCATTTCAACAACAGGTAAGGCAAGCAGAGAACTGTTTGAGCTTAGGGAAAAATACAATCAAAGCCATAAATATGACTTTTTAACTGTTGGTTCAATGGGACATACCTCTTCCATTGCATTGACTATAGCTATTAACAAACCAGATAAGACAATTTGGTGCATTGATGGTGATGGGTCTATCCTGATGCATATGGGAGCAATGGCTCTTGTAGGTGAAACCAATCCTAAGAATTTCATTCATGTTGTCATAAACAATGGCGCTCATGAAACTGTTGGTGGAATGCCTACCGTTGCAAAAGACATTGATTTGGTTTCTATTGCCAAATCTTGCGGATATTCCTATGCAGTTTCTGTTGATAACTTTGATGATTTGGACCATCAACTGGAAAAGGCTAAAAATCTAAATGAACTTTCACTTATTGAAATAAAATCTTCCATTGGTGCAAGAGCGGATTTAGGAAGGCCAACTACAACACCTATTGAAAATAAGGAAAAGTTCATGAAATTCTTAAATGAAAACTGATGATAAATAGGACATCATCTACATATTAATATATAAAATCATTAATTCAAAATTATAATTACATTATATTAAATCATTGATTGATAATTTCAATAGATGACATTAAAAACTATAATTATATCGGTTGATAATTTTATTAAATGATATCAAATTTTTAATCGATATTTGATTTTGTCATGATGATATAAATGCCGATTAAGATATAATAAAAAAATAATATATTGGAGATTTTAAAATGATTATTCAATGCAAAGATGAAGATATTGAAACAGTATTTGACTATATTGGAGAAGATTATGGAAAATGCTTATATATTTTCATTGACTTAAAGAAGTTTGGACTTGATGATGAGAATTTTGATGTCTGGATTCAATATAGTGAAGAGGGTTCCATTTGTGCAATAATCAGTGAGTACTTTGGAGGTATCCAAATATACAGCAGAGAAGAAAACCTTCTTTTAGAGGAAATAGCTGATTTCATTAAGGAAAAGGACACACATGTATTATTTGCAATCAAGCCAATCATTGACAGGCTCAAGCCATTCCTTCCAGGATATGAACAGGAAACAGGCACTGTCGGTGAACTTATGGAATTGAAATATCCTCCAAATCCAAAGGCATATTCCGCTCCTATGGAGGAACTTGCCGAAATCGTCAGAATAGTTGCTGATGATGAGGGAATTGGAAAGCCATACGGCTATGATTCCTTGTATGAGCAATACACCCAAAGAAAAGAAGAGAATTTCGGCCGTAATTTCGTTTTGCGTGATGAGGAAAGCAATGACATCATTTGTCATGCTGGAACATATGCAGAGCTTCCTGAATTGGCTGTTATTGGTGGTGTAATTACTGCTCCTGCTTATAGGGGAAAAGGATTTTCCAAGGAAACATTGTCTTCCCTTTGTGAAGATCTCTTAAATGAAAACAAGAGAATCTTTTCATTCTTCTATATTCCGTCTGCAGAGCATATGCATTATGGTGTAGGATTTGAAAAAATAGAGGATTGGTCTAAATTATTTAAAGACTAATCCATTTTTAAAATTATTTTTTTTATTCAACAAAATACTCT
>JAGCLR010000021.1 GCA_017646885.1 Methanobrevibacter sp. | reverse complement strand
GAAATCTTGCTCCAAACGGTTCAATCGTAAAGTCTGCAGCTGTACCTGAAGACATGATGCAACTCAAAGGCCCTGCTAAAGTCTATAACAGTGAAGAGGATGCAGTTGAAGCTATTTTCAATCATGAGCTTAAGGAAGGGGACATTCTTGTAATCAGATGTGAAGGGCCAAAAGGAGGTCCTGGAATGAGAGAAATGCTAAACCCAACTTCAGCTATTATGGGAATGGGCATCAAGAATGTTGGACTCATTACAGACGGCCGTTTCTCTGGTGGTACAAGAGGCCCTTGCATAGGTCACGTATCTCCTGAAGCAATGAGTGGCGGACCAATTGCTGCTTTGAAAGACGGTGACATCATTGAAATTGACATCACTAATGGAAAACTCACTGTAGAGTTAAGTGATGAGGAAATCAAGGAAAGAATTGCAAATGCAGACTTACCTGAGAAAAAGGTCAAAGGATGGTTGAACATCTACAGACGTTCAGTTTCCTCTGCAGATGAAGGGGCTATCTTAAGATAGCTTTTTCGTTTTATTTTTTGAAATTTTTATTCATTCGTACATTATAGAAAAGTAAAAGAGGTTAATGATGAGATATAGACACTTAGGGAAAACAGGGCTTAAGGTTAGTGAAATAGGCTTTGGTGCCGAATGGCTTCAAGGCAAAACATTTGATGAATCAAAGGAATTAATTGATTATTGCCACAGTGAAGGTGTAAACTTCCTTGATTGTTGGATGAGTGAGCCTAATGTCAGAACCAATATTGGAATAGCCATTAAGGATACAAGAGAGGATTGGATCATTCAAGGTCATTTCGGTTCAACTTGGCAAGATGGCCAATATGTTCGTACCCGTGAGATGGACAAGGTTATTCCAGCTTTTGAAGACTTTATGGAACGTCTTCAAATTGATTATCTTGATTTTGGGATGATTCATTATGTTGATGAGGTAGAGGATTTTGAAAACATAATGAATGGTGAATTTATTGATTATGTTCGCAAGCAAAAAGAGGATGGAGTAATTAAACATATTGGAATAAGCACCCACAGCCCTACAGTTGCACTTTTAGCTACTGAAGTTGAGGATATAGAACTCATAATGTTTAGCATAAACCCTGCTTTTGACATGTTGGCATCAATTAACGATATAGCAGTTTACGTTGAGGATGATACTTATAAGGATAAGGAGTTGGAAGGATTGGCTCCTGAGAGAGCAGAACTATACCAAATCTGTAAGGAGAATGATATTCCTCTTGTAGTGATGAAGGGATATGCTGGTGGAAGATTGTTATCTGATGATGATTCTCCATTTGGGGTTGCATTGACTCCTGTTCAATGCATTGAATACTGTCTAAAGAGACCTGCTGTTGCATCAATAATGGTTGGTGCGAATGATGTTAAGGAAATGGAAGATGCAATTGCATATGAAACTGCAAAAATTGATGAAAAGGATTATGCTTCAGTTCTCGTAAATGCACCTAAAAACTCTTATGAAGGTCAATGCACTTACTGTGGCCACTGTGCACCATGCACTGCAAATATCAACATAGCTATGGTAAACAAGTTCTACGATCTTGCAAGACATCATGATGAAGTTCCAGAATCCATTAGGGCACATTATAATGATTTATTGTACAATGCATCTGATTGCATAGCATGTGGAAACTGTGAGGAAAGATGTCCTTTCAATGTAGGAATTGTTGAAATTATGGAAAATGCTAAGAAATTATTCAAATAAGAAATCTTTTACATCAATTTATTAGCATTTTCAATTCTCATTTATTTTTTAACTATTTTTTAAACCATCTTTCAATTCTCTATTTTTAATTAAATTTAAATATTTTAGAATATATACTATTCATATTATAATAGTATTAAAAATTTTTAAAATCAATTGAAATTTTTAATTTTTATAATTATCTTATAATTTAAAAAAAATATGAAAAGGTGTTATTTTGGATATAAATTTAAAAGAAATAGCAGTTTACATTGTCCTTATCATCCTTGTTCTTATTGCTGCACAACACTTGAATGTTGTTGTATCAGGCAGTATGGAACCTGTTATGTATAGAGGAGACATTGTAGTGCTTGAAAAATCAAATCTTTTAGGATTGCAGGAGTTCAATCCAGCTGAAGTTGAAGTTGGAGACATTGTAGTCTACAATGCAGCTTGGCATGATGGACCGGTTATTCATAGAGTGATTGAAAAAGGTCAAATAAACAGCACTACTGTCTATAAGATAAAAGGGGATAATAATGATGTTGCCGATCCTTATTGGGTAACTGAGAATCAGATTACCTCTAGAGTTTTAACTTTTAATGGTCAACCTTTAATTATTCCTAAAATAGGATATATCTCCATATGGATAAGAGGACTTTAATATTTCATGATTAATTATATTGATTCAATCATAGCTTAAAATAATGGCTACACATATTTAATCAATTTTAATTAATCGTATTTTTATTATTTTAACAATAATTTTTTATAGAAAAATGGCTTTAATATCTATGGCAAAGCTATTGAACTTATATTTATCGGTGTTTATATGTACTTTAAAATAAAATCTGAAGCTCAAGAAGCTTTAAAAAAAGCAGTTGATCAATTCGACTGTGATTTTGATGATGAAATTAAGTTGGAGTTTCCACCTAATCCAGAGTTAGGTGATTTGGCTAGCACAGTTTCATTCCAATTGGCTAAGCATTTAAGAAAGGCTCCAAATTTAATTGCTCCTGAAGTTGTAGAAAAGATAGAACTTCCTGAAATATTCGCTAAAGTAGAAGCTACTGGACCTTATGTAAACTTCTTCATCAATCATGATATCTTTGCAAAGCAATTGTTGGATTCTGTAGATGATGATTACGGTGCACTTCCAAAAGTTGATGAAAAGATCATATTGGAACACACTTCAGCTAACCCTAACGGTCCTTTGCATATTGGCCATATCAGAAACTCTGTTTTAGGAGATTCACTCAGAAGACTTTTAACCAAAGCAGGTAGAGAAGTGGATACCCAATACTATGTAAACGATATGGGAAGGCAATTGGCTATGATTGTTTTCGGTATGGAAGAGCTTGGATTGAAACTTGAAGACCAGCCATCCGAAAAGATAGACCATAAGGTTGGAGAGCTTTACTTCAAGGTCAATCAAATGTTGAAAGAGGATGAGTCATTAGGTGATGGTGTAGACGCAACCATCAGAAAATATGAAGGAGGCCCATCTGAACTTGACGAAAAGTTCGAATATGCTGTAAACAGCTGTCTTGATGGTGTAAAGGAAACCTTGAAAAGAATGAATGTTAAGCATGATGCATTCATTTGGGAAGGGCAATTCGTAAGAACAGGCATTGTCGACAAGATCACCAATGAATTGTATGAAATCGGCTATGCAAGAAAAGAGGATGTATTGTACCTTGACTTGACTGAGTATGGTATTGACAAGCATCTTGTACTTAGAAGAGCAGACGGAACAAGCTTATATTCTACAAGAGACATTGCATACCACATCTACAAATGCAAGAAATGCGATAAGGTATTGGATATCTTCGGTTCTGACCACAAATTAGCTGCAAGACAAGTGGAACTTGCACTTGAAATTCTTGAAGAAATCGAGCCTAACAGCGACAAGATGGAAGTAATCTTCTATGAATTCATCACCTTGCCTGAAGGGTCCATGTCTACAAGAAGAGGAGTGTTCATTTCTGTAGATGAATTGATGGATGAAGCTGTAAAGAGAGCTAAAGAGGAAATCGCTTCAAGAAGACCTGAACTTGATGAGGCAACCGTAGATGAAATCGCTGAAGAGATTGGTATTGGTGCAATCAGATACTACATTGCAAGATTATCCCCTGAAAAGCATATCACTTTCAAATGGGATGAAGCTTTAAGCTTTGAAAGAGGTTGCGCTTCAATTCAATACGCTCATGCAAGAGCTTGCAAATTACTTAGAAAAGCTGAAGAGGAAAAAGGAATCGATTTAGCAAATATTCAAGCTGAAGAAAACTGGTCATTGGATGAGAATGAGAAAGAGCTTGTAAAATTGATTGCTAAATTCCCAAGCATGATTGAAGATTCAGCAAATATAAAAAGAGTGCATCCTATTGCTCAATACTGTCAGGATTTAGCAGGTGCATTCAATAGATTCTACAAGGCAGAACAAGTAATCGGTTCTGATGTGGAAAATGCAAGATTGATTTTAGTTGAAAAAGCTAGAATCACCTTAAGAAATGCATTGGACATTTTAGGAGTAAGTGCTCCTGAGATGATGTAGCCAAGCTTTTCCAGCCCTTCGGGCTG
>JAGCLR010000199.1 GCA_017646885.1 Methanobrevibacter sp. | reverse complement strand
TATTCACTTGTATTACAGTTGATAACGTGGCTAAATGGTTCCTTCATATATTCCGACCACTGGTTACCAGTATCAAACTTTCTACTTGTTTTCCAGTCAATTATACTGTAACATTCTTTCTTTGTATTGTACGCAAGCATATCTATTGTACCACATATAGCATTTTCCTGGTCATACACAATAAATTCATTCGCAATAGGTACATAAATCTTTTTCATTTTATTCATAATGTCTTTACATACACCTTTGCGGTAGTTGAAATCTTCTTCCATTTCAGGAAAATCTTTATTCAAACGCTTATCAAAATTATAGTTCTTTTTCTGCCAGCCAAATTCCATTACAGCGTGAACTTGAGTACCGAAGATGAGTTGCGTAATCACCTTTGCGTTCCCACTCTTTAGATAATTGTTCTACTGGAATACCAAGTTTTTGTGCTTTATTTTTCTTAATTTCTTCCCAATTAGTTTCTGCTTCAAACTGTTTTATCCAACCTGTAGCGGACTGATACAAAGTTCCTTTAGAATCTGTATATTTGTGGTCTGGTTCATTAAAACTTATATCATTAAATGCGTTCCAAAGTTCTATATGTACATCTGGTTTAATCATAAATTCACCTCAAAAATTTTCAGGAACCAAGTTCCTGTTTTAATTCATTATAATAATCTACGAAATCGGCTTTTCCGAACCCAGGAGTACTTGTATTTCGGTTAGCCAACTTCTCAAAATCCATTTTATTTATAATTGACTTTGCTGTATCATTCAGTGGCTTAATGAAAAAAAATTGAATTTTTTTACCGGTAGAACTTCCATCCATTTCACTAATCACAGTTGCTTTATCTTTTTGAGTAAAAATCTTTTTGTAATCTTTATAACCTTGACGATACACAGCAATAGTCCAGTCTTCATTGACTACTTTAAATTGACTTTCTGTCGCATTGTACTGCCATATCTTAAAATCGTCACAGGAAATCTTTGGTCTTTCTAACAATCTAATGTTTGGGTGAGTATCAAACTTTGTTCCACTCTTAACCCAAATTTGGAATACACAGTTTACATCATAAACTTTCCCTCTATCCAAGAAAGAATTTTCAGGAAGAATATAATTGTGTATAAGTTTAAAATTTCTATCTAATTCTTTTTGAACATTGTATTTCAAGAAAGATACTGGTACAATGAAAGCAATTACATCAGAATACTTTGCTACTGTATTGAATACATCAATAGCGAGTTTGCTTCTCTTACCGAATGGAGGATTTCCAATCGTAATGTAATTTGTTCTATTTGGAACGAACTTAAAAATGTCTTGTTCAATAACTCTAGGGTCCTCAGGTTTTAAATCGTATGCTTCGTAGTTAGTCAAATAATCAAGGAATGCACCGTCACCTGCCGTAGGTTCAAGAAAACAATCGTTTGTGTCAATGACAAGAAAATTGTGTAGGGTTTCTACACAATTTTTTGCTATATTTTTGTTTGTATAAAATTTATCTAATTCAGCCATTATATAATAAATGCTCTAACTGTAGGGTTACTCAAACCTGTACCATTTTGCCAAGCAAATGTAAGTCTAAAATTACCAACAATAAATGATACAGTATCTTCATCGCTAGTTTTCAATTTAATGTCATCAGTAGCCAATTCCAAAGCACTTGTAATTTCAGCAGTTTGTTTAGTGTAATTATATACAAGATAGTAGTCAGGAGTTTGTTTATCACTTGCGGCTTTGGTTAAAACGATGTTGTACAATCTAATAATTTCATCTGGGTTATTTTCAAAGTACTTGATAATTCTCTTTACCCATTTCTGTCTAATTGGAAGCTCTAATTCAGTCAATTCGTCAAACAAAATGTTTTGGTATTCGTTACCGAATTCATCCTTCAATGTTTCAAGTGTGTCCATATCGTATGCTTTTCTATCAAACAAGCGTCTGAATTTCTTGAATTTTTCACCGGATGGAACTGGAGAAGTATTTGAGAATACATCTATATCCATTTCGTATTCCTTATACACTCTATCAAGATACTGTCTAACAGCATTAAAATCTTTTGTACGTGTATAGGATTCAATGCCTGAATCTGGGAACATATTTATGAATGCTTCCATAGAAGTATTCCAATATGTACCGTGACCCTGACCTACATACTTAATTTCAACATTCTTACCATTTACTTTAATGTCGCCACTTTCATTTTTTACGGCAGGACCAATGTGTTGAACACTTCTAATTTTCTTAAATTTTTTTCTAATTGCGTCAGCAGCAATTATAACATCTGCTTGTGAGATTAAATCTGCTTCAGCTGGGGTAATTTTAACTTTACCACCAAGTTCATTTACTAACAACTTTTCAAATGCTTCACCATAGAGGTCATTTTCGCTCTTGCTATGGGATGCTTCATCTATATTATTTGTTTTTGCTTCATCAAGTATATTATTTGTATTAACCCATTCTGTAAACTTACCAATCATAGAAATTCTCCTAATATACTATTTATTAAACTGTTTGCTTTCAGTAATAAACTCACCAACAATTTTAGAAAAATTATTTACAACTGTAGAAAGACTTTCATTTTGTTCATCTTCTTCGTCAGCTGGTCCAAAAATCCATTCACGGTGCTTTTGGAAACCGTAAATGTCATTTTCTTTTTTATTGTTAGCTTGGAACTTCTTGAAACTATCTGATGTAATTTTTAGCATTATATTGTTTGCTAATTTCAAAACTACACCTTCTCTTTCAGGTCCCCACTTACCATCTGTCTTATTGAAAAGATTTTGTATCTTTCTGTCAAACTTACCTTGGTATTCTTCAATGAGTTCTTTTATCTTCTTTTTCTTTGACAAATCGTCCTTCTTTCTTGAAGGATTTGCCAAAATGCTCTTGACATCAGAACCAAATTCTTTTTCAAGGCCCTTAATTACATCATCCAATTCTTTAATTTCGTCATTGAAATCTATGGCGCCGAATTTATTTTTGTAATTCGTATCATCAAACATAATTTCAGGACTGGAAACTTTTAGCAAAGCATTTTTCAACTGTTCAAAATTTTCAAGGTCATTGTTCTCGCCATCAATAGCATTTATGAGAACAAATGAACAGAATGTACCCATTTTGGACTTATAATACTCAGTACCAATGTAACGAATTAAATCGTCTGTTCTTCCTTCAAAAGCTACTGAGTTAATAAAAACTTCACCAATAACCTTTAGACCACTCTCAGTATTATATTTTTTGAGAATGTTCATAATCTTTTTATTGCTTTCAAGTTTTCTAAAGACCTTTTTCCAAGCTGTGTTAATTCTAGTCTTGAAACCTACACGTTCAATGTCTCGGTTAGTGAACTCTTCAGCGTCAAAAATTGGACCAGATTTACCTTGTTCTAGGAAGAATCTACCGTCACTATCCAATCCAAATCTACAAGGCAATCCATCACATTTCTCGGAATAAGAAACATTTATGTTATCGTCTAATTTACCATTCTGTGCTTTCAACCAGTCAACAATTTCCAAAAATTCATTTGGCTTTAACTGCATTGAGTTACCTGGGTTATACAAGTGTTTGATATGGACCTTAGGGGTATCTACCATTTCTTCATTCAAGTATTTTTCTTTGTTATACTTTTCAAAGAAGGATTCGTTTATTTCAACAATTCCATTCTTTTTAATGAAGTTTCTCATCATTACCCACATTTTAGATGAGTAACCTGTTTCTTTTGTAAATTCACTAACAGTTCCATTTTTCAAAATGTCTCTGATTTTAGTTCCTGAAATTTCTTTTTCACCTCTGTCTTCGCAAACAAGCATTTCTTGTTTTCTAAAGTTAGGGTCTTCGGGGTCTAAAAATGGAGTATTGTTAATGTCAAATGGAACAGCTAGTCTTGTATATTGCTTGGCTCTATCTGGTCCACAACAAACAACAATTCTGTAATCTTGGTACTTTCTTTGAACCATACCCATTACAGCATTTGGAACTCTGAAATTCTCAACCCAGCAATCAAGAAGGTTAATTCCCAATTCCTTACAACCTTCTTTGACAATTTTTATTTTCTGTTCGTCAGTAAATAAATTTCTGTTGTCATCCAAAGGTGAAGTATTTGTAGGCATAACAACTACGAAATCTTCAATCCCGTGTTTTTGCGCTTCATAAATCAAGCGGGCATGCCCGTATTTTCCTGTGAATGGGGCAAAATGTCCGAAAAGAACGCCGAGCAATTTATTTTTTGGAGTCCAGTAGTAAGCACTAACTTCTACAGGTTCACCAAAATTTTCTTTTCTTTTAGACTTAATCGTAACTAATTTTGTAGGCATTTTAAATCCTTATTGAAAATCTTCTGGGAATGTTGATTTAGCCCAATCCATAAAGCCATATTGTTCCAAAGCGGCTAGTGCTTTATCTTTGTATTTGCCCTTGATAAGTTTCTTCCAGTTAGCAGGACCTAATGCAGCTTTGAGCTGAATCTTAATCTTACCACCGGTAATGTTAGAGTATGACTGAATTGCTTTAGCTGTATCAGGAGCAAAATTCCAACCAAGCTGAGCCATAAAGCGGAAGGCT
Organism: Methanobrevibacter sp.; assembly: GCA_017646885.1. Next base: position 36,284 of record JAGCLR010000199.1, on the reverse strand, counting down.
CTTAACAATTCTGCTGGGTCTTTACCTGCTGAAATTTTTTCTCTAGCAGCCGTTGTAAAACGAATTCGTTTTGCTCGGATATCCTTCATACCACCGATAGGGTCAAAGTATTCTCCAGTAGACAAATCCTTCAAGATAGCATTACAGGTCAAATCTCTACTATCAAGGTTATGTTCAATGGTATCACCAACTTCTAGACAACCTAATTCAAACAAGTCATTGTCAATATAAACTCTTGCTAATCTAGCATTTCCTGTTCTAGCAACTTCGCAGCGGTCAAATAATTGTGCGACTTCTTTGACGTCACAGTTAGTCATTAAATCTATATCATTACTTTGTTTGCCAAGGATTTCGTCTCTTACAGCACCACCACACATCCAAACTTTAGCTGGCTTACCATCGTTACCAGTTTCAATGTTATCTACAATGGTCTTGGCAATATACATCATATTTTCTTCGGAACCAGCAACCTCATTTGCTTCTCCAAGTAGATTACCAATCTTCCAATCGTCTTTATTGAAAACATTTATTGTTCCCAAACTAAATTTAGGTGCAATTCCTTTGCTAAATGCTTCACCCAACATCATTTTTTGAGTATATTTTTCAAAGGACAAGGATTCGTTTATGAATGGGAATACTTCTTTAAACTTATTAAAGATAGCATTTAAAACTGTTTCATCGTCAGTAATTTCTGTTATATCTTCGTAGAAGAACTTATATGTTCTCTTAATTTGCTTTTCATTCAAGTATTTTCCCATCAAAGAAAGAACACCAATGAATGAATACATTTTTTGTTTTTCAGCAGCAGTAGGTTTCTTTCCAAACATTTCTTCAAATGCGTTGTCTAAATTTCTGTTAAATGTAGACTGAGAAGTTGGAATTTCTCTAAATGCTGGTTTACCTTCGTAATTTACAGGGTTACCATTTTCGTCCTTTACCTGGTTATATTTTACTCTTGAACCCATAGGACCGAATGTTTTGTAAGATACTTCGTCTTTCTTATAACCCTTGGAAGGCAAGTCTTTCTTATTTTGGAATACTACACCTGGAACACCATAGATGGCTTTGTAGATAGAAGGAATAAGACGCTGTTTAGCGAAACCCTTAATGCCTTGTTTCAAATCGTCCCAGTCGGAATTTCTAATATAAACATCCAATTCGTCAATGTCGCCTTTGTCATTATACAAGACAAATTCAAAGTCAATTTGAATGTTTGTAGCGGCAGGATTGTATTTCTTTGGAGCTTGGAAAATGTTAAAGAAATCCATACCGAACTGAGTTCCCAACAAAGTAAAGCCTGCAAAATTAGTTCCTTCGTTATTGACGAGGAACTCTTTGACTTTATCTTTCTTGTCTTTATTTACTTGGACGTCAATGTCACCCAAAGCAGATTTAATAGCTGTATATTCTTCTTTTGATTTCTTGAAGAATGTATTAGCTGAACCTGAGAAGATTTTAGCACTGGTGATTAAATCGTTTGAAGGAAACAAAGGTTCGTCATAAGTTTCTTCAAACTTCTTGTTGATAGCAAGAACCAGGTTAATAATGTCTAATTTGTATGATTCGTATTGTTTATCTGTAAAAGCCTTAATGTTTACTTTTGAAGCTTCAGCACCATTTTTGGCTTTAGCATTTCCACCTTCAAATAAAAAATTCATTCCAAACTCCATCATTGTTAATGTTTATAGTATTTATGACAAGTTCATCAATGTGGACAGGACGATACCACGCTTCCCAACAAACATTATTTTGTATGGCACCGTTCTTGAATTTGGATGTTTTATTATCAGTATGTGTATGTCCGTGAACATAGCAGTCGGCCTTATGACTATCTAATAGTTCAGGTCTTTCGTTAAAATCATAATGCTGGCACAAATAAATTTTATCTTTGTACTTAAATTCCACAAATGGCATCATTCCTTTGAAGGTTCTACTGAGTACTCCATCGTGGTTTCCCTTAACCCAAATGAAACCTTTGTTGTTTAATTTCGGATAAAATTCCTTTCCCCAACCAGGCATTTTATACCAAGGTTCTCCCCAAACAAAGTCACCTAGGAAAATTACTACGTCATTTTTCGTAATGTGTTTGTTCCACTGTTCAACAATGTCTTCGTTCATTTCTTCAACAGTTACATATTTTCGTGTTCTGTCAAAGCAGTTATCATAGCCTTTACAAAGTTTTGTATGGTTAAAGTGAGTATCACTCACGAAATAAACATTTTCATTAGTCAAGTCTAACATTTTTTAGTCCTTTAAAAAAGGTGGATTTCTCAATCCACCAATATAGAAATTTTCTAACAGAAATGTAAATTTTTCTTTATTTTACGAACTTCTTGATTTCTGTGTCCGACTTAATCAGATAAACGCCAGGATTTAGTCTTAGGGACGCAGTGGCACCCTCTATGGTGTAGTTATCTACTCGGGTGATTACTGACCCCTTCACGTCAAATACTGTGAAGTGCTGGAGTTTTGGACTAGAGGTTGTGGTTGGAATTGAAACCAAACAAGCCGGGTCATCAGGGTAATCTTCACAATTAAATGAAGGTCCGCCACAAAGAGCATCTCCTGGAGCGCAGTCTGTAACCATAAATTCAAATTTATCTACATCAATATATCCCTTAGCAATTTCCAATGTCAAAATTTGTTCGCCAGTCGCATCTAATCTTGCCTGACCCTTAATCTTTTCAAATTTATCCCAAGATTCGCCTGTATATTTCAATGTATCTGTAATGGCTTTATCTCCAATCTTGAATAAGATAGCACCTTCGCCTTCAGCCGCTACAGTTGCGTAAACATAGTAATTACCTGCTTCAGGAACCTTAATGGTGTATTCAAAATAGTTTCCAGTTGGGTTACAACCGAGAACTAAACCACCATTCTTTTCACCGATACTAACAGTTGTGCCTTCACGATATGTGGTATTCCAAGTTCCATCACAACTTCCACTGGCTGAATAAGAAGCATTACTTGTTCCGTCTTCGTTCTTGCCCTTACCTGGAATGTCAAAGTTTTCTGCTTCAATAGGTCCAGTCAAATCAAATGCTTTACCTGTAAATGGTTTTTGTGGTTCAGGTTCAACTGGTGTGCTACCCAACAATCCAGTAGAGTTATTACCAGGATTGGCTGGCAAGTATTGTTTCAACCAAGTCATAGCTGGTCTATCTTTTTCGTCACGAATGATACCTGATGTTCCATCGTTCCAAGTAGCACCGTAGATATATCCCCAAATAGTGATACCAGCAATATGTTCATTTTCCATAAAGTAAGAAATCTGTTGTTCATAACAAGCTTTCTGTTCATTGTCATTATCAGTGAAAATGTCATATTCCGAAATGAACATTGGTGTTTGTGTCTTATTCCAAATTTCTTCAATAGTAGACTTCAACTGACTTAAATCCAAACAAGAACCACCTGCACCAGTACCATTTGCGGCACCACCTTGTTTCTGCATATCGTGTGCTTGTAGTCCATAACCATCAACAGGTGCTCCAGCTTTCTTAATTGTTTGAATTAACTGAATACCTTCGTTCTTTTGCCATTGAACAGTATTATAGTCATTGTAAATCAAAACAGCATTCGGCCATCTTTTTCTAGCTTCTTTGAACGCATTTACAATGAAGGTATAGTCGCCGTTGTTATCACCACCCATAGCTTCAATAATCTTTGTCTTTGGATAGTTTGAGTGATACTGACCCTGACCGGTTCTAATAGCTTCATTAACAACGTCAATCATATCTGGGTCTGGGATTTCTTTCTTGACAGCATCAAACCAATTCATAATAGCTGTCTTTGTATCTTCTACACTCAATCCTTCAAGCCAAGATGGATACTGAGAACCCCAAAGCAAAGCGTGGAATTTGAAATAACCACCATTCTGCTTCGCCCAGTTATATGCGGCTTTACAACCACTGAAATTATATCTTCCACGGGTTCCTTCAATGGATGCCCACTTACATTCGTTTTCTGCAGTAATCTGGTTCCAATACTGACCAAAGTCCGAACGGATTTGTCCTCGTGTGGTAATGTTACCCACGAACTTAGATGCGTTTTCTGCCAAGCCTACTGCTGAAGCATTAAGAGTAAACGCAGCCAATGCTATAACTATGAACTTTTTAAATAGATTCATATTGGTTTCTCCTTTTGTTTAATTAAAATCACTCTCTATATTATTTAGTTTGATAGCTTCAATATAGTCCTTATAATCTTTCCATCTTTGAACTAGAAAATTCTGTACAGCGTCTTTATTCAATTCACCAATATAAAATGTTTGTCTTGGATTTCCGTGTAAATCTCCAGGAATAAGTCTTTCAACGGAAGTTTCACTCAAATTAACATAATCACAACCTTCATAAGTAAAATCAAGCACTGTAGAATAGACAGTTGAATTTGGATAACGAACAGTAAATTTTCTGTGGTCTATCCAATCGTTCTCTCTAATTGTATAGCCGAGTCCTCTAGCGAACTCCTTCATTTCAATCATATCATCTATTGTCATTCAAAGTCCTTCCCAACTTTCCATTCTTTGTTTTTCTGTTTGACTTCTTTTAAAACTTCTTCATATTGTCTAATTCGTTTATCCAAAAGGTCAAGCATAGTTTGTTCATTATAGCACGAATAGTCTAATGTTAGACCTGGTTTTTCGGGTAAAGCAATATACAGGTCACCATAAAAATTTGGTGAATCCAATTTGTGAAGGAAATAGTCATAATACCTTATTGTAGTACCGCGTTCAAATTCAAAAATTGTCTGAGTGGTTGGTTTATAACTTGCGTATGTCTGTATAATGAAATCTTCATTATATGCTGTAAACGCTTCACTCATATAAATGTTTCTGCCAGAGTGTTCTAATAAATTAACAAGTTCTTCTTTTGTCATAGTTTGAACCATTCCTTTTCAAGTCTTTTCATCTGAGAATCAAATTTCTTATCTGCCCAGCTTGGTCTAATTCGTGAGAACGTATCATAGTCACCACCACAATGCTGGAAGAAAGCACCCAATCCAAATACTGCGTTGTGTCTTTCACCTGGAAGGGCGGCTTCCATTTTGCGTTTCACATATTCCAAAGCCTTTGTCAAATCACCAGTATATTGAGTTTTGAATACTTGGGCTTTGTATTCTCTATCTCTCTTTTCGTTTTCAAGGAACTGCGCACAATTCTCATAAGCAAATGTAAAAGAAGTTATGTTATCCATACTGAACAATTCGCCATCGTGAATGTTGTAGTAATATGGAGAAGTTTTATCTTTTACGGCTGGAACCTTAAAGAATTGTGATTTAACGAAACTGGCTTTATCTACGTGATTAAAATAATTTACTAACAAAGTATATGGACTATAAATTGCTTGTGATGTTTTACAGAACAATTTGTCAATCTCATATTCTTTGTCAAGGAACAACAATACACGGAACTTACTATTAGTTCCGTTATAGGAATAACTTGTATGTAAGTAGTATTTGTAACCTCTAAATCTATCTTCAAATTCCTGGTAGGAATAACCAGCATCGTCATAGTCAAGAATTAGAATGTTGGTTTTATCCATATTGTCATTACAACGGATGTTGCCTTTGACAGTACAGAATTTCCATTGTGGAATGTTGTCTTTATTCGGACAGGTTATAGGGTCCTTGATACACTTAATTATGTTATTCATAACGCCTTCGGTGAGTTCCAAAGGCACCATTTTATTATCAAATTGACTTTTTATGTTTTGTACTTGCATTGAACTATTTATGTGCGTATTTCCAACTATATCGCCAATCTGAGAAATACCATTCAGGAAAATCTTTGCGTAAAACTTTTTCTTTATGAAATGGATTTTTGCTTTCAATGTATTCATCTATTTGAGCTGCGTGAATACCACACAACAGTATTACTGCGAACACAGTGAAAAGTAAAAATTCATTAAAAGTTTTCCGCATATTACATTCCCTTTAGTTTATTCATAAATTCGTCAGATGGCGGATTTGTTTTGAGTTTCAAATAAGTGTCTACTGCGTCATCAACCTTTGCGATTAAAGCATCTAGCTGGTCTTTTTCTTGTGGAATACCGATAGCTTGTTCGTGTCCACCGCCCTTACCAACAATCTTTGCGACCTCAACAAGGTTAATGTTGCTATCATCCGAACTGCGAACAGAAAGATAACCAGGACGATAAATTACAACCCACTTGTAACCTTCGTTCCTCAATGAGTCAGTAATCTCGGAAATGTATTTTTCGGAATAACAGAACACACCACCATTCTTAAGTTCCGAAATTTCCAACTGGTCATAGTGTTTCTTGAAGTCTTTCTGTTTACGAACAAGGAAAGCCTTTTCTGCTTTGCTCAATTCAATGTCACCATTGTAGAATCGGTTCATAAACCAGTTAAATCCCATATCCCAGTAAAGAGAATTAAAGCATTTACTGCGTGGGTCCTTCAAAAGATACAGGTCAAAATCGTTCACAATCTCAATAAATTCAGTCAAATGTTTCAAGCAATCATCGTGATTAAAATAAGTTAATGCTAGTTTCGCACCACAATGACCTGGGCAAACATAAACAAATTCTTTGGGGTTATTATACTTGACAGCGCTTTCGTGGTGGTCTAAAACGAGAACTGGCTTACCGAAAGCTTTAATTTCTGTCAGATTACAAGGACAAAAATCTGTAAAGATAACTGCGTCAAATTGGTCCTTGTATTTAATCATTTTTTGAAGGATAGTATTTTCAGCACTGTAGTTAATTGACTCAGTTATAACATCGTGAAAGTAGTTCTTAATGACAATGCCCGCGCCAGCACCATCCATATCGCAGTGAGTGAAGTTCAAGATTTTTAGTTTTGTGTTGTGCCAATAATTCATAGTTATATGTTCCTTTTTTCTTTAAAAATAAGAAAATCCACCACTGTTGTCAATGGTGGATTTGATAAAATCGTTTATTTCTAAACTTATTTATTTATTTTCACAGATTACATATTAGACAATTTACTGAAGAAATCGTCACTATCAGTAACTTCATCTACTACTGGGTCTGTGGCTGGTGTGAATTCCGCATCATCTGGGACTGTGGTTGTAGCAGCGGCAACAGTCTTTGTTGTTGTAGCAACAACACCATTACCGAAGGACAAACCTTCGTCGGCACCGAGTGGCGAGCCATTCTTCTTCAAATAAGAATCCAAAATGCCTTGGTAATCACGAACATCACTTTCTTTATGTTCACAATCGGCGAGAGTGTAAAGTTGAGCTTCAATAGCGTCAATTTCTTCGTCTGTCAATGGAACATACTTCTTTGTGGCTCTATCCCACTTGTTGATAGGCTTTTGAGCACCGAAAGCAGACATATCGTTTTTAACAAATTTACCTGCTTGTGTACCCTTGAAAATGAAGTTTGCACCAGTCTTCCAATCAAAGGGGTTATAACCCTTGATAATGCCTTCTTCTGGGTCTTCGTGGTCAGTCATGGCCTTAGAAATCAAACCCATAACGAGAGACTTGTATTCAAAGCGGAATACCTTTCCTTCTGTTTCAGGAGCATTGTCATTACGAACAATCAAAACATTGGAAACATAATTTGGCTTGAACTTGCCAAGTGTCTTTGTTTTGGCTTCTTCCTTTGAATACTTCTTCCACATAGCACGGTTATAATCGCAAATCGGACATGGCTTACCGAACTTACTCAAACAATCGCAACCAAACCAAGTACCATTCTTCAACTGAAACATGTGGTTTCTGTTTTCAACGAATGGACTAATTTCGTCTGGGTGAGAAGGAAGAAAACGCATAACTACTTCATACGAACCATCCTTGAGGACAGGTGTGAAGGCATTTTCTACTTTGTATGATTTCTTTGCGGTATCACCACCAGCATTACCTGCGTGTTGAATCTGTGAAAAATAACCTTGGAAATCTCTTTTAATTGGCATATTTATTTTCTCCTAATAATTTGTTCACCATTTAATCTATCACAAATATAAAAAACTATCACGATGTCATTTCAAAATTTTCATTTTTCATAACTTCGTTTTCAACAAAACTATTATGATAAATTAAACAGTAGTTTTTGTTACTTTGTACATATTGTGTCTTACAACCTTCATATACTGTATAAATCTACGATAATCTTCGTCAGTAATCAAATTCTCATTTATTTCGAACTTGTGGTTGTGCCACGCAATCACGAAATGAATTAGATTAACCTCACCGGATTTAATCATTTCATATAAAGTATTCTTTTGGTCTTCTCCGACTTTATATACGTCTAGTTTTGTTTGTGTGAAATCGGCAAATGCATCTTCTGTATCTACCGAATTTTCAATTTTCTTATTTATATACTCAATTTGTTTTGTCATTTCAAATTGTGTATAAAATTTATTTAATTCCTTCAGCTTGTCAATACTATTCAATGATTTTTGTGTTAGCAATTTGTTCTGCGTTATGTAATACCCAATGAAGATTACACAGAACGCATCCAATGAGAAATGCCCGCTATTTATCGCATTTGTTAAGGTCACGAAATTACTTGCTCCAGCACTCCAATTAGCCGTAGCATTATAGTAATGTTCTGTGAAATACCTGAAATAGTTTGTTGTAAACTTCTTTACTTTGGATGGAGTAGGTTTCTCCAACAAACCTTTCAATTCACGATATAAAGCGTACATTCCGTCAGTGGTAAGCATACTAATTCAAAAAATCTAAAATTGACAAATCCTGTTTTGCGTTGGATTTAATTTTGAACTTTGATTTAAGTTCTGTTGTTAAAGCAACATAGTTAAGTTCGTCCAAACATTTCAAAGCCATAGGTGGTTCAAGATAATCTTCAACCAATATAGATAGAGCTTCTAATATGTTTATTTCCTTATTCTTATGTAGTTTTGAAAGCAATATATTGAACTTATTGAATGGTTCAGTATCATTGTCAATCACTGGAATAAGGAATTTGGGGAGCTTAGTTGCTTCATCAATGTCCGAAAAATCAAAGCCATTGTTTCGCATAATTTTGAAGAATTTATCCTTAGTGTTTTGACTATTGGATAAACCTTCGCCATCTTCAATTAAACTATCCAAATTCATAAGTACTCCTTAAAATACACTATTCAAGTTTGACAAATCCTTACCGCTAGCACTTGGGCTAGTAACACCAGTAATACTAGAGAATGGGTTACTACCGAGTGACTGAATTTCAGCAACATTATCTACAACATTTTGTGTTCTAGCGGCAACAGAAGCACTTGAGTTCAAATCATAAATTCTCTGCTTTTCAACATCTACACCAATCGTTACGAATTGACCGCGCTGGTTACCATAACGAGTTTTAAGAAGTTGAACATTATACATTCCCTGGTCCTTCATTTCAGGAGTTTGGGTGACCGCAAAGACAGCATCGGCCTTCATATTTTGACCGAATGAGTCAGCAGCATCGCTCAAAGAAATTTCAGCAGTATTATAACCACCTCTGTTTGTTTGAGAAGCAGAAATCACTGGGAACCCGTATTTCATACCAAGGGCACGAATTTGTTGTGCTGCCAATGTTAATAAACTATTGGAGTTAAGATTTGGATTTGGCTTTCCGTTAGGAATCATACAACCAATATAATCTACTACCAATACATCAGGCACAAATCTCTTTTTGTCCTTCAAATCCTTAATTAGTGCTTCAATTTGAAGTGCGTTTACAGTTCCTTCGGGGTATTCTTTAATAACAAGTTTATCACCACCAGCAATGTTTTTCGCCTTCATAAATGCTTTAGCGAAATCATCTCTACTCATTACCTTATATTGCTGTTGAGTAATGTCAAACATATTCTGGGCAATACGAGTAGCAATTTTGTTTTCACTATCTTCAAAGGTTACATACAAAACACGATAGCCGTGCATTACGAAGTTTGTAGTCAATGAACACATAATCAAAGTCTTACCAACGTTCGTACTGGACATAATCAAAGAAAGCGATTTTTCGTGGAAACCACCGCCGATTAAATCGTCAATCGTTTTAAGTCCACTCTTGAAAATAACTTCTTTAGTGTTTGCGTCTTCATACAATCTTTGTGCTTCACTAAAGAAATCAAAACCAATGTTGTCATCAAAAGTGAATGCTTCAGCATCTGCTACATTATCTGTAAATGAACCTTTCTGTGCGTCACTACCAGCGGCATATTTTTGAATGTTTGTGCTGATGTTATAAAGTAGCTTCTTTCTTACAAATTCTTCAATTTCACTAATAAGATATGGGGTATTAACTTCTTCATCGGCAATAGCCAAAGCATCGTCTAATACCTTCAAAGTTTTTTCATCAGTAATCATTCTCTTTAACTCAATAGCATTTGGAAGATTACTGTACTTAGTATTAAATTCAATTATTTTATTAACAATAGCCTTAGTGTCATATTCGCTGAACCATTTGTCGGTTAGTTCAGGAAGAACCTTCGCACATATAGAGGGATTTGCGTATAACGCTTTAATAATTACTTTTTCAAAATCTTGATTTACCATATAACCAAATATAAAAATAAAAATTAACCGGTGCAAACAAATTATTTTTTATGAGCTGATAAAAAGAAAGTGATGGGCCCGCCACAAACACCTCCTATGAAACGGCGAACCCACCACTAAAATTTTATTCTTCGTCTTCGTCAGCTACTGGTACGGGTGTCTTACCATTTATCATAGCCAAAACATTTTCGGAAGAGGAAATGAGTTCCTGGTCTTCAAATGCGAATTTAGCTTCAACGAAGTGGCGGAAGTTTTCGGTCTGATAAATTGGAATCCAAAAGTCCTTGTTATACAATTCATCTTCCTTCCACATTTTTGTTGGTTCGCCAGTGGTCTTATCTACGTCAAAATTTGTACGAGAATAGTAACCTGGCTTTGGTTTGTAGACTTCGCCACATTCAACGGCTTCGTCCAACAATCCATAGTAAGGGGAAACACCACCATTATGCAAAATCAAATACTTTGTTTTGACAAATTCTTTAGCAGCTCTACCCTTCTTTACCTGAGCTGTAATAATCTTTCCGAGAATGTTACCTTCTTTGTCCTTATCTTTAGCAGCACTAGAAGCGAGCATAATAGCATCAGAGTTGAAGAAAATTCTCTTACCACCAGGGATAGCGAAAGCATCACCATACATTTGTAGAGAAGCATAAACGTGGTTCAATACAAGTGTAGTGAAATTACAAGCCAAAAGAACATTAGCAAGTTCGTTCTTGAAACGAGCAGTACTACCCATATCAGCTGCGGAACTAGCTTCTTCTGCCTTTTCCATTACCTGTTCAGTAACGAGAGGGCCCCAGGAGTCAATCAAGACAAACACATTTCGTGCTTCTTCTCTGGTCAAACCCTTACCAAGCTTTGCTAGAATTTGTTTTACTTCAGGAATTCTGTTTGTGTTGAAAACACCAACTTCATCCATATTAACGCCGAGCGAAGCCAAAACTTCATAATTCGTTGCGTTTTCTGTATCTACAATGAAACAATCCATACCGGAGTCATAAGCAGATTTAAGAACAGAGTAACCAATCATAGATTTACCCCAACCAGAGTCAGCGCAAATCATACTAATAGCACCTTTCTTAATTCCGGCCTTGGATTTTACCACTTAACAACAAATTAACAGAAATACAATTTGTTGATAACCATTCGTCTGCCTTGTGTTCAGTAGCCAAGACATCCAAGAAGGCTTTTTCCTTCTTCATTTTTGCTAACAATTTATTAGCCATCGTTTTTTCTCCTATTATTTTATCGTTTTCACATCCAATGGTGAGCTTTCCTCGTTATCCTGCTTACACCATTTCGGACAATTAAAATATAGTAATTTATTTATATACAAATTAAATTTTTAATTTTTTAAACTGCGATAATTTATTCAAAGTCTTGCTGCATATTTTTCAATCTTGCTTTGACTATTGCTTTCTTATGTTCTTTATCAAACAGATGATTTAATTCCGGGTCTTTAATTCTAACAACAATAGACTTAAATGCAGCCATCATTTCTGCTTCGGCATCAATACCGTGCCAAGCTTTCATATCCTGCATAAGCTCAAGATTTACTGTATTTCCGAAAATTTCAAATGCTGAATTATATTGTTCGTAATCGTAATCACAAACTAAATTAGTACAAAAATCGTGTTCATTTGTAACTTGTCTTGTTTTTACTTCACCTTCGTATTCACCTGATAAACAATAAGCACTTCTTTCGTATGAAAGAAACTCAAATTTAATCTCAATCTTTTCACCATCAATGTAAAGGTAATCATCTATAAATTCATATTTCATTCAAAGAACTCCGTAAGTGGGGACTGTTCGTCTTCCGTTTCTTGTACAGTTTCTTCTACTCTCTTAAGTGCTATGTTATAATACTTTTCGTTAATTTCACTACCAATAAAATTTCTATTCAATTTTTTACACGCAGCAGCAGTGGTGCCTGAACCCAAATATAAGTCCATAACAAATTGCCCTTGTGTTGAGCTGTTTCGTATAAGTTTCTCAATCATGTGCTGTGGCTTAATTGTAGGGTGTTCCCATACTTGTTTGTCTTTTGCGTTAATTGGGTCATTCCAGTAAGTCTTTGCGTCTTCGTAATTCTTTGGGTTACACATTCCACCATTACGGAAGTACAAACAATACTCCGTATCGGTTAGATACTTATTGGAATAAGTGGGAACTGGATTTACTTTGTTCCAAGTCAATATATCAAATTTACAACCAAGCTCTTTTACATAATAATCAAAATAATCTGGGATTTGTTTTTTGTTACACCAGAAATAAACATTCATCTTCTTCATAACTCGGACTATTTCTTTTCCGACCTTACGAATGTCATATCCAGTGTTAATGTTCAAATCAACTAAATCGGCGCCCATAGTAGAAATCTTATGTCCTTGATTTCCACCACCACCAGTGCAACAAATTTCATAAGGAGGGTCAGTTATAATCAAGTCAATACTACTGTCGGGAGTGTTTTTCAACATTTCCATACAATCGCAATTATAAATCTTGATACTGCTCATTAAAAATCCTCTGAAATTCTCTTTAACATATTTTCTGCTTCTATTCTCTTTGCTTCTCTAATCGCATTTTGTTCAAGTTCATCTAAAATGTCTTGAATTTGTTTGTCAGTATATCGTATGAAATCTGCTATTTCAACTGCAATCATATTGTTTTCGTCTAAAGACAAATCTCTTGACAAAAACCCATAGTCCCAGGTCATATAATCATACAGTTCAAAATTGTCTTTACTCTTTTCAGGAACACAGCATTGAAAATAAAAGAACTTGTATTGTCGGCATATACCAGCAGAAACTTTGTCATAATAATCTTTAATCGCTTCTACTGTTGGCTTACTTTCTTGTATCTCTGTAATTAAACTCATAAAAATGTAGCGGGGGTTTTACCCCCCGCAGGCATTACTGTCAAGGTAAAATTATTCGTCAACTTCTGTCATTGTGGTGTCAATCCACTTAATGCGTTTCTTACCTTCTTCGTCAGTTTCTTTGAGCTTCAAGAAGTAAGAGAGCTTGGTATCAACATCTTTATCCAATGACTTGATGAAATTCAAATTGTATTCAGTGAAAGCAGTACCTTCTTTAGTATGCTTAACACTAGCATTGATGCTTTCCAACTTAGCATTAAATTCTAGTTCGCCAAGATTTACCTTGTATGTAAGGTTGTAATCTTCTGCAGGAATGTTTATCTTGTTGAAAACATCGTTATTTGCGATAGAATCAAATACACCCAAGTCAATAGTATGGAACTGGCCAGGGAAAGTTCTAACGGAGGTGTCTTCAACAACCTTCAAAGTGAAACATACATAGACATCTTCCTTCTTAATGTTAGAAGAAATCTTTGTCATTGTGCTGGAGAAACGAATTGTATCTGCCATTTTTAATACTCCTGTTTAGTGTTTGTTATTGTAAAAATGTATTCTGTTTTGTTTCGTTCAATTTCGTAAATTCTCAGATTATATTGTTCGCAAATTAGATTAGCCTCATCAATGTTGTGGTTTTCCAAAAGTGCGACCAACAATTCTGCTGGAATTTCCTTTGAACTTTTGTTAATTATTTTGTATTTAACATCAGTCATTGTTCTATCTCCCATTCGTTTACAAATATAGAAATCGTTTTTAATTTGTTTCTACATTTTTATTTTTTGGAACTTCAATTTTCATTTCTTCAAATTCTACTTTAAAGAATTTATGGGCATACTGAACAAAGTCTTTTAATGCTTCTTCTCTGGAATCAAACTGACAAGGACAAATGTAGCCTTTTGTCAAGTTAATGTATTGCCACTTAGTTCCGTCCTTAGTGGGTATAAGTATTATTGTTCTTTTTTCATTGTTTTCTTTCTTGTATTCTGTAATTTTAAGTGGGGTTTCATTCATATCAGTCTCCTTATTCAAAGAAATCATTTAAGCCGCTATTCAATCTTTCCATAGCAGTATCGTAATACTTTTTGTCAATCTCACAACCAATGAAGTTTCTGTTTAGATTTTGACAAGCTAATGCTGTCGCACCAACGCCGACAAACGGGTCCATAACCAAATCACCTTCTTTGGAACTGTTCTTTATAAGAATCTCCATAAGTTCTACTGGCTTTTCGGTTGGATGGTCATTGTTCTTGTTTTCCATATTACTGATGGATAACAAATTACTTGTGCCGCAGTTGTTAATTTGTTTGGTGCGACCCTTAGACATAAACAAAATGTATTCAACTTGTTGCATATAATAAGGGTTCGCAATTTTATTCTGCTTATCCCAAATTATAAGTTTCGTGAAATGAAAACCAACATCAGTAAATACATTCAAGAAATTTCTAAGGTTGAAATCATTTGTCATAATATAGCAGTGGTTGTCTGGTTTGAGAATACGAAACAACTCACTGGCATAATCAGTGACTTCTACTTCATTATGTTGGAATAATTTACTGTTCAACTCTTTTTCAGCGCCAGTTTTGGTTTTGAAAATTCCACTCAATCCTGAAGAGCCGTGCTGTTGAACACGATAGGGCGGATCTGATACAATCAAATCCACACTATCATTATCCAAAGTTTTTAGCCATTCAATCGCATCTGTATTATACAAAGAAATCATCTAAACCTGAACTTTCAATTTCAATTTTTTCTTTTTCCTTTATCCAACCTTTAATAATGAACATACTTTCAATGACAGGCATAAATGCTTTTCTAAACATTTCTTCGTAGTCAATTTCAAAGTGTTCGTTAAATTCAGCTGGCCAGTTACCAATAAATGCGATGGCTCTTATGTTGTTTCTGTTGTTTGGTTTTACAAACAAATAATTGAACTTAGAACCATTGACAATCGGCTGGTATCTTAATTTGTAACGAGCAAGCATATAGTTGTAAGCCAATGCTACCTTACTCTGGAAAATACCACCTGCTTTAGAATAGTCAAAGCCATTTTCAACATAGTGTTCTATTGGTTCAGGAACATACTTTGTATATTCTTTAATAGACTTGTGACCGCACAAATCCATCAATGGTTGTTCCTTGAACTTCTTATATGCTTCACGAATAAATGCTAATGATTCTTCTTTACCCTGACCAGCACAAATGTCAAAACAAAGTTTTTCATCTGCTTCTTTACAGAAATCAGGAGAGTCACCGCGCTTAACTGGCACACCCATAATCTTGTGTTTTGGTTTGTCAAATGGGTATTTATCGCCTTCGGAGTCAATAACTGAACCAATATAAAGTTTCTTTGCGAAACAGAACATATTACTGAAAATGTTTTCGCGGTTGAATTTTATTTTGTTTGTAGTGTTTGACTTCTTGGCACGAATTTCAAGAACCTTGTTGAAGAATGTTTGTAGAATGTTCTCAATGTGAGCATATTCTTCTCGCCATTCATCTTCAGTCTTTGGGTTAATTCCTTCGGCCTTCAATCTCTTAATAGCTTCGTCATAGCAAAGATATACAGAGTCAGTATCATTGTGGACAGCCATAACATCACGGTTCTTACAAACTAATGGAGTCTTGTCCTTGAACTGAATACCAAATTCATTTTCCAATTCACCGATAAATGCCTTTGTTGGGTAATAATCGTTAATGGATTTTGACAACCAATCTCTAAGGGTTACACGGGCACATCTTGTAATGGCTCTGGCGCAGTCAATACTATACAAATGGAATGATTTAGTCAAGCATACACCATACATAGCGTTAATCGTAATCTTCTTAACTTGTTGTCTGGCATCATACAAATTCTCTAAATCTTTGTTTCCAGCTTTGTGTGCTTCTTTCTTCAAATCCTTATAGTGTTTTCTTTCATTGAAAACCATCTTAATAATGGTTGGAAGAATAGCATTGTCTGTTCGTCTAAATCCGACTTCATTAACATCAGTCAAAATTACTTCACCACTTGCAATTTGTTCCTTTGTTGGGTGAATTACCAATGTTTCAGGTGAAATGTTGAACTGCATAATGTGGTGAGGATAGGACGAGGTAATGTCAAAGCTCATACAGTTATCGTATCGTCCTGGGAAATCATAGCAATAGCCAGCTTTAACACCGAACGCCTTAAATGGGTGAGGGTCCTGAACATAGTCATTGTATGCCATTCCGAACTGTTCCATAGAAGTACGCATTATGCCTTCAATCTTCTTTGGCTTCCACAATTCGTCAATTCTCTTTTCCATCTGTGGAGTAATTATTTTAGTTTGGTCGTACTCTTTTTTCAATAAGTATTCTTCAAACTCTGGAAGTTCCCATTCAGTGTTTTGATAGTAGTCCTTGCCAAATTTATCTTTAACAACATAACAACCTTCATCTCGCCACCAGTCTTTCAATTCTTCTGGTCTATCGTTCATCACCATATTGTTGTTATGGAGATACTTGATAATGTAACCTTCAGTAGTAGGGACGGTCATCATAACATTGTCAATCGTAGAAACGCAATCATAGCAATACTCTACAATCAAATTAAACAACAAGCACTTGGCTTCCAATTTGACAATCAACAATACGTCTTTTATGTTATATTCAACGAAGGTATTCCAATCGTGTTTGTAAGTGTCAAGAATAGAGCCTTCATAGTCAAGCTTTCCTTCGCCCAAATCTTTCATAGTAACATAATTCAATGAATATGTTGGGAGTGGGTCATGCTTGGCGAACTTTTTGTACAAATTCATATAATCGTGATGGAGCAATCCAGGAATGTTGTATGTAATGCCCATCTTGGAATTAGAGAATCTGTCAATGATTTCTTTGAAAATTGGGTCCTGTCCGACATCAGACAAAGCATTTTCAATAGGACCTTTAATGCCGTGGATTTCTCTTAACTTTCTAATTCTGTTAATGATATAAGGAACGTCAAACAATTCAGAGTTCCAACCAGTCCACATATCAAAGCACTGTTCGTGAAACCATCTGAGCCAGTCTTTCAACATTCCAATTTCAGTCTTGAAAGCACGATAATTTGTAACTGTCTTATCAGTACCAGTATACTCACCTAAACCCCAAGTATATGTTTGCTTGGTTTTGGTTGAATAACAGGTAATCAAGTTAATTGGAACTTCGGCCTTCTCTGCGTATGGGAAACCTTCAATGCTTACATAGCACGAATCACTAAACGGTACCCATTTGCCCATTTCTTCGTCAAAGACCTGTGGATTTTTCTTTCTAAATTGTTCGTTAATTTGTCCACAAGTAATTTCGTATTCTTTTCCATCAAGTTCAACTTTTAGTTTGTGGTCATCGTTAAATTTACCACTGACCGCAACTTCAATGTCAAAAATACAGATGTTCCATTTTGACAAATCAACTTCTAGTTTTTCTTTGTCATAATTATCGTGAAGGAATTTGACTTCTTCTTTCAAGTCACTTTCGCAGACTACAACGCCTGCGTTCTTTAACTGAGCAATCGCATCTTTATCAAAGCTTGTTTTTCTAATAACTGGAGTTCCGATGGATATCAGTTATCGGAGATTTTCCAGTTGGGTCCTTAACATAATAATCTTTCTTATAGGGGATTTTTCTAAAATGGTCATCCGCAGTTGTTCTTAAATAAATCGTTTTATTGAATTTGTTATAAAAACAATGTTTGTATGCTTCCATGTAGCCTCTTTTAACTTATCAAAAATCAAATGTGTTTTATGTATAATCGCAATATAGCAAAAAACCCGCCGTTTGGCGGGAATTTTTATTTTTTTAGTTCCTTCAATTTGCTGACAAACGAATCTATGTCTGGGAAATTATCATCTTTTATATGAATTAGAAGTATCTTTCCATCCTTCAAATAAACCCAACCTAAATCGTGTGCGTCAAATCCATACTTAACTCTGATAATCGTGTCATAAACACCACCACAGTTTCGGATGTTTACTTCGCAACCAGTAGAATCTAGTTTGTTCAAAATTTCATCCATTAGTAGACTCCTTTGAACTTCTCTAGCATTTCTTCTACGTCCAATCTAAACTTGAGTGAACAATTCTCTGGCAAATGTTCCAATACAATGTTCTTCCATTCCTTCAAGTCAGGATTTTCTTCAATGTGTTCATCTACCAAGTCACTGAAATCTTCTACTTCACTACGAGCTTCGTCCAATGCAGAAATCACATCGTCCAGCTTACTCAACCATTCTTTCTTTTCTTTATGTGTCATTAGAAATCCTCTTGCATTTTATCAAGTTTAACTTTTTCTCTATATTTGTTTGGGTATTGAGCAATTTCTTTGATAGCATCTGCGTTCTTACACATTCTGTCAATCAAAGCGTCAATTATTTCAGGATAGAGATATGTATAAAACATTCTGCTAGCACCGGAACCTTTCCAACTGGAATTTTGGAAGTGAACCCTTTTTTCTTTGTAGTTCTTTGTAAACTGTTTTAGGTCATAAGTCCAATAAATATCACCAAAATAACAAGCAGTTGCACCTAGTTTAATTGCTTCGCTCTCAATAAAATCGTAGCCCTTCAAGAAGTAGCAACCTGGTTTGCCTTTTCTCTTTTCCAGCTTTGGATGTTTACTCAAATAAGCATTTACAGATTTTTTATCTTGTTCAAATTCTCTGTCAATCCCATCAAGTAAACTAAACTGATAGCATTTATCCATACTCATAACGCATATTCCTTTTGTGTTAGTTGTGGTTCCTTTATAGTTTAATGAGAAGTTCATTTAAAATCTTTTTCAATCTTTTCAAGTTTCTGTTTTTCCAAGAATGCTTTATATTTTAACTTTGAAGGTTCAATTAACTTTTTATATTCGTCAATGTAATAGTCCAAAAGTTTGTATAAAGCTTCTTCAGGAAGGGCATTATAGGTTATGTTGTTTTTACAATCCCAGTCTACGTCTATACATCCATCATCACATAATGTATAATTAAGTGGAACAGTTAAATACTTAGTTTTAACACGAAAGATAGTATCACGGTATTCATCACCATCTTTCATCCAATTTGGATCTGTGAAAAACCATCCATCTTCGTAAGTTTCTTTGAAAAGTCCGCATTGTCTAATGTATTTGCAGACTTTTTGTTTAGTTAATTTGTTCCCAAGCATTTAGTTTATCCAATTTCTAAGTCTTCAATTTTCTTATGTTTGCCACAGCATTGTTGTTCAGGACAAAATACGAGATTTGGGTTTCTGTATTTGTACTGTTCGCAAGTTGGTACAAACAAATTCTCTGCAATCCAAGCCCATTCTTCGTTCTTTTCCGCAAGTCTGTCCTTGATTTCAACTGACAAATCACGAATTTCACGAAGTGCTCTCATACACAATCTACGATTCATAAAGTTAATTAGGGTTCGCAAATTTACTTTCCAAACCATTTTAGACATCATACCAAGTGGCAAAACATTAGCTGCGTCTTCTTTTGTCATTCCTTCTTCAAGGAGACCATTGTAAACTTTTTGAATCGTTCCCATACCTTCTGTAAACATTTGTTTACAACCCATATTGTTTTCAATCTTTGGTGGAGTATAGTAATCAAATCCACTTTGCTCAGATATGTATCTAGTGGACGCTTGGAGACGTGTAGGGGCGCCGCCAATATGTGTGTATAGTTCACGCAAACAACGAGCAGAGACGTCGCTTATGACCAGTTCTACGTCAACGTATTCCATAACTCTGCCGTGCCCTGCTTTTATACAGGATATGGCTCTCTTAATGTTCTTTTCTTTATCGTCAAGAGGTGCTCCCCAGCACACTCCGGCATTAAATCCGCATTTTCTGTAATGGGTTTTCAGTTGTTCCGTCTAATAACTCAATTTTCATTATTCAATCCTTGTGTTCTGTATAGAAATTCAATTTTATCTTTAAGTTCTTTAATACGCTGCTCGTCCTTTTTAATCATAGCATCATATAGGAACTGTAATAATTTTCTTAATTCGTACTGGTATTCGTATTGGTTCATACTTCCAACTTAAAAATGAATTGTTAGTTTGTATTTATTCCACCAACATTTTTCAGTTTTAGTGTCATAGAAGTATTCGTGAAAAATTCCATACACATCTGGGGTGATATAGAACATTCGCGGTTTTATTGGCTTCTTATTCTCAAATATAATAATTTGTTGCTGAATTGACGAGGGCAGCAAGAAAAAAGTGTTTGACCTTTCTACTGCACTTGCAGAAACAGCTAGGGAAATCCCTAGCAACAGAATTTTAAACAAATTCCTCATTGAGCACGTCCTCCATCTGTTTGCGTTTTGCGACTACAACATCATCAGGAACACCGTGAACATTCTGGTATTCACCAGTACAACGATATACTTCAACTGGGATGTCATTTTCTTCGGCAAAATCCATATAAGGTTTCATTTCCTTCTTGGTTGCGAAGGTATTAGCCACAATCACAATCTTATCACGCAACAAACATTTCTTTGTTTTTTCTAAGCACTGTTTGTGTGCAAGCCACAACTTGGTTGGAACGAAATTGTAATTTCCGTTTTCGTCCATAAAGAACTGGTCTGCCTCAAAATGACAGATATCAGTTGGTTTATAACCAAACTTGATGAGCTTGTTAGTGAGTTTGTTTGCGAAGGTAGATTTGCCCGAACCCATCGCACCGCGAACGATAATTAACTTTGTCATAACTGTGCTTTCTCCTTAAAAAATAGGAAACACGAACAGTGTCCCCTATACATTAAACATTTATTTTAAACCGCCATTAGTCAAGTGAAAGGTCATAATATAATTCCTTTAGGTTTTCGTAAGTTGAACCATTCATTTCCCATCTGTGGGAAATTTCGTTTTTTCCAATTTCAAATTCTTTTAATTTTCCATCACTATCTTTCATAATGAGTTTTACATTAGAAATTTTAGTTAGGAAATACTGTCTGCCGGACAAATCAAAGATTATATCTTCATTTGTTACATCAGCTACTTCATAGACTTTTTCTTGATAAACAACTGAAGATACAGTTCCTTGGATTTGTTCTGACACAAAGCAGTTAGAACCAGTTTTGTTATCCATATAAGTCTGTTTAAATTTTATTATCATTTTTTCTCCATTCTAGCAGTTCTATTTATTTATAATGTTATTTGACTGCTATTTATTTTGGCTAAATAAACAATATAGAAAATTTAAACAAAATTAGTATGGGTAAATCACAAATTTTGTGTTCACCCAAACTTATCTTATTCCTCCGCCTGGGGTTTAATGAGTTTATGAACAACCTGACGGATATACAAGTATTTTGCTTTACCATTCAAGTAGTCCAAGGACTTCATTATTGCTGGCATTAAAGTAGGATGATTAGTGTTTACCCATTCGTATTGCAAACGTCGCTCACACGTCATTTGCTGGGCCTTTTTAGCCAATACGATAGAGTATTCCGTCAATCGTTCTACTTCGGAACGCACAGTTTCCGCATATTTACGGATGTCCCCGAGTTCTTCAGGAATAAACAGAACTTCGTCATCTATGGGTTTGTAAGCATTGTGCTTATCCACGTGTGCGTGAAAGAAGTCCCTTTCAACATCATAGCAGACCCAAATGTTCCATTTTGTCATTCCTTCAAACATTTTCGCCAACTGACACCAATCATCAGATTTAGCCTTACACTTGAAACCGTTGTCAAATGTAATAACCAAACCTTCCTGGGTCTTCGGCAATTTCTTTGCCCACGCAACTGCCTCATTGAAATCTGAGAAATCGTAGATTTCAGCCATTCGGCATTTCAACAATTCCGCAGTTTCTTTAATTACGGAAAGTGGGTATTCTTCACCAGTTACATTTGAGATTACAGATAACAAAACCATTCCTTCAAAATCGTAATGAATAGGATGAATGTCCTCATTAGAGATAATTTCAAACAAATAAGTTCTGTTCTGTATCAAAAACAATGTAGAGATGTTTTCGTCAAACCACTTTTGTGCCCAGATAGCTTGTTCGGAATCAAACGAGCCACCCGTCTTAACTTGCCACTTTTCAGTCAACCAGTTATAGAAAACAATGCCGAGAGAACCGTCAAGTTTTTCCATATAACGAGCATGACCTGTAATGTCCGGTTTCCATTCAGTTGGTAACATTTCGTATAAAGCAGAATGTTCGCCGGCATCAGTGAAGAATTCCTGATAATTAAAGAATTTCTTAAACGGACGAGCATAAACTTCACCGGTCTTTTCGTTGAACGCAATACCACGGGCATTTAAGGTTACAATGTCCCAGTCCTGAGCGTAGATGGTTTCATTCGTGTATTTGAAACCAATCAAACCATTCTGTCGGTGAGCAGATACTCTGCCCAATTTTTCAGCTTTTAAAAATTCTTGTAATGTTGGTAAAGTTGTCATTTAATTTTCTCTCCCGTATCGTTCCAAAATTTCTTCAAACATTAAAAATTCAGTTTCAAAAATGCGACCACCGATAATGTCATTCACTTCGTAAACGTGCCAATCAACCGGCTTAATTCGTACACCATCCTTCATTTCTTCGGGAGCAGTATAATTGTCCTTTCCGAAAACATAGGTGAAATCGTCAAGCCAGCCACAAGGCTTCAGTTTGGATTCAACAACCAAATCCGCAATAGAAGTTTTTACACAATCGTTCATTCTGTTACCTCTCTTTTACATTGTATAATATAGAAAAATAATAACAGTCTGTCAATAGACAAACTGCGTTTTTATGTAAAATTTTCTTTACAATTACTCAAAATCTTTCTGTAACTTCTTTTCTTTCTGTTCTTGTTTTATCTGCTTGTATTTAATAATTGTATTCGTTAATGTCCTTTTAATAAAATCTATATTGTATTCGTCATTATAGACCTTTTTGGCTTTTCCATAATAAATTTGACTGCCGTTCCAGTCCGCATCTGACATCACAAATATATAATCTCTGTATTCAGGAACAATGTTATTTGGGTCATATTTAAGAATTACTAGACCACCATAATAACCGAGTTCTTCATTATGTTCGTGTTTTTTATAAAATACACCGCACTCTTCGCAGAGTTTCTGTAAATCAATCTGTTCCATCGTCAAAGTCCTCATTCATTTTCTTTAGTTTGTATGCTTCAGCTTTTTCTTTGTTAATTTTAATCTGTTCAGCACACCATTCATCTAGCTGTTTCTTTGAAACACTAAGTCCGTTTTTACAAATCTTTTTAAATTCGCCATAAGAAATGTATTTTTCCAAGCCCAAAAAATCATTTACAATTTTATGAACTTCGTCACTGTAACTGTAAATGTGCATTTTAATTTTTGAGTCTTCTTCCAAATTAAAAGTAAAATAAATTGAACCACCACCGTGATTTTCTAGTTTTTTATAATGTCTTTTATTCACATCAACATAAGCTCTAATAATATAATGCTTTTTAGAAGGAATAAAATGCGTTTTTCCGAATTCATCTAACCAAGGAGTTCCATTTTCATTCCTTACCCAACCGCCACCTGAATGTGTTTCCATAATATAGAAGTAATAAGGCGACTTCTTTGCTAATTTGGCAAAATGATTTTCGTTCATCTAAAATCCTTTTTAATATCTGCTAATTTCTTTTTAAGTTTTTCTTTCTTTTTCTTTTGTATAACAATCCTTAAATACGATTCAAACTTTTCATCATCGCAAAATTCAAGATGTTCATAGTTCTTAATAGGTTCTTCATAATAAATTTTGTACTGCTTCAGTCTATTATGCATCCAAACCCGAGCAACTGAATAATGTTCGTAATTCACATAATAGGAAGTAATGTCGGATTCATAACCCTTCTCAAGTTCAAATCCATAATTCTTTACCATTCGTTCAATGTCAGATAAGTTATTGAAAATCATCGTTCATTTGCTCCAGTCTTTCTTGTGTTTTGTACATTTTGTTTAACAGTTGATACTGTTTACGCCTTTCTATTTCTTCGGCTAGTGAAATGTCTTTATATCTAATCGCACTTTCTTTCCATTTTACAAGGACTAATTTCTTTGTTTGTATATCGGAACACCAAGTAGCAGGACCCAACTGATAAAGTGTTTTAAACATTATATCAGTATATTCATCATACTTTTTATTAGTTTTCAGTGAACGAAATTCATCAAAAGTCATCTTCCAATTTATCCAATCGTTGAAGGTTTTTAATTTGTTTGGTAGCTTGTTCAAAAATCGCAGCAACACCCAAAGCAAATTTTAAATACTTTTTGAAGGGTTTAATAGATTTAACAATTATACACCCGTCATAAGAAACATCACTCTCCATCCAAGCTTCTTTATAATTTGTCTTGATGCCTATATCTCCGTTAATTCGGATTTCGTCATCTTCTTCGGCAAAACAACACCAACCTTCGTCTTCTTCCAATCCTTGAATAAAAACAGTTATATATCCATCATATTCTTGTTTAGTTGTAATACGAGGTTCGTCTTTCAATACTTCTAAAAATTGTTCTTTTAATTTACTCAAAATCCTTCTCCATCGTTTTTAGTTTTTTATTAACCTTAATGGCTTTAATGTCTTCCATTCGTTTGATTATGAAATTTCTAATTGTTTCTTTATCTGTGCTTTCATTTACAATTTCACAGTCATTTACCATTTTAACAATGCCAGTATGATTTAGCAATTCCGTTTCATTCATTATAGCATTTGAAGTATCAAACCAAAAGATACAAACCCCGTGACCCATATAATAGCAAACTGCGTCTTTTCGTTCAAGACCAAAATTTTCAGTTAATCTAATATACTCTCTGTAAGTCATTCAAAGTCCGTTTGCAGTTTAATTAGTTTGTTTCTTTCGTATTCTTTCTTATCCAGCAATTTCATAGTTTCATAACGCTTCATTATGCCAGCTACAATTTGTTCAAATTCACTCTGTATAGTAACATATACAACTGGTAGATTATCATAGCTGTATGTTGTAGTGTGTTTTGAAGCATTATACTCAGTTTCCAAACCACTATACATTTGTACTTTTCCGTTATCGTCATCCCA
Organism: Methanobrevibacter sp.; assembly: GCA_017646885.1. The sequence goes on along the minus strand of JAGCLR010000199.1, from coordinate 10,954 downwards.
GGATTCTGCTTCAAAATCAGCTAAACTGTCATTATCTTCATCGTCCTGGTCATATACCATTCCTGGAAGATAAGCAGAAATATAAATGCTACTTTCCCAATCTGGTTCTTGTTTAGTGACCAGATTATATTTTTTACAAATGCGTAGAAATTCTTTTTTAGTCATTAAAGTCTTTCTCCATTTTTTCAATTCGTGCGTTTTCTTCTAGTTTTTTAACTTCCAATTCCAATTTTCGGATTTTCCTAACAAGCTTTTTCAAATTATACTTCCAATTCAATGAAGTGTATTCAACTGCTTGCGAAGTCATAACGAGATGGTCACTGGTAATATAGGCATTTTTAACGATGTCCATTTCCTTTTCTTTATTATGAATTCTAATTATCCACGCAGTTTCAACCAAACCAGGCAATCCATAATAAGTACCTTTCGCTACCAAAGAAAAAGTAGGCTCAGGAAGTTCTACAATTCCCAATGTGCTGGCATATTCAATAATTCGTTTCATTTCCGAATTCATTAGAAATCCTTTTTAAGTTTATTCATTCGCATTTTCATTTTCTTTTTCTTTTTAGTCAGTTCCATTCTCTTAACTTGGTTCAACAGTTTATTAACTTGTGCTAAAATTTTATCTTCGTCATCAACACAATTTAATGTATCACCAAGTCCTTCAAAATAACCTTCACCATTTTTATCAACAGTAACTTTTGTTGATACTCTTACTTCGTCTTCATACGAGGCAATCATCCAATCGTCAATGTTGAACGGGTCATAATACCAATAGCCATCTTTATCTTCACGAAGGCCTAATTCTTGTAATTTATTTCTTAATTTTTCGCTTGTAATTTTTGGCGAATACATCAAAAATCCTTCTTAATGTTATCCAATTTTGCTTGAATTTGTCTGTCTTTCTGTTCTCTGGCTATCTGATTAAATTCTCTAATCAACTCTTTTACTCTTCGGTCAATAAATGCGTATTCAGTTAATTTGTATTGAACACTGTAACCATAATCGTTTATTTTATTGTCTTTAGTAAGGTTAAAGCCGTTAATGAACCTAATACAATCATCATAAGTCACAACAATCCAATTTTTTGAACTGTATGGTGGATAAAACCAGCTGCCTTCTTCATATTCTACTAGATTATTCCGTTCCAGCAATTTACGCAATACACAGTTCATTAAAAATCCTCTTGAATTTTATCTAATCTACTTTGTTCATATTCTGCTTTCAATTTCTTCATCAACTTTTCATACTTTCGCATAACAACTTCAATATACATTCGGAGGGCTTTTTCCAAACCTTCGGAATTTATTTTATATACCAAATTATTCGTGTAGAAATTTTTCCTTGAAATTGTTTGTGCTACCATAAGATATGGGTCAGTTCCAAACAGATAGCCGAAACTCAACAAACTACCTGCGAGTGTAACAAATTTATTTTGGTCTCCAGGAATACGGGTTGAATACAAATTAGCTTCTTGGGAATAATGAAGTTCCAAATGGTAATCTTCTACCAGTTTGAAAAATAGTGTTGATAAATCAACTAAATCATTCATCCACGCAATCCTTCCAAATACTGTTTAATTTGTTCCTCGTTTTTGAGAATAATTGACTTACAATCCTTACGAATTTCAATGTAAGAAAAACGATTAAAGACCTTTGCCGTATAGTCCTTTGTGGTGATGACCATCTGGGACTTGATTACATTCACACGATAGCGGTGAGCCAATTTACAGAACTTTTCAAACAGTGGTTCTTCTTTGACTGGGAATTCAACAAATCCACGATTAAATTTCGGGTGGACAAAATCATATTTCGGCATTATTTACCCCACACAATTTTGTACAAGTTCATAACCATTTCGTGACCATCTTCAGCATTCTTGTGCTTGGTCTTGCGAGTGTACTTCTTCTTGTCCTTCACCACGCGGGTACGCATAGTGCGACCATTGTCAGAGCCAGCGATGCGTTCTTTACGCATACGTTCGTTTTCTTTTGCGGAATTTTTCTTTTTCTTGTTTGCCATAGTTGTACCTCTTGTTTTAATTTATTAGTAACCAAGTTCCCAGTTGAGCCACTTTGTCAGGTGATTATACAGACGTTCCCAAGCGGCTTCGTGACCATCGTTATTCAGGTAATCACTCAAATAATCACGGCTCACCAATTCGCCATTTTTGTAAAGGTTAATCTGGTAGCAGAATCGTTCAATCTTAAAAGTTCCGCGGGGTGTTTCAATCGTTTCGCCGTCTTTCAAATTTTTAAGATTTTCTGCCGTGATTTTTCTGTTCATTGGTTACCTCTCTTTTGTTTCTAAGTATAATATAGAAAAAAATACCCACTTTGTCAATGGGTATTCGTGAAAATCAGGTAAATTTTTGTTTACTTACCGCACCACCAATTAGACTGGCAACCTTCTTCTGGTTCATCTGGTTCTATCCAATATGGATTTTCGCCAGATCCTGCCAATAGTGAAGTCTGTGATTCACAATTTACGATTTCCATTTCAGGCTTAATGTAAACTTTCTTTTTCATTACTTTTCTCCTATGTTAAATTTTTGTAAAAGCAATTTTACCTTTAGTTTTTGCATTATCCGAATAGTGCTATCCATATTCAGGACAAATCGTGTTTTCATTTCTTTACTCATATTTCTTGTCACAGCAAGCCAGTTCAATAATCTTTACTAGAATAATGAAACCAAAACAAACAATACCAGTTATGTTCAATCCAGTTCCAAAAGAAGTGTTTGAAAGATACAGCATTCGGACAACAATCGTTAGAATGTTCCACAAACCAAGCAGAATCATAACAAATGCGGCAGTAGCCCTTTCGCAAATTCTGTTTCCAAACACACCGAAAATGAGCCAAACCAAGCAACTGAACATACCAACCAAACTTAACAAACAAGCCATTAAATCATTCATAGTTTTCTCCTTACTTTATCGTGATGTTTGTTGAGCCATTCTTGACTTCAATTTTTGATTTGTTATCTTCGTAAGTGAAATCACCACAATGCTTGGCACCGTTAATGTTCCAGCATGTTTGGTTGTTCGCATTGAACAAATTAGGCGAAGCCATATACTGCTTTTTCAGTTCCTTGTATTCTCTGTATTCGTGTTCATTTAGAATGTGATTTTGTCCGAACAAAAGACAGAGAGCAAAACCACCAGTAATGCCAGCACAAATATGAACAATGAAATCAAGGATAGAATCAGCATTTTCGTTCTTCCACACCAGCGCATTGATGGCGCCGAGAATCATTGTGATAAATGTAATAAGGCCGAAAAAGATAATGATGTGTTCCATACTATTCTCCTTCTGCTGAACTAGAAATTTCTGTTGAAGAACCAGACGGAATGTCAATGTGAATAACTCCATTTTCTACCAATGCTAAGCTCATAAAGAAGCCCTGAAAGAAAATTAGGAAAATTACTACAAGCATCAAAATGCCTTCTTTATCAAAAAGATTTTTCATTGTTGTATCTCCTTTTTTGGTGGTTAAATTTTAGACTTCCATACGAGAGTTTTCTTCGGCAGTTCATCCAAATTAACTTCGTAAATCTTCACGTCTTTCTTTGTGGAATTATATTTTGCGACAGGATAGTAAGTGAATGGTTTAGACCACTTGCCATCAACATTTACAAACCAATATGTCATAAATTCTCCTTACTTTTGGTTAAGTTCAAAAAACGCAACAGTTTCGTTTTCAGTAAGCAGCTTGAAAAGTTTATAGAGGTCAGTCTTATTTTTAACAAAGAAATCTAACCAATCTTCAGCGTTACGCTTCTGTTCACTCTCAACGAAATCATCGTTATCCCACATAAACTGCTTTGCGTCATCAACAGAATTAAATCTGGCACTTACCAAGAAGTTGTATTTGCGTGAATAGTGATCTTCGTATTTGAATTTCATATTGTACCTCTCTTTTACACCATATAATATAGAAATAATTATACAGTTTGTCAATGGAAATACAACATTTTTATGTAAAACTTATTTTACAAAGATAATGTCTTTCTGTTCAATCTTTTTTGTCGGAAAGTCTTGTAAAATTTTGTTTACTTCGTCTTCTTTCTTTTCTTGTTCCTGACGAGCATAATAACCATTAAGAACTTCGTTAATGCTCTTTGCTAGTTCGTGTGCAGATTCGTCAATCCAACCGTGCTTCAGCATAGTGATGAGAAAATCTGCTGATACAGGTTCGTCTGTTTTTCTGTTTTCACGTGCAATAATTTCACGCAGTTTGCGTTCTACTTCCGCACCACGCGGTCCATTCAACATTTCTTTAATCGTCATAGTTACTCCTTAGAAATCGTCAGACATGTTTCGTTCTCTCATCCACGCACCAACCATTTTAGAAACATAGCCGCAGAAATCCAAACAAATACGATGTCTGTTCGCTTTAAAATCGCCTTCCCAGTTCGGAAAAACCATTTTATAAATTTCGTTTGGGTCTTTAGTGAGGCGCCATCTGTAATAATTAAAATCCAAATAACTCATAAAGATTTTTTCTTCATCTTCCTTGGTCGGTGGATAATTTCCAGATGGCTTCGGCTTGTAAACATACGCAATATAGAACTTATCTACCTTTTCGTCATATTCTAAACCAAACAACAATTCCGCATTACGGGTGTTCGGGTTATAGTCAGTGTAAATTCGCATTTTTCTGTAATCACCGATGGTGTCAGGAGACTGAAATCTACATTTCGTGGAATAACTATCTCGCCAAGCAGACCAACCGGAGTATTCAACGGCCTTATAGAAACCCGCATCTTCCATAGCGTGTCTCCAGGCCGTTTGAAGTTCGTGTTTTGCTTTCTTTAAAATTTGCTTTTGCATTAGTGTTCCTTAACCTTTGAGTAGTCAATCCACTTACATTCATATTCGTAAATGTAGTCCTTCTTCTTAAACACTCTGTTTAACTTGTATGATTTGAGTGAGTCAGGCATATAGACTTCATTGGGGCAAACAATCCACATAAAGCTGGTTCGTGTTTCAACAGAACCTCTGTAATCAAACGTATCCCACCAACATTTACTATACTGTTTGTTGATGTGAATGTCCGACCAAGCCATTCGTGCTGCAATTTCATCACATTGGTCAGGTCGCTCAATTTCACGCATTCGCTTAACTTCTTTTTCGGAATTTGCCTTTAGTGCTTCCCATTCGGCAATAATTTCTTGATTTTCCTTGGCAATCGTATGGTTATGGTGAACGAGCCAAGTTCCGCCAGCAATAAACAGAACTGCGATAATAGCGAAAAGTACACCTTCAATTTTATTCATAGTTTTTCTCCTGTTGTTTAAACTTCCTTAATAACTACAATCCTATCCTTGTAATTATCAAATTTGTGTGTATCAAAATCATCAATCAACTTCTGCCACAAATCTTTTTCATATTCAGTATCGGCCCAATGAACCTCACGATAAGCCAGACCCAAAATGTTTGAATTGAATACATTTACAGGAATAGCAACAAATGTTTTACTAGCACCAGCACCCTTGATAGTGTTTTTAAGATACTTGAAATTATCAAATGTGCTTTCCTTCAGCAATCCAATAATGGGCTTTTCCAAACCTTCGTTTGCCTGAAAGAATGTTTTATTTTCCCAAAGTTGTACCTTAATCATTAGTTGTTTTCTCCATTGAAAAAGGTTTCGCCGGTAATGCTGTTAATGTAAATTTCATCCAAAAACATAACAACATTTTGATTAGAGAAGAACGCAGTAGTATCAAAATCAACCTTCTTTGCGTTTTCGTCAATCACAACAGGTTCAATGTTACCAACATCTGCCACATCAACAAGCGGAATGTTGTGCTTCTTTGCGAGTTCACGAATGAACTGGGATTTCGGCTCGCCATATTTGAGCGGGAGCGGCTTAACATCCGGGAGCTTTGCGCAGATTTCTTTGATTTTGGAAATGCCCATTTTGTTACCTCTTGTTTTGTTGTTTACATAAGTAAATATAGAAAAACCATTGGCAGTTGTCAATGGTTTTAAATAAGTTTTATGTAAAACTTTCTTTACAAAAGTCCGATTTTCTTCGCAGTATTCAACATTGTTAGGTCAATAACTGAATAATCTCCATACCATTTATTTTTAGTTATATCCTCGTCATAGATTTGGGCAGTATTCGCAGCACTTCCACGTACAAGTTTGTGTTTCCAATCGTCTAATGATTTGATATGGTAGTGATATAAACGCACAGGAGCGTCATAAGCGACCAAGCCATAGGTGGTTTTGGAGCAGTCACTTCCTACAACATCACTAAACCTCATTCCATTTATAAACGGAATATGGCCGCGTTCATTCTGTTCTTCTTTTGTAAAATCGTATTCGTTTCTGTCATTATACAAAAGTATACATTTGCCCTGGTTCGCTAAATCGTTTCTTCTGTAATAACTGTGTTCAATTAGATTAGTACTGCGTTGCTCAGTCACATCCTTTGTACTCATTAGAATTTGCGGCACCATAACACAATCTAACATTCTAAATTGTTTCATTAAAAGAGCATCTAGCGGTTCTTTCTGGTCAATCCACAAAAATTCATCATCGTCAAGGAAAATAACTATATCTTCATTCTTGAAACCGAGTGTATTTTTATTCAAAATGTCATTATAGAGCTGCCATTGGTTCGGCCACCCTTTGATATACTGATATGTATCAGGTGGATTTACCAGTCTGTCAATTCGTAAATCACTGTCATTGTGGAAAATATGGATTTTGTCAATTCCAAGTAACTTATGCCATTTGTACCAAATCTTAAAATCAAGTTCGTTATATGGTTTTGTCAAACAAACTAAATGTATCATTCAAAATCTTCCTGTAATTGTTTAATTTTTCGGAATTCTCTTAATTCTTTAAAATGTTTCTCAGTTTCGGTTTCGTAGAAATTACAACATTTATTATAATCATCAAACATTCTTAAACTGTCAAATCTATCTACAAGTGAAATATGAAATACTTCGTTATAAATTGTCCTTTTTTTGTTTATAAGTCCCAATTTAATTTCGTTTTTTCCAATCACACAAGGCCAAATTGAAACCTTATCTATTTCAATTATTTTAAGATTATATTTTATGAAAAATGTTTTAACTTCGTCTTCAGTCATTAAAATCCCACTGTATTTTCTCAAGTTTAGCATTTACTAAGTTTCGTTTCGTATAAGCTATATATTCTTTGATATAAGTTCTCAAATCTTCTATATCGTCAATTATCTTTACTTTTGCTAATGGGAAATCATTAAAAGCCAATTTAGCAGTAACCTTAAATCGTCCATCTTTATTTAAGTTAATCATAAAGAAGAACCATTGTTTCATAATAAATGAAACTGTATTATTTCCATTTAGAAATCTCTGTAAAGCGTCTTTATCCAAAGTAAAATATACATTATACTTTTGCTGTCCGTACTTGTTTGCGAAATACGTCACCAAATTAAATTCGGTGGCTACTTTCTTCAATTCAAGCAATCGTAAGTATTTTTCGTCTCTAGAAGTCATCTATCTTAAATTTAGCAATTTTTAAAATGTTTTCAATCATTTTTATCAGATATTCTATATTATAAAAATCTGCAAAATCGTTTGTTTTTATAAAGTCAAAGAAACTTTCATTTATGATACTTGTATAATTATACACCCACTCAGATGGAAAATTCCTAAACTGGACATTAAAATTCATTTTATAATTTGTTGCGTATTTTTCTTTATAATACTGTTTAAATGTTTCAGGAATATAATCGTAAAATTCGGACTTACATTCTTTATTGTTTATCCAGTGATAATCACGTTCCATCATTTCAGTAAGAACTGAAAGTAAATTTATATACTTTACACGAAAACCAGGTACACTTTGTAGTACCTGATTTTGTTCTTTCGTAATATGATTTTCTAAATAAGTTGTAAAATCGTTCCGTTTGATTATCATACAAACTCCAAGCAAAGAAATTTTAAGTTCTGTAAATTTGGGTCCTTTTCATCATACACAAATATAGTATTTAAATTCAACTTTGGGGCAAATCCATTCTGCCAATTACGAAAAAGTTTTAAACCAGGATCTGTGTAATCAAATTCAATCTCACAAACAAGTTTTCCATTTTTGATCTTGGATTTTGTGACGTGGGCGCAGACATCGTTTATACTTAAAAATTCACTTCTATCTTTGTTTCCAGCATAAATGTAAGTAGCATCTTCGTCAGTATCAAGTATATGTTTTATCCATTTTAACTGTTGCTTGTTCAAATTACCAAAGATAAAAGAAAGTTCTGTTGTATAATGATTTGCTTTGAATTTAGTAGTCCAAGTTTCGTATTCTAGTTTAATTCTTGCTTGTTCGGCTTCATATTCTGCTTGTTGTTCGGCTTCAATTTCTTCAGCAGTTTTCATTGGAGTATATCTGATACAAGGACCTCTTTGTAAACCTTCAAATGAGCCATTACTGTCAATCCCTGTAATTTTCACACCACCGAACATTGGACCCGGACCAGCGCCTAAGTCATCAAACTCAAACACCATCGGGTCCACATTGTTAGCTGCTATATCAAGATATAATTGTGGGTCTATTGCCATATTGTATTTATGAATTTACTTCATTTCTTTCTTAAACTGCTTATACAAATCTGCGCAAGTTTGAGAAGTAAATTCATTACTTTCTTTTACAGCAATCCAAAACTCATCATAAGTATATTCTGTTTTTCTTCGTTTATCTAAAACATTTACTATGGTTGTTTCTGTTCTTGTTTTATTATTAAATGCTTTACATAAATCTACGAAAACTACAGATGTAGCATTATAGTAAAATCCATTTTCGCACATAATACCAGAATTTATAACGGCAGGAATTTCTGTAAAATGTTCACGTGCCATTGTTTCTTTCTGTTCGTCTGTTAGTGGTTCACAATTCAATGCGAAAATAAAACTCGCAAACAACAATACACATAAAATAATTTTTCTCATTTAATTCTCCTTAAAAATACAATTTTAGCAACTGAGCATAGCAGTATTCAGGTGGGTGACCTTCTTCATAACAATCCGCAAGAATATGAGCATCTGCCTTCAAATCAGACAAAATTTCGTCCCTCTTCGGATGCATATCAACATACTTCATTACTCTATTGAAATACTCCTGTTCGGTTAAAGTCTGTCTGTTGCGTTTATTCTGGTAATGTTCACGAAGCATTTCACCACAACGCTGAAGATAACCAGGAATCCAACCAGTGTTTATAATCATACACAACCCTCCAGTTCATTTACATTTACGGGACGATACCAAGCATCCCAGCATACACAGTTCTGTACAAGGTTCATTCCCTTGTATTGGAAACGAGAAAGTTTATTTGATTCGTGAGTATGCCCGTGAACGAACACAACATTACTGTCATATTCACAAACTGGCATGTGTCTTTGGTTTTCAATGAAGTCTTCGTGCTGTATTACATACAAACGATTATCCTTCATAAATTCCAAATGATAACTCATATTGAGCTTATCCCAACCAATCTTCTTTCTCAACAAATGGTCATGATTCCCACAGATCCAATACATCTTTTTGCCCTTGTTCAAAGCATTGTAGTACTGGTAGAATACTTCTTCGGTCTGTTTTACCGGAGTATTCATTAAGAAATCACCCATAAAGATTACAACGTCATTATCCCCAATGTTCTTATTCCACTGAGCAATAATGTCGGCATCCATATCAGATGCAAACTTGTAATTACGGGTTCTGTCAAAGTGTTCTGATTCACCAAAACACAATTTCTTGTGTCTAAAATGAGTATCACTCACAACAATCACATTTTCATTCGTCAGATTTAACATTTTCTCCGGTGTCTTCCTTCTTTTCTTCTTCGGTTGATTCCAAAAATTCAAACATAGTTTCACTTTCACGCTGAATTTCAAATTCTTTTTCGCACTGAATGTACATTCTGTTAATTTGTTCATTCATACCGTGAACACGCATACACATTTCGTCATAAATCTTGTCAAGCAAGCCTTTATCTTCTTTGCTAATGTCGGCACACTTACATTCGTCAAGAGTGATACAAGCAGCAGGTGGGTCATTGTTGAACTTACTTTTCAAATAAGTTTGTGCTTCTCGCTCACCACAATAGAACACAACAAAGTTATTGTTAATGTTTACTGCACACCACTTGTAAACACCACGAACCCAAGGTTCTCCGACCTTTTCGTGAAATGAACGCCCACAGTAGCCATTCGTTTCTGTATCGGAATTGAATTTGAATGTCTGTTCATTCCTGGTTTTGTTTGCCAGATAGTCACAGGCATTTTCAATCCACTTTTCTTTTAATTCTTTTTCGGTCAGTTTCATTAGAAATCCTCTTTAATTTGTTTTAGTTTATTTTCAAGTTTTTCTTTTTTAACTCTTTCAATTTGTCGCATTATTTCTTTTCTAGCAGTTCTTACATACATTGTGTCAATATAAGACTGAAGAAATCCAATTTTTATAACATTATCTGTAACCTTACGATAATTCCCTATTGGGCAACCGGAATACATAAGTCTATTTCTATAATCTGTTTTTTCAAGACCAAATTCACCAACTAATTTATCCAGTTCCCAATAAGTCATTTAGAAATCTTCCTTAATGTTATTTAGTTTGTTTCGCATTTCAGCGTCTTTATATCCCATTTGGAACATAGCCCACAGTTTGTTAAATTCTTCTACTGTACTGTATGAAATTGTTTTTTCATAACCACCGCCACCATAAGAACTGTGATACCTGAGTGCCTTATACTCAATGTATTTTACCATTTCATCTGGGTCAAGACCTTGTGCCTTACATTGAGGTTTCCCCATAACATATCGGCGTGGAACGTATGTTTCGCAGATCGTGTGCATATAAAATTCGCCACCGCGACAAACTGTATATGTCTTTCCATTCGGACCTTTCCAGCAACTATTGAAAATGCCGAGTTCTTTATATCGTGCTTTTAGTTCGGGTGTCAT
>JAGCLR010000198.1 GCA_017646885.1 Methanobrevibacter sp. | reverse complement strand
TTATCTTCTGTTCCTTCAATAGGCACATATAACCCAGATGATGGAACTTGGGATATTGGAAATTTAGATGTTGGTGAAAATCAGACTTTGGTAATCAATGTCCAAACCAATAAGACAGGGCTTATTGACTATCCTGTAAATGTTTCATCCATTGAAGAGGATTAAAATCTTACAAATAACATTGATAATAAGACAATTAGAGTTCTTATGGCAGATTTAGCCATTACAGTCAATGCTTCTGATGAGATTGTAAATCCTGGTGATATTGTCAATTGGACTATAACTGTTGTAAACAATGGGCCAAACAATGCAAGCAAAGTGCTTGTCTTATTGGATTACTCTGATGAGGAATTGATCTATTTAAACAGTTCCAATGCCACATTCAATCAGACAGAAAATAAATGGGAGATTCCAAGTCTTCTGGTTGGAGATGAAATCAGCATAGAGATTTCAACTAAAGTGAACTCATCAGATAAGCCTTTGATTCTCAAGGCAAATGTAAGCTCAGATACATATGACCCTATTGAATCCAATAACTATGATTCAGATAGCGTTGATGCTTTGCCTATATGTGATTTGATAACTAAAGTGAGTGTATCTGAAAATCCTGTAAATAAGGATGATCTTGTGGATTGGACTATTGTAGTTTCCAATGACGGTCCGGATGATGCAGCTGATGTAATCCTTTCCTTATCTGATTTGGAATCATTGGATCTTATTGTCTTGAATGCTTCTGATGATTCTTTTGATTTGGAAGATTATGAGTGGATTATTGGTAATCTGGATAGTGGAGACAATGTTTCATTGATTATCACAACAAAAGTCAATAAGTCTGATGATACAATAACAGTAACAGCTAATGTGGAAACAAGCACATTAGAGTCTGATTATGAAAACAATATTGATAATGAATCTGTATTAATCAACCCAATATGTGACTTGATAATCGATATTGAAGCATCAAATGAAACAGTTAGCTATGGGGATATTGTGGATTGGATTATTGTAGTTTCCAATGATGGTCCGGATGATGCATCCAATGTTTCAGTTTCCTTGTCTGATTTGGAGTCTTTAGGATTGATTGTTTTGAATTCTTCTGATGATTCTTTTGATTTGGATAACTATGAATGGCTTATTGGCGATTTAGGAAGTGGTGATAGCGTTTCATTGAACATCAGCACTAAAGCCAACAGGTCCAATGAGAATGTCACTGTTCTTGCTGATGTGGAAACAAGCACTTATGAATCAGATAAGGAAAACAATCATGATAACGATACTTTGGAAATACTTCCAATTTGCGATATATCTGTAACTAAAATTGCTGATAAGAATCCAGTTTACATTGATGATGTTGTGAATTGGATTATAAATGTCACAAATAATGGTCCTGATAAGGCAAGTGAAGTTATTGTAAATGGCAGTTTTCCTGAAAGCTTGGAATTTATCATATATGAGTTGACTAAAGGAGAATTGGAAAGCATTACAGATGATGATGGAAATGTCGTTGAGCTAATTTGGAATGTCGGTGACTTGGAGAGCAATGAATCTGCATTATTGGTCATTTCCTCTAAAGCATTGGAGGAAGGAGAAGTGGTAAATAGCGTTAGTGCTAACTCTTCAACTACTGATATGAACCAATCAAATAATTTTGATTCTGCAATCGTTGATGTTATTTCAAATGAAAGCGGTGAGGATAATCCAGATAATCCTGAAGTTCCAGAAAATCCAGAAAATCCAGATAGCCCTGATAATCCAGAAAATGATTCATATGAGGATTATTATGATGAGTTCCCTTGGGATGATTATTTCCCAGATGATCTTTTCAAAAATAATGATGACAAGGCTTTAGATAGGAATTCAGATTCTAAATATGATGGAAACCATATCAAAAGTCCTAAAAAGCAAATAGATATTTCTAAGAAAAGAACAGGAAATCCATTTGCATTAGTCATTTTATCAATGTTAGCATTGTTTTCATTGGCTACCAGAAAAAATTAAAATATTTTTGGAGTTAATATAACTCCTTTCTCTTTTTTTATCTAAAGTTATTTTAATGTATTTTCTCTTTTTTTAGCTATTTCCTACAAATACCATTCCTATTTTTTCTCCAAAAGTATTTAAACCAAATAAAAAATTAAAAGTATTTATATTATTATTTATATAAGTATAACTAATCTAAAATGTTTTATATAATATTATTTTTATAAAACTAATAATATTTCTAATGAAATTTTAAAAAATTAGATAATAAAAAAATTTAGATAAGTTTAAATAATTAAAAAATTAATTAAATATAACAATTAAATATTAATTAACTTAAGATAATACAAATGATGAAATTATATAGTTTGGAGGAATATGATTGCTTTTATTAATTAGTCCTATAAATCATGATGAAGCTATTGAATCCATTGAAGGTGGAGCAGACATAGTTGATGTAAAAAATCCTAAAGAAGGTTCCCTTGGTGCTAATTTCCCTTGGGTAATTAAGGATATCAGAGAACTTACTCCTGATGACATGCTTGTAAGTGCAACTTTAGGAGATGTTCCATACAAACCTGGAACCGTGTCTTTAGCTGCTATGGGTGCATTGGTTTCTGGTGCAGATTACATTAAAGTAGGATTATATGGCCCAAGTAACTATGAGGAAGCTTTAGAAGTAATGGAAAACGTAGTCAAGACTGTAAAAGATACAGATCCAAATGCTATTGTTGTTGCTTCCGGTTATGCTGATGCTCATAGAGTTGGAGCTGTAAGTCCATGGGATATTCCTAAAGTGGCAAGAGATGCTGGAGCAGACTTAGCTATGTTAGACACCGCTGTAAAAGATGGACACACATTATTTGATTATTTGGATATTGATGATTGTAAAAAATTCACTGAAGAAGCTCACAGTTATGGTTTAAAAGTTGCTTTAGCAGGCTCAGTTAAAAAAGATCAATTAAAACCATTATATGACATCGGGTGTGATGTCGTAGGTGTTAGAGGAGCTGCTTGTGTAGGTGGAGACAGAAACACTGGTCACATAGACAGAACTGCTGTAGCTGAACTAAAAGAATTGGTCAAGTCATTTGAAGAATAATTTCAAATATTTTTTATCAGATGTTAATGATTATCTTAATTTTCTTAAATTAGGATAATTTTTTTTAAATCATTTTCATGATTTTCAATTATAATTTTTATTTTTTTACAATTTTTAGGAGGAAAAAGATTGCAATTTTCAGATAAGATATACAATGCAAAACCTGGTTACACTTATGATGATTTTTTATTAGTTCCTAATGCTTCCTGGATTGAAGCAAAGGATGTAGAAACTAAAGTAAACTTAACTAAAGACATCCAATTAAATATCCCTATTATGAGTGCTGCAATGGACACAGTTACTGAAGCTAATTTAGCTATTGCACTTGCTCAAGAAGGAGGTATCGGTGTAATTCACCGTAACATCACTCAAGAGGCGCAAGTGGAAGAGGTTAAGAAAGTAAAGAGCGCTGAAGACATTACTGTACGTGATGTAGTGACCATCAGTCCTGAATCTTCCATTGAGACCGTTCAAGACATTATGGAAAATGAATCCGTAAGTGGTCTTCCTGTAATGGAAAACGATAAGATTGTAGGAATCATCTCAAAAAGGGATGTAAGGCCATTCTTAAAATCTGATGCTAAAAAATTAGTTAAAGACATAATGACCTCTGAAGTTGTTACAATTAAAGAGGACATAAGCTCTGAGGAAGCATTGGATATTGCTTATGAAAACAAGGTCGAAAGATTGCCTGTTGTTAGCGAAGATGGTGATTTGGTAGGTATTCTTACCATTAAAGATATCTTGAATCAAGATCAACATCCTAATGCTGCACTTGATAAGAAAGGCAAATACTTAGTGGCAGCAGCTTGTGGTCCTTTTGATTTGGACAGAGCTATGGCATTGGATGAAGCTGGTGCAGACATCATTTCAATTGATTGTGCTCATGCTCATAACATGAATGTAGTTAAATTTGCAGAAACCATTAAGGACAATATTGATGCAGACTTATGTATGGGTAACATTGCAACCCGTGAAGCTGCAGAAGACTTGATTGCTCATGGTGCAGATGGTCTTAAGGTAGGTATTGGTCCTGGTTCCATTTGTACTACCCGTATTGTAGCAGGTATTGGAGTGCCTCAAGTAACTGCAATTTCAGAAGTTGCTGATGTTGCAAGCGAAGCTGGTGTTCCTGTCATTGCAGACGGAGGACTTAGATACTCTGGTGACATTGCAAAAGCTATAGGTGCTGGTGCAGATGTTGTAATGCTTGGTAACTTGCTTGCAGGAACCTTGGAAGCTCCTGGTGACATTGTTACCATGAATGGTAGAAAATACAAGACTTACCGTGGAATGGGTTCCATTGGAGCTATGACTGGCGGATCAGGTGGTGGAGCAGACAGATACTTCCAAGAATTGGATAAAGGCACCCACATGAAACATTCAAAATTGGTAGCTGAAGGAGTAGAAGGTGTAGTTCCATATAAGGGAACTGTAGCTGAAGTTGTCTTCCAATTGGTTGGAGGATTAAAGTCTTCTATGGGTTACTGTGGTGCTCGTGACATTCAAACCATGAAGGAAGTTGCTCGTTTCGTTAGAATCACTGCAAGTGGTATTAAGGAATCACATCCTCATGAATTGATGATCACTAACGAAAGTCCAAATTATCCAAATTTTGAATAATTAATTACTCGTATTAATTATTCATTCTATTTCTTTTTTTACTAATTTTATTAATTTTACTAATTTTATTATTTTTACTTATTTTACAATTTTTACTTATTTTATTTATTTACCTATTTTTTCTATTTATCTCATTTTATTGATTTATTCTTCTTATTTTCATGGTTTATGAATAATTTACTTAACGAATTTAATTTCTTTCACTTAAAACGAATACTTTATTAAATTAAAGGAATAAACTACTATTATAAATTAATTAACAATTATACTTTCATTAAGAAGTTTTATGGTGATTATTAATTTGTATAGTTTTTGGAGTTAATGAAATGAGAGAAAACAACGAAAGAAGTTGGAAAATCAGATTTGCAATAATCATGTTTGTCTTGGCTGTTGCTATCTTTTTAGCCAGATATCTTATCTTTGGAGATGGTGAAGAGATTATTGCATATCTTTGGAAACATATAGGTTTCATTCCAATTGACATATTGATTGTCGCATTCTTGCTTGAAGGCATAATGGGCAAAAAGGAACACGAAGCTATTTTAGAGAAAATAGACATGCTTATGGGTACTTTCTTCTCAGAAATTGGAAATGATCTTTTAGCTGAACTCAGCAAAGTCAATAAAAACAAGATCAACACTGAAAACCTAAAGGATATCAGGAACTGGGAGGAAAAGGATTTCGATAACAAGATGAAGGAATTGAAGGAAAATGGTCTTGACTTCAAAGCGGATATTCCGCCAGAAGAAAGGGAAGAGTTCTTAACAAATATTCATTCAATTCTTTTGGAAAAAAGAGAATTTTTAGTAAACCTCATCAATAACCCTAACCTATTGGAAAAAGATGAATTCTCATCCCTTTTACTTGCTTTATTGCATTTGGATGAGGAACTTTCCCGCAGAGGGGAATTCTCAGACATTAAAGATGCTGATTTCAATCACTTAAACGGTGACATGAAGAGAGTTTACTCTAAATTGGTATATGAATGGGTTTACTATTTAAAATACCTTAAAAAATACTATCCTTACATGATTTCACTCGCTATCCGTACCAATCCATTTGACAGCGAAGCTGATGTCCATGTAAATGAATAGTTTTATTAAATTATGGTTAATTGATTTTTAAATTTCAATTAATCAATACTTTTCTTTTTTTAATTTAATTTGCTTTTATTTTTAAAGATGATGTTTATGAATGGTCAAAAATTGTATTCTTGCATAGTTTTATCAGGAGGAATGAGTAGAAGAATGGGTCAGGATAAGGGATCTATGATTATTCAAGAGAAACCTATGATTTTACACATACTTGAAAGATTAAACTATAAAATAAATGATGCTACAATCGTTTTAAATGATGCAGAAAGAATAGCTGATTATCAGTCACTATTAAATCAATATAGTGATGGTGAAATTGAAGACAATTTTGATTATTCATTAAGCTTTGCTGAAGATGAAGTCAAGTCAAAAGGCCCTATATCAGGAATCATGACTGGACTTAAGAATATAAAAACAGATTATGCACTTGTTCTGCCATGCGATTCCCCTTTCATCAGTGAAGGTTTTATAAATTCCATGTTTAAGCTATTGGAAGAGAACTTGGAATCTGATGTGGATGCAATCATTCCATTTCACATAAAATCAAATAAGGATAAGTTCAAGGATAATGATGAATTTAACTTTGATGATGCTAGTGAAATGACTGTTGACATGAAAATAGCAAACTCTGAGCCATTGCATTCAATATATAAAAAAGAGAATTTGAATAAGATTGATGAGCTTTTAAAAGAAGATAACCTATATGTCAAGTCATTCATTAAAGGCTTAAAAAATCCTTGTTTTATAGAAGTTGACAATAAGGTTCTCTTTGAAAAGGACTTTAGAAACTTCAACAGAAAAGAAGATCTTGAAGATTTATAATACTATAAATAAAATTTCTTTTTTACAGCTATTTTTTACTATTATCTTTTTTTAGCAAAAATGATAGTCATTGGATCTTGACTTTCCATTTTTATTCCCTTATACAATAGCTGTCCCTTTGAAATATTTACTTGAGTGATTTGTGGATTGTAATTCAATTCATCCAATTTATTGACTATATTCACTGCAATGTCAAGGAAATTGGTTAAAAATAGCATTCTGCCTTTAGAATTGATTTTTTCATGGATTGTATCTAAAATTTCGTTGTAATTGTCACTTTTAGCATGTAGAATAGCAACATCAAAATTTTCTATTTTTTCAATTGCAGATATCCCCTTTTCTTCCATCAATTCAACATTATCGATATTTCCATGCTTTTTAATATTCGCTTGGCTTATTGTGATGGCTTGTGGGCTTTCATCAATTGCATATACCTTTTGAGCAAGATTTGAAAATTCTGAAGAAACCTCTCCAACACCACAATTAATGTCTAAAACGATATCTGAAGTCTTTACATCAGATTTATAGATTAGAATGGATCTGATTTCCTCTTTTATGAATCCTGAGATATCGCATGTTGTTAATAAATCAAAGTCATTAATCATATTTCCAACTCAAAAGTGATTAGGTTCATTATGGCTTTTCCCATCTTTTAAACATTTCATTATCTATTTTCAAGACATCCAACACTTTTCCCACTATAAAATCAGTGATGTCATTAATGCTTTCTGGGTTATGATAGAATGCAGGCATTGCTGGTAATATTATGCCTCCTTCCTTAGAGATTCTAAGCATGTTTTCAAGATGAGCGCTTCTGAGTGGAGTTTCCCTTGGCACTAAAACAAGGTCTCTTCTTTCCTTCAATGCGACATCTGCTACTCTGGTAATTGAATTGGATGCATATCCATTAGCTATTGCAGAGACTGTTTTCATGGAGCAAGGGATTATCACCAATGAATCGAACTTGAATGAACCGCTGTTAATTGATGAATCTATTTCATTAGCTTCAAAGAAATGGTCTGCCAATGACTTTATTTCATCCAAGTCATAGTCTTCCATCTCATATTTCATCACTATCTTGGCAGGGTCACTGATCAATAATCCGGTTTCTATTTTCAATTCCTTCAATGCCTTAAGGAGTTTCACTCCATAGATTACTCCGCTAGCACCTGTAATAGCTATTACTATCATGTTTTCATCTCTTAAAAATAATTAATTTATAATTTTATAATTTTATTTAAAACAATGTGGATTGTTCAAAATGAATTGTATCAAATTTATTTGCCCTTTCAGGCAAGTCAATGTAGTTGTCCAATTTCAATCTGTTTATTTTTTCCAAGTCCTCTTTAGGAACATAAAGGGCAATGTCTGCTGAATTGAACCTTGCACTGCTTAATGCACCTACAATGCTTGAAATTTCATTTAAGTGATATAGGTTTTCTCCAAATGAAACCCATGTTTTCATTTCATCAAAGCTTGGATACTCTGAAACATTCAAGATTACATAATTCCTATCCAAACCGAAGTCTTCACTTATTTCCTCTTCAGCTTTTGCCAGTTTTTCCTTTTCTATCTTGAATATTTGCTCTGGATTTTCAAATCCGTTTACAGGTTCTGATTTAGCTACCTTCAATAGCTGCCTATTGTCTATTCTCTCCATAATGTCTCTTGAAAATCCTTCAGAGCTTCTGCACATGCTTATCATATCGGAATCATCGTACTTGTACATCTCATTAGGATTTACGATGTCCTGGCTTATCATATGCCTTAGGCATCTCCTAAACATTGCATTGATGATTCTTGTAGTGTGATGCTGATAAACACTTGGATACATAAGATAACGAGCTGTAAGTGCCGCTTCAGCAGCTTGAACTCCTTTTATGTCAAGAATCAATTCCCTTTTGAGCTTTAGGTTGCTTATGATTCTTTCAGTATCTATTACACCATAAGCTACACCGGTATAGTGGG
>JAGCLR010000197.1 GCA_017646885.1 Methanobrevibacter sp. | reverse complement strand
CTTTAGTAGCGTCAGTAATAACTCTGTTTCCTCTGGTTAATCCACCGTATTCAGCAGTGTTACTTACATCATGCCACATTCCAGCCATACCGTTTTCGTAGATGTCGTCTACAATGAGTTTTACTTCGTGACAGGTTTCAAAGTAAGCGATTTCAGGTTGGTAACCTGCTTCAACTAAAGTTTCAAATCCTGCTTTAATGAGTGCGGTGAGACCACCACATAATACAGCTTGTTCACCGAACAAGTCAGTTTCAGTTTCTTCTTGGAAGGTAGTTTCAATAACACCTGCTCTGGTAAGACCTACAGCTTTTGCCATACCTAATGCAAGTTGCAATGCGTCTCCAGTAGCGTCTTGTTCAATAGCTACTAAACCAGGAATTCCGAAACCGTCTAAGTAAGTGGTTCTTACTCTAGATCCAGGTCCTTTAGGTGCAAACATTACAATGTTTACATCTTCTCCAGGTTGGATTAAACCAAAGTGAATGTTGTAACCGTGAGAGAATGAAATAGTGTTTCCAGCTTCAACATAAGGAGCGATTTGTTCTTTGTAAACTTTTTCTTGGGTTTCATCAGGTAACAAGATGTGGATAATGTCTGCAGCTTCTGCAGCTTCTTCAATAGTTTTTACATTCATTCCATCATCAACAGCTTTTTGCCAGGATGAACCTCCTTCTCTAAGACCAACAATTACATTTAATCCACTGTCAGCCATGTTTCTAGATTGACCACGTCCTTGACTTCCGTATCCGATTACAGCAATGGTTTTGTCTGCAACGACTTCTGCGTCAACATCGTCATCATAATACATTTTCATCTTTATAACTCCTTTAAGTTTTTTAATAATTTTGTAAATTTAATTTTAGCCAAAGGCTAATGAATATATTCAATAGACAAATTAGTTAGTGATACTTTTCTCACTGAATGAAAATTACTAATTTCAGTATTAAATATAATGTTTATATATTTAACTTAATAGTTTATAAAACTTATCTATATCTCAAATTTGATGGATTTTAAAAATATATCAACTGCATTATTAACTTAAAATTTAGCTGAATATTAACTTAAACAATACCCTTCAAAGCGAAAATGCAACATTTATATATGAAAATAGTATAATTAAAAAATATATTAAAATAAAAAATAAATAAAAATATCACAATTAACTGATTTTCAATTAAAGGGGAAAATGAGTAATGAGCGAAAACAAAGAAAAGAATGCAAACATTGAAGTTATTACAGGAGATCCAAAAAGAGCTATTAGAAAGCTTAGTGTCCCTATGATGGTTTCCATGCTTTTGATCATGATGTATAACCTTGCAGACAGTATTTGGGTAGCTGGTCTCGGTGCAGACGCATTAGCTGCAATTGGATTCATCACTCCTTTATTTACCATCCTTGTAGGACTTGGAAACGGTATAGGAGCAGGTGCCAATTCACTTATTGCACGTTACATTGGTGCAGATGACTTTTCCCAGGCAAACAATGCTGGCCTTCATGCAATCTTGCTTTCTGTTATTGTAAGTGCTATCTTCACATTCGTCATGATTGGTGCAATGGTGCCTATTCTTGAACTTATGGGAGCAGGAGATTCAATTAAATATGCTCTTGATTATGGATACATCATATTTGGATTCCTTTTCATATTCGTTTTCTCCGGAGTGGAATCTGCTATATTCAGATCCGAAGGTGATATGAGAAGAGCAACCATAGCAATAGCTGTAACAGCTATATTGAACATGATATTGGACCCAATATTCATTTACTACTTGAATCTTGGAATAACCGGAGCTGCATGGGCAACCATTATATCATGTACTATGTCAATACTTGTAATGAGCTATTGGATATGGGGTAAAAAAGACCTGTTTCTTGATTTAAGCCCTAAAAACTTTAAGTACAGCACCAAGATCATTATAGATTCCCTTCAAGTTGCAATTCCATCCACACTTGAAAACGTGATCTTTTCAGCACTTGCAATCATAATCAATTCCATGCTTGTGATTGTAGCTGGAACAAGCGCTGTGGCAGTTTATACTGCATCCATGAGAATTGTGCAATTAACCATGATTCCATTGATAGGTATTGGAACAGCTGTCCTTACAGTAGCTGGAGTGGCTTATGGTGCACACAATTATGAAAACTTGAAGATAGGGCATAGCTATGCAATCAAAATAGGATTTGCCATCTCAATTGTACTTGGGGCAATTATGGTGATATTCTCCAATCAAATTGCAATGGCTTTCAGTTACACTTCCGCAAGTGCAGCCCTTGAACCAGAGATAGCTACTGCAATAAGTGTTTTAAGCCTCTTTGTGCTTGCAATACCTCATGGTATAATGTCTTCAATGATGTTTCAAGGAGTGGGAAAAGGAATATACTCATTTATCATTACCGTGCTTAGATCCCTTATAGCTGAATCCATATTCGCTTACATATTCTGTTTCACATTTGGATGGGGACTTATTGGAATATACGCAGGAGTCGTATTCGGATGTTTCGTAGGAGGAACTGTTGGATACATCTGGGCTAAATTCTTTATCCACAAGTTCAAAGCAATATGCGAAGATATGTACGGTGGCATAGAAACATGATTAAAAAATAGTCTTAAAAAAAATTGAAAATGGCTTAAAAATATTAAAAATAGATTGAAAGAAAAAATAAAAAAAGTAGTTAAGAGAAATACCCTTAACTAATGATGACCTCTTGCTATAGCAGTAGGTCCAGTACGAGCTATTTTCTTAATTCCAAATGGTTTAAGCAATCTTAAAAATGAATCAATCTTTTCAGGATTGCCAGTAACTTCCATTGTAATGAAATCATCACATACATCAATGATTTTTGCCTTGAAAATATCTGCATACTCTATAATCTCAGACCTTGATTTTTCCCTTGTTGTCTTGACTTTTACTAAGCAAAGCTCTCTTTTCAATACATATTCAGGGTCAAGATCCTTAATTTTTACAACATCGACAAGCTTATGCAATTGCTTGATGACTTGTTCCAAGACCTTTTCATCACCTTTTACAACGAAAACCATTCTAGCTAAACCTTCAACTTCAGAAGTACCT
>JAGCLR010000020.1 GCA_017646885.1 Methanobrevibacter sp. | reverse complement strand
AATGTTTTAGATATATTTAGAATTTCATCTTCAATTGAATCATAATTAACAATTGTGTGCTTTAACTCTTCAAATCCCCTATTCTCTGCGGATGAAGTTAAAACAACAGGAATACCAAGTTCAGAGGACAATCCTTCTGCATCAACAGATGCTCCCATATCCTCAAGCTCATCCATCATGTTTAAAACTAAAATCACTTCTTTTCCTGCTTCAATCAATTGTAAAGTGAGATCTATGGATTTTTCTATATTCTTAGCATCCACAACATGAACCATCAAGTCAAATCTTTCATCCAATTCCAATAATTTCGCTACCCTTTCCTCTTCTGTGATTGTGTTTAAATCATAAAGTCCTGGAGGGTCTGTTATATGAACAGTCTTGTTTTCATATGTAAAATTACCCTCATCAATATCTACAGTGGTTCCAGGATAATTGGAAACCATAGCTGTCATACCTGTTAATTTATTGAATGTTAAGCTTTTTCCTACATTAGGACTTCCAATCAAGAGAACGTTCTTGTAATATGAACTTTCTTTATTGGTTGATTTCTCCTCATCTGATTTAATCTTAGAATTAGTGTCGTTCCCCATTTTACCTTCTCAAAATTGAATAAAATACTTAAATTCTTTCTAAAACTAATAAAATCTGATAATATGAATAAAACTCGAGATATAAATCTATTTTATCTCTTCTTTGATAATGTATAATATGTAAAAATTTATTTGATAATAGTTTTACAAGAAATTAGGTATGCCTAAATAATACTTTTATTTCCTAATTATATAAATATTTCTATAAAAAGTATTATGATATATAAAATGATTATTATTTCATTGCTAAAAAAAAGAATAATGAAAAAATAATGAAAAAATAATAAAAATCAGAAACTCACTATAAAAAAGCCTTATCCACAACATCGGTTATATCAATTTCACAAGGTTTCACATTTCTTTTGAAATGGCCTAAATATTCAATATTTCCATTTTTCCCTTGAATTTTAGAAACATCAAGACCGATTATGCTGTAATCGTATTTCTTAAAATAAGTTATGATGTCAAGAATCACATTCTCATGAACTTCCTTATCATTTACAATGCCTTTGAATTTGTCTGCTATTTCCTTTCCACATTCAAATTGGGGCTTGATAAGGAAAACCAGTTCAAAATCCTTACCTTCCAAGGAAATTCTATCAATTATATGCTTTAATGAAATGAATGATACATCAGAGACTATAATGTCAATGCTATCAAATAGCTTGCTTGGAGCATTCTTGAAGTTCATTTGCTCATACAATTCCACTCGACTATCATTTCTTAATGAATCTGCCATCAAATCAGTGCCTACATCAATAGCCACTACCTTATTAGCCCCATATCTTAAAGAGCAGTCAGTGAATCCTCCTGTTGATGATCCGATATCCATGACGTTTTTATTCTTGAAATCCAAATCAAATGATTCTATAGCACCTTCAAGTTTTAATCCTGCCCTTGATACATATTTTAGAGAGCTATCATCAATTATTTCGACTTTATCATTATCTCTAACGCTATGGCTTGCTTTAGTAATTATATTGTCATTTACTTTTACAGCTCTGGATTTGATCAGTTCCTTTGCTTTGGTTCTGGATTCTGTAAAACCATTATCCACTAAGTATCTATCCAATCTTTCTTTCATCAAAACACCGATTTTAGAAAATTCATTAAATTTTTCCTAATAATAATTTGTTTATTGTATT
>JAGCLR010000196.1 GCA_017646885.1 Methanobrevibacter sp. | reverse complement strand
TTGAAGCGAGCCCAGATTTCGTCATTGAGTTTCTTTTGAGCTGGACCTATAGTCTTCCAAATCTTGAAGAGTTCATTGACGTCATTCGATTTCTTTTGCCATGCGCCGATGCTGTTTATATTATCGTTGATAAGCTCTTCTATCTTTTCGCAAATAGCTACTTTTGCATCGTAATTGCCTTGTTGTTCTTCCTGAATCTTTGAATAATGTTCACGACGTACTTGGTTGATTTTATCTGTAGTATTTTTAAAACGTTCCCAGATTTCATCTTTCTTTTCTTGTGGAACTGGACCTATTTCTTTCCACTCATCATGATATTTTTGCAAAAGCTTGAAAGCCTTTATCACTGATTTTTCAAGAAGAAGTTCTTCAGTCTTTTCACACAACTCAATCTTAGCTTCCAAATTCTTTTTAAGATCTAAGTCACGCAACTCGCGATTAATCTTTACTTTATCATAGAATTTCTCTACCAAGAAATGATAGTTATTCCAAAGGTTTGTAATCTCAGTTGCTGGAACTTGACCGATTTCTTTCCATCTATCTTGGAGGGAACGAAATTCGTCGTATGTTTTCTTTAAGGTTTCTTCTGAATTGATAAGTTGTTTAAGCTCTTCGAGGATAGCATTTTTTTGTTGAAGGTTTACAACTTTTTGTTCTTCGAGGGCTTCATTATATTTCAGTTTATTGTTTCTGAAGATATTGAAAGCAGCTTTAAAACGTACTTCCAAAGGATCTTCTACATGTTCGTAGTTTTCTTTGTCGCCACCATCCAAAATGAATTGCTCCATTTCTCTATCTCTTTCTTCTTTGCATATTCTCAAGAAGTTAGATTTGATAGCAACAACTTTATCTTTTATCTTAACAACGTCCGCATCCTGAACTGTCTCTTCTAAAATTTCTATCAGCTCTAATTTGTTTAAAGCAGAGAAATCATAGTCAGTCTCAACTTCTTCATTTTCATCGTCATCATCTGAAATCATATCGAGATTTACCAATTCCTCTACAACATTATCCATGACTTCATTTGGTAAAACTTGTTCTATAACTTGTTCTTCTTCTGTCACTTTAACTTCAATCTCGACAGCATTAGGCAAAATGTTAGGCTGTATAAGCTTCACAATTTCATTACGTTCGTTAGCATTCATATTTTAATAGTTTTAATTCTCCATCTCTTGCGAGATTTCGATTGGGGTTGATACTAGTGAGAATGATACAACTCAACTCTCACACTTTCTTAATTTTCGGCAAAGATAAAAATAATTTGTCGTAAAATCTAAAAAAAATATAAAAAACAATGTTAATGAATAATGTTACTTTTGTTAAGTAAAATTCATCATGACAACTCTTTTTTTGAAACAAAATATTGTAAATTTGTAGTCAGTCAATTTCACAGCTAATGAGAAACAAACAAGAAATAGAGGAAGCCATCATTAAGTTGATGGAGAGAGATTTATCTGAAAAAACCGTCGACATTAAATTGTTGCCTGCTTCTGGTTCATCAAGAAGTTATTATAGAATTTTTACAGATAATAACACTTATATCGCAACATATAATTCTAACATAGAGGAAAACATCGCTTTTATTATTTTTTCCAGACATTTTGCAGATGCCAATCTTCCTGTGCCAGAGATTCTTTCAGTGAATGAAGAAAAGGATTGTTACATTCAATCTGACTTAGGTGACGTTTCTCTTTTTAATTACGTTCAGAACTGCGTAAAAAACAACACATATGACCAAACGACTATTGATTTATACAAACAAGCTATCAGTAATCTCGTTGACTTTCAAATAAAAGGAAATCAAGGATTGGATTATTCAGTTGCTTTCCCTACTTCAGCATTTGATAGAAACTCTGTGATTGACGACCTAAACTATTTCAAATATTACTTCTTGAAAGTCAATGATGAAATCAATTTCAATGAAAGCAGATTAAATATTGATTTTCAACAAATAGCCGACTTCATCATGGAAGCTCCTTCTGAATTTTTCATGTATCGTGACTTTCAGTCAAGAAATATCATGATAAAAGATAATCAGACATATTTTATTGATTACCAAGGAGGCAGAAAAGGTCCACTTCAATACGACATTATTTCATCATTATATCAAGTCAAGGCTCAACTGCCAAATGATTTAAGAAACGAATTGCTTTCTCATTACAAAAAAGAATTAAGTAAATATGTTAATATAGAAAATGTAAAATTCGATAAATATTATAAGGCATTTATCCTATTACGACTATTACAAGTTCTTGGGGCCTACGGATTTAGAGGCTTAATCCAAAAGAAGCAACATTTTATTGAAAGCATCCCTTACGCCTTAAACGAGTTGATTTCATTAAGAGATAATCTTGATTTTCCTTTTGAGACCAAAGAACTCACAAGCATCTTAAATCAGATAGACAAACTTTTACACAAATACCAACATATTGAAAACGAAAAATTAACGGTTGTCGTTAACAGTTTTTCATATAAAAACGGTGGCGTTCCTGAAGACAGAAGCGGTAACGGCGGAGGCTTCGTTTTCGATTGCAGAGCCTTGCCTAACCCTGGCCGTTACGAAGAATACAAGAAATTGACAGGACAAGATATTGAAGTACAAGAATATCTTAACAAATATCCAGAAGTACATCATTTTTCAGAGCTAACACAATCTATTGTTTCTCAGTCTATAGACAATTATTTAGAGAGAGGATTTAAAAATTTATTCGTCAATTTCGGATGTACCGGCGGTCAACATCGTTCTGTTTTCTTCGCAGAGACCACCGCGAAGGCAATACATCATAAATATCCTCAAATAAAGGTAGTTTTAAATCACTTGGTCCAAAACAAATTCTATGTCTATGAAAACTAATGATAAAAGAACTGCATTTATTTTAGCGGCTGGACTTGGAACAAGGTTGAAAGAACTGACTTCAGACCGTCCGAAAGCCTTGGTTGAGTTAAACGGAAAACCTTTGTTAGAGATAGTTATAGACAATCTTATATCTCATAAATTCAATCATTTTGTAATAAACATTCATCATCATGGTGACAAAATCATTGATTATTTCAAGAATAAAAAATATGAAAATGTCATCATTGAAATTTCTGATGAAAGAGATATTCTACTCGATACTGGCGGTGCTATTCTAAAAGCGCTACCCTACTTTAATGACAGCAAAGCCGTGTTGATTCATAATGTCGACATCATTACTGATATTGATTTTCAATCGGTTTATGACAATTTCATCAACACTGAAGACGCAGCATGGCTTCTCACACAGAATCGTAACAACAAGAGAAAAATTGTGTTCGATGAAAACGACAATTTCATAGGCAGAATGAATCTTGAAACCAATGTCTTCGACGGCGACACTGAATTAAAAGAAGAATTCAAACTACTTTCCTTCAGCGGCTTGCATCTTATCAGACCAGAACATTTCAGCGATTTTGAGTTAAGGAAATGCTATGTATTTGAATTATATAAAGAAATAGCAAAACGCGACAAGGTAAAGTCAAAGTTCATCCAGCCTAATTACTGGTTTGATTTAGGAACACAAGAACAATTAAAGGAGGCATCATCATGGCTTTTATCACAGAAATAGCAAGCTATATTAAAGAAAATTATGATTTATCTAAAGAATCATTAACTATTATATTTCCTAATAAAAGAGCTGCCTTGAAATTGAGGACAGAATTGATTAACAGTAAATTCGAGACCAATATCTGGCTGCCTCAAATCCTTTCTATCCAAGAAGCTATGTGTTCCTGGAGCGGAATTCAACTCCTTGATAATATTGACATTATATTCGAACTCATCAAGGTTGTCAATAAGGCTGAAAAAATATTTTCTAACGACATCTATGGATTAGCCTCCCAAATGTTAAAAGATTTTGATGAAATAGACCAATACGCTGTAGATGCAAAAAGTCTTTTTCAAAACACCAAAGATGCTAAAGAGATAGACCTGCAATTTCTGAACGAGGACTACGTAATCGACAGGAAACACATTGAGTTTTTTGCTTCTTTAAACGAGTACTACGAATCATTAAGAAAAGTCTTGCTAGAAAACAAGAGCGGTTATTATGGCTTGATTACTAGACATATATACGATTCCGACATAGATAAGCTTCGCAAAATGGTGGGCAACAGAAAAATCATTTTCGCAGGCTTCAAC
>JAGCLR010000195.1 GCA_017646885.1 Methanobrevibacter sp. | reverse complement strand
TTTTTTTAGCTATTTTTATATATTTCGATAAACATAATATAATTAATTAAATGTTGTTTTAGGTGACACAATGTTTTATAGAAAATTAGGAAGAACTGATTTAGAAGTATCTAATTTAGGTTTTGGATGTATGCGTTTACCTCATAAGGAGCATTTTTATGAAATTGATGAGGTGGAAGCTGCAAAAATGTTCGATTATGCAATTGAGCATGGAGTAAATTATTTTGATACTGCTTATTCTTTTCATAGTAAAAACAGGAATTTAGGGGGAAATGCTGAGCCATTTTTAGGAAAGTACCTTGCAGATAGAGGCATTCGTGATGATGTTGTAATACAGACAAAATTGCCTGGTTGGCTTGTAAACAAAAGGGAAGATATGGATAAGTTCCTTGATTTGCAGCTCGAAAGATTGCAGACTGATTATATTGATGTTTACATGCTTCATTCCCTTAAGATAGACTTCTGGAACAAGTTATATGGTATGGATGTATTGGAATTCCTTGACAGCATTCTTGAGGATGGAAGAGCTAAGTATGTCGGTTTCTCATTCCACGATGACTTGGATGTTTTCTTCAGCATTATGGATTCCTATGATAAGTGGGATGTTATATTGACTCAAGTGAACTACCTTGATGAAGACTATAAAAGTGGTCTTGGCGGTTTGGAGTTTGTAGGAATGGCAGGCCTTGGAAACGTTATTATGGAACCTTTAAGAGGAGGAAGCCTAATCAATAACATTCCTGATGAGGTTCAAGCCCTTTGGGATACTGCTGATAAGAAAAGGACACCTGTTGAATGGGCATTTGAGTATCTATGGGATAAGCCTCTTGTAACTTCCGTATTCAGTGGTATGAGCAATATGGATCAGGTTAAACAGAACATAGCCATTGCTGAAAACTGTGATGTAAATTCAATGAGCGAGCATGACAGGCAAATATTAAAGGATGTCACTCAAGTCTATAAGTCAAGGGAAGAGATTCCATGTACAGGTTGCAGATACTGTATGCCTTGCCATAATAAGGTGGACATTCCTCACTGTTTCAAGCAGTATAATATTGCAAAAAGCTTAGATTATATCGATAAGACTGCAGCTCCTTATTTCTGGTTAGTGAATAAGGATGAAAGAGCAGATAGCTGCACTTTCTGTGGTGAGTGTAATATCCAATGTCCGCAAGGAATCGATATTCCTGCAGAAATGGAAAAGGTGTTTGATTTCTTCCATGATGAAGAGTATCACTAATCAAGATTTTTCATATTTTTAAAAATCTTTTTTATTATTTTTATTCTATTTTTTATAATGATTTTTAGATATTTTTCATTTTATTTATTCTTATTCTTCTTTTTTCCACCAAATTAATACTAAATCTGTTTTATCTTTAGGATTTACCCAGTTTCCTCTTTCATTTTTAATGAATGTTTCTTTAAAATGATTTTCCAAAGCTATTTTATTTTCCTCGTCCAATTCTCCAAGTCTCCAAACAGATCTTTCAATAGCTTCGTCAATGTCATGGTATTCCTTTAGGTTTTTGCAGTCCAATTGAAGAATATTTGATTCAATGTTAAGGCTTTTTAAAATAAGAAACAATACGCTATAGTCAGTTCCAGCTTTAAATGGCTTTCCTGCAATTTTTGCCTTTTCCTTTTTATATTTATGGCTTGATGATCCGAATAATGTAATGTAGACATATTTATTGGCTATTTCATTAAGAGTCACGAGAGTATCTTTTATATTAGCTATTCCATTCAAGCATCGGGATGCCAGTACAATATCATAATCTCCAATATTTTCATAATTAAGGTCATTTATATCCATTTTAATGGTATTGATATTGTCTAATTTTTCTTCTTTAGCATTTCTATTCAGCTCTTCAAGCATTCCTTCAGATTTATCGATTCCAGTAACTGACTTTGCCTTTTTAGCTATCTTTTTTGTTATTGTGCCTTCGCCGCAGCCAATGTCCAAAACAGTGTCTTCAGAAGAGATTTTCATTTCTTTCAGCAATATGTCTGGGTAATCATCATTTTCAAGCCATTTGCCAAAATCCTTTGCAACACTGTTCCAGTCCTTTTCTTTTTTCATGCCTTTCTTTAGGGATTTTTGCCAAATGTATTCCCAATCAATTTCCAAAGGATTAATTTCATCTTCAATTCTCATTTTTTCCACCAGTACAATACCCAATCAGCTTTATCCTCTGGATTGGAAAGTTTACCATTTTCATTTTTATGCAGAATGGTTTCAAGGAATTCATATAACTGTTCCTTTTCTTTTTCATCTAAGTTATCCAATCTCCATTTGCCGCTTTCTAAAGCTTCTTCAATAGTTTCATATTCCCTTTCATGGCCTATGTTCAAGTTTTCGACATTTGGATAGATTCCCATATCTACAAGTATATTGAAGAAATATCTGTGTGATGGAAATTCAGCATATTCCTTGTTTATGGATTGATAGAATTCTTTTTCAAGTTTCCAATTGTTTGGCCCAAAAAGAGTAATGTAAACATACTTATTAGCTATTTCGTTAATGTTTGCAATGGTTTCCTTTATATTTAGAACATTATTCAATGACCTTGAAGCCACTACAATATCATGTTTTCCCACATTATCTGCAGTTATTTTAGTTAAATCCTCTTCAATTGTTTCAATGTTCGTAATATTGTTTTCTTGAGCTTTTTCATTCAATATTTCAAGCATTCTGTAAGCGGAATCCACACCAGTAACTGATTTTGCTCTTTTTGCAAGTGGGATTGTTATGCTTCCTTCTCCACATCCTAAATCAAGGAGAGTGTCTTCTTTGGAAACGTCTATCTTTTCAATCAGTTTGATGTGATAGTCATCTTTTTTAGCTGATTTTCCAAAATTCGGAGCTCTTTTATTCCAATCCCTTGATCTGTCCTTTTTTGCCTCTAATT
>JAGCLR010000194.1 GCA_017646885.1 Methanobrevibacter sp. | reverse complement strand
TAATATCTCCTGCAATTGCGCCAATAATTCCTTTCATATTTTACCCCCATATTATTATATACTATAATTATGAACTCCGTTACTTATAAAAATATCTAATAAGTGCCTAAAAAGTACATAAAAAATTATAAAGAAGTACTTTTTATAAGGTTTAATATGAATAATATTCATTAAGAACTAAATGGTGGGAATATGAAAACAGTTGTAATTAATGCAGACCCAAAAATGAAACAGGAAATAGGGAAACTTTTGAAATCAGCAAGTGAAGGTGCAGAATCTGTAGGAAGTGAAGTTGAATACTTTGATCTATACAAAATAGACTTAAGAGGCTGTATGATATGTACAATCTGTAAAAAGAAAAATAAAGAAAGCTTCAAGTGCCATTGGAAAGATGACCTTTCACCAATTATTGAAAAGATCTTAAATGCAGACACTCTCCTAATAGGTTCCCAAATATTCTTCAATGAACCGACAAGCCATTACAGGGCTTTAGTTGAAAGACTTATCTATTGCATTATCTCATATGATAGAAACTATTATTACAAAGGAAAAGTTAATGTGGGAATATTTTATAGTGTGATTTCACCAAAAAATCATTTTGAGAAAAAAGTTCGTCCAAACCTTAAATCAACAGAGGATTTATTTAAGCTTTTAAATGGTGAAGTTAAAGTTTATGTAAATTATAAAGGAATGACAAGCAAGAAAAAGACTGAAGAAGAAATAAAAGAAATGGAAGAACAATTTGAAATGGATTTAAAAAATGCATTTGAAATAGGTGCTGAATTAAGTAAAAAATAGAAAAATTTAAAAAATTCATCCTACCTATTTTACAATGGCAAACTTTTTCTTGCAAAGACTTCTATGCCAATAATATATAGAACAATGCCAATTACTGCCAATATGATGAAATCACCTATGTAATCACTTCCAGCAAGTATGTTGGAGGTGTTGAATAGAGTTGTTAAGGTAATGTATTTCAATACTTCCAAGTCCTCTGAAACCTTTATGAGCAGATTCACAATAAAGAAAAATAGAGGGATTCCACCACCAATAATCAGTGAATACTTGGAATTGTTAAATATGCATGATGCGACAAAGCAAATTGAACTGATTGCAAAATGGAATAAAAACACCCCTACATTGAGCAATATAAATGTATCCACATCCAATGAATCAGGCTGAGTGATATCCGCCACTGTAATTCCCACTATGCTTGCAATAATCCACATCAATAGAAGGGATAAAATCAAGTATAATGCACTGGATATGACAATTTCTCTTCTGGATACTGGAGTTGATAGAAAATTAGCCATACTGCCATCATCAACTTTAGCTGCAATTAAGTTATTGCCCACAATAATTGAATAAAGCATTGGGAATAATATTGCCATAAGCGCATAAAATGAATTTGATAAGAATTCTACAAAAGTAGTTCCAGTAATGATATTTGAAGCAAAAGTTCCATTTACAGCAGTTTCAATGCCTTCCATTGATGTTGGAGTGAAAACAGTGCTGATCACTGTCAAGAAGGCACATAGGATTATTGTGAAGATTGCTAAAAATATTATATTTGATTTGATGACTTGTTTAAAATAAGGGACATTAATCAATGACATCACCTTCATAGAATTTCATAAAATACTCCTCAAGGGACTCTTCTTTCTCTTTTAAATAAATCAAATCACAGTTGGACAAATCAGATATGAACTCATTGATATCACTATCACTTACCTTTATCAATAGCTCTTTTTCATTGACAATACTTGAATCATCATATAAATTTGCCATTTTGCTTAAATCTTCATCGTCTTTAAATTTTACAATGTATGTTTTTTCCTCATTGTTTCTTAAGCTGTCCATATCCAGTTCTTTTATAAGATTGCCTTCTTTTACAATCCCAACCCTATCACATACTTTGCTTACTTCATCAAATATGTGTGAAGATAAAAAGATTGTCTTTCCATTTTGTTTTTCTTTCTCAACCAAGTCTATGAATCTCTCTTGCATTAAAGGGTCTAAACCGCTTGTAGGTTCATCCAAGAGAATTATATCCGGATCATGCATGAAAGTTGCAACAATTGCTATCTTCTGCTTCATACCTTTACTCATTTTTTTAATCCCCGCATTAGGGTTTATTTTAAAATATTTGAGTAATTCTTCAGCATAATCAAATGATTGCATTTTACGCATTTTAGAGATTAACTTTAAGTATTGAAGTCCAGTCATATCATTAGGCAATGCAATTTCCCCTGCAAGATATCCAGTAAATTCCTTTATCTTTTCCTTATCTTGCCAGGAATCCAGATTCTTGATGGTGACATTTCCATTATCAGCTCTGCTAAATCCCATCATATGCCTCATTGTTGTTGATTTCCCTGCTCCGTTTGGCCCAATAAAACCATAGACCTCACCTTTCTTAATACTTAGGGATAAATCAAATATGCCTTTATGTTCACCATAATCCTTAGTTAAATGATTTACTTCAATCACTTCAATCACTTCACAAATTTGTTTAAAAAAGAAAATTAATAAAAAGGATTTTAAAATTTTAAGAATTTAAGATAAAAAATAAAAATAAAAAAGTTTACATGAAAAGCATTGAACTTTTCATGAAATTAAAATTTAAAGTCAGATAAAGCAATTATCTGATTACTTCTACAATAACGCCAAGCTTTTCAGATTGCAAAATGTCAACTTTCTTACCGCTTGCACCTACGATTTCCTTTTTCATTTTTAGGAAATCTTCAGTGATTACACCATCAGCAATAGCTATTTCACCATTTTCAGCTAATTGTTTAGCTATTTCATCAGGATCAGTTGACTTGATGAATCCTATAACTTGACCTGCATTCTTCTTAAAGGTTGGTCCAATCTTACTCATGTCCGGTTCAATTTCAATGACTTTCTCATGAACTTCAGGTTTACCGGTAGTGACTTGGAAGTTTTGGATTTTTAAAGTGCCTTTAATGTCATCTGCAAAGTATTCAAATACATCTTTCAAGTCTTCTGTCTTTTCATTTAAGTAAACAGTTGCACTTTCCACATCTGCATTCAATGGGATTTTGGAAGCGGATTTGAATCTTCTTACTTCACCAATGAGTTCAATAGCTAAGTCCCCATCCTCTTCCACTTGAGTGGAATCCAATTTAGGGTCAATTTCAGGCCAAAGCTCATTGTGAATGCTGCCTTCATGGCCGAAGTATTGGTAAACCTCTTCTGCAAAGAAAGGTGCAATTGGAGCAAGCAATTTTAAAGTGTCTTCAATTACAGTTCTAAGAGTGTATTTTGCTGCAATTCTTGACTCTTCTGAAATATCATCATTGTATAATCTGTATTTTACCGCTTCAATGTATTCATCACAGAAATCATGCCATACAAACTGTTCAATGGTATTTACAGCATTGCTGTAATTATAATCATAAAATGCTTCCTCTACAATCTTATTGACTTTATTGAGTTTTGCAAAAATCCAAGTATCCATTGGATTCAAGTGAGCTTTAATATCTTCAATATCACCACTTAAAGCCTTTTCAGACTCTTCATCGAAGTATTGGTAAACCTCTTCAGCAAAGAACGGTGCAATTGGAGCAAGGAGTTTGAAGGTATCTTCAATTACTGTTCTTACAGTGTATTTTGCTGCAATTATAGACTCGTCAGAAATGTCATCGTTGTATAATCTGT
>JAGCLR010000193.1 GCA_017646885.1 Methanobrevibacter sp. | reverse complement strand
TCTGACAGTGCTTAGGTTTTCCCTTTTTTCCTCTTCTAGATTTGTTAATGTATGAATCACTGGAGGCATTCCTGATAAAACGGTAACTCCCTCACTTTTGCATAGTTCAAGGTATTCATTGATTTCAAAGAAGTCCATTGTAATGGTTAATGCTCCTGCTCTAAGTGCAGCTATTGCCCACATTATTCCTACGTGAGCCATTGGATAAATGCAGAGGAATGTGTCGTTTTCCTTATATGTCAATACATCACAGGCATTGTGGATTGCTGTAAACCAGTTTCCATGAGTGAGCATGGATCCTTTTGGCTTTCCTGTTGTTCCTGATGTGTATTGCAATTGGCATAAGTCATCCCATTCGGTTTCCTCAGCAGCTAACACTTCACTTCCTAAAAAGCTTTCACAGCTTTCTATGACGTATGCTTCAATATCGAGGTTCTTTATGGTCTCTTCTGCATCGTCATCAGTGATTAGGAGTTTTGCATCAGAGTCAGTAATCATATAGTTCAATTCAGATGATGTAAGTATCCTATTGGTTGGAATAGCTATTGCACCAATCCTCCATATCGCAAGGAGTGAAAACAAGTATTCTGGTGAGTTGTTTAGATAGATTAATATTCTATCCCCTTTTTCAATTCCTTTATCCTTTAGGCTTTGTCCAATTCCAGATACAATCTGCAGTATTTCTGTAGAATTGTATCTTAAGTCTCTGCTTGGACAGTAATAGACATCCTTGTCTAGTCTACGTGCATTTGCATCAATAAATGTTGTTAAGTTTAACATGTTTTCCTCTCTTTCTTAATAATTATAATTGATTAGCGTAAGTCATTGATTTCATTGATCACTTCATTTGCAATATCCATTGTCTTGTCGTTTCCACCTAAATCCGGTGTTTTCACCTTTCCTTTTTCCAGCACATTTTCACAGGCAATCCTTACTTTTTCTGCCCAGTAGTCTTCATTTAAGTATTCAAGCATCATTGAAACAGAGAGTATCATAGCTATTGGATTTGCAATGTTTCTTCCTGCAATGTCTGGTGCAGATCCATGGACTGGTTCAAACAAACCGTGCTCATCTCCAATATTTCCAGAAGGAGCAAGTCCCAATCCTCCAACAAGTCCTGCTGAAGCGTCTGATAGTATGTCTCCAAATAAGTTGCTTGTAACAATAACGTCAAATTCCTGTGGCTTTGTCAAGAGATACATTGCTGTTGCATCCACATAATAGTCATTGGTCTTGATGTTTGGATAGTCCTTAGCCACTTTAAAGAAGGACTCCTTAAAGACACCATCAGTCTTTTTCAATACATTTGCCTTATGGACACAGGTTACAGACTCTTTATTGAGCTTTATCGCTTGCTCAAATGCAAGTCTTGATATTCTTTCGCTTGCCTTTCTGGTGATTACCCTTTGAGCCACTGCTTTTTCTTTTCCATCATCAATTGTTTCATTGCCAGAGTATAAGCCTTCAGTGTTTTCCCTTACAATGAGAAAATCCAAGTCATCAAATAGGCAGTTTATGCCCTTGAATGATTTGATAGGCCTTAAATTTGCATAAGTGTCAAGCTCTTGTCTAAGTGTAATTATAGGGCTTTTTTGACCTGGTGTGGAAGTGATTGCTCCGAATAGGGTAGCTTTTGCATTTCTAGCTATTTTGATGGTTTCTTCAGGGATTGTTGTTCCATTCTTGTCAAAGCATTCCCTTCCCGCTTCAGCTTCAATGAAATCGAAGTTCAAATCCAAAGATTCAAGAACAGCCACTCCTGCTTCTGTAACTTCCTTTCCTATGCCGTCTCCATCTATTCTTGCTATTTTTATCATGATTTACATAATCCTTAAATTTTTTGATATATCTTAAATCTCAATAGATTTATTATTATAATTTTAATATTATAATTTATTATTTAATATATTATTTTATGTTCTTTTATATTATAATCTTTTTCAATTTTAATCCTTAATGTATAATTTTGTACATTATTGTCTTCATTGATTTAAGTTCATTTGTATAATTTAATATTGTTCGTATAAAGTCGAAATATTTATATACTTGTAAATTATAATAATAATTAAGTACATTTAACTCTATAATAAAATTAAGGCAATTCATTATATTTGGTGGATTAAATTAAATTTTTATAATTATTTTAGGATGGTAATAATATGGAAAAATCTATTGATGATCTTATATTAGATTTAAAGGATTCTGATGATTTTGTAAAAGAAGAAGCAATAGGCATGCTTGAACTTAAAGGTGAAGAAGCAGTTGAACCTCTTATTGCAGCTTTAGATGAAAGAAACAAAGACATAAAAATCGGAGCAGCTCAAATCTTAGCAGCTATTGGTGATAAAAGAGCTATTCCTGCACTTGTAAAGACTTTAGGAGACAGAAACAAATTGGTAAGAAGAGAAGCTTCCACAGCTTTAACCACTATGGGTGATGAAGCTATTGAACCTGTCCTTGCAGAATTGGATAATCCTAAATGGAGAGTCAGAGGTGCAGCTTGCTGGATTTTAGGTGCACTTGATGCTAAGGAAGCTCTTCCAAAACTCGAAGAATTATTGAATGATGAAAGCTCTTTTGTGCAATACGGTGCAAAAGATGCAATCAACAGATTAAAAGATGAATAATTGATTTATTCATTTTTTAGTTTTACTCTTTTTTACTCATTAACTCTTTTTTACTCTTTTTTATCATATCTCACTTTTTTTAAATTATTTTTTCATTCTATTTTTTTAAGATTTTACTTTTCAACTGCTGTCTATAAGTTTATTTATAATGTATAACATAATATAATTAAATCAAGAAGAAAAATATTTTTTAAGATTAGGGTTTTACTTATGATTACAATTACCAAAGCAGAAGAAGAAGTTTTAAATCAAATTAAATCATATGCTGATGAGAAAATAGATGTATCTCTCCTTAAAGATGATTTAGGCATGTATGAGCATGACCTCAATGACTTATTAAAAAGCTTGAAGTCTAAAGGTTTGGTGTTCTATAACGGCTCTACAGTTCAATTGAAGGAAGTGGATGCAACAATAAACACTGTAGATTCAAAGGAAGATGTGATTAATGCCGAATTGAATCAAAAGGAAAAGGCATCCTTTGAAATAATCAAATCTTTAGCAGATGAAAAAGGGTTTGTTTCAAGATATGAAATTGAAGGAAATCTATTGTATGGTGATTTGAAACTGACTGACTTCAGAATGTATCATATTCTATTGTCCTTGGAAAATAAGGGGCTTATTAAAGCTGTTTATAGGAAAAATGGAGATTATTATAAGATCTTATAATAATCGAATCCATTAATTTTTTACTTTTTTATTCTATTTTTAACATAAACTCATTAATGATATTCAAGACTTTTTCAATATTTCTGCCAATAAGAATATTGTGTTTTGTCCTTTCTAGAACAATCAATTCAGCATCTTCGACATTATCACTAATTTTTCTTTGAATTTCCAAATCGGTTAAATTGTCCTCTTCTCCAGCTATTACTAATGTAGGAACATTGATCTCATTTAACTTATCTGTAAGATTGAATCCATATCCTGCTTTTATTCCATTTTTGATTCCTTTGATATTTGCGGTTTTTGCAGCTTCATGCTTAACGTTTTCCAGAAGTTCCTTATGCTCTTCAAGCAAGTCTTCAGTTAAAGTGTAAGGCAAGATGGTGTCAAAGAATTCAACGAATCCTTGGTCTATTGCATTATCAAAGTCATCAAATATCCTTTTCAATTTATCGTCATGTTCCGGAAAGCTTGACATGACGATAAGCCCATTGACCATTTCAGGATGATTTACAGCCAAGTCCAATATTACATTTCCTCCTAATGAAAGGCCTATGAAAACGGCATTTTCTATATTTAATGCATTTAGCAATTGATATAAATCCTCTTGATACAAGTCAATTGTAGTGTTTTTCTCATCATCTGAGGATTCTCCATGTCCTCTCAAGTCATAAATCAAT
Source organism: Methanobrevibacter sp. (assembly GCA_017646885.1). The sequence continues at coordinate 17 of JAGCLR010000193.1, read as the reverse complement.
GTCTGATAATCATTCTT
>JAGCLR010000192.1 GCA_017646885.1 Methanobrevibacter sp. | reverse complement strand
GATTTGAATGAATGGCTCACCTTTATAGGTTTCCTTATAAAGATTCAATACTTCCTCACTTGTGATGTCTTCGTTTCCATCAACTAGGAAACAATGGTTTGTGGTAAGTATTCCTCTAATTACAGGCACTAAGTGTGGAGTAAAGGATATTTTCACATCGGAAAACAAGCCTAATTCCTGTTGGATTTCAGGCATGTGCCTATGGCTTGTTACCTTGTATGGATTTACATTGTCTCCAATGTTTGGATAATGTGTTGTTGCAGCTGGGTTAACCCCAGCACCGCTTACTCCAGTTTTTGAATCAAAGATCATTCTTTCTGCAATTTGAGCTTTTGATAATGGGATACCTGATAAGATAGCTCCAGTTACAAAACAGCCTGGGTTTGCAAGCAATCTTGCCTTTTTGATTTCCTCTCTGTGAATTTCTGGAAGTCCGAAAACTCCTTTAATGTCAGAGGTATGTTCAATTCCATACCATTTTTCATAAACATCAATGTCATTGAATCTGTAATCTCCACTTAAGTCAATAACCTTTGCACCAGTTTCAAGGAGTTCAGGTACAATTTTCATTGAAGCTCCATGTGGAGTTGCTGTAAATACGATGTCTGCATCCAATTCGCTTGGCTTTTTGTTTCTAAATACTAAATCAGTTCCTCTAATATGTGGGTGAACCTTGTGAACTGGAGTTCCTTCAAATTGTCTTGAGGTTATATCCACTATTTCAACTTCTGGATGAGCAGAAAGAAGTCTGATCAATTCTCCTCCAGTATATCCGCTTCCACCTACAATTGCTACACTTACCATTTTTACACCTTTTTATAAGTCAATATTAATCATTATTTTTAATTATTTAATTTTTAATTTTTTAATTTATTATCATTTGTATAAAATTGATTAATCATCATTAATAACATTTGTACAGTCCAAATTCTTTTCTTCCAATTCGGAATGCTTTATTCTATTGATGATTTTACAGGTACTGTCGAGTTCCCCTTTTCTGTAATCTTTAACTCTTTTAGCTACCGCTTTGATTCCCCTTTTATCCAATTGCTCTTGAAGTTTTGCAATGTCGTGATTTTGGTCTGATCCGATAGCTATTATGTCGGGCTGAATCTCTTCTACGATTTTAAACATGTCCCCGTCATAACCGATATAAGCTTCATCAACGGGCTTTAGATATTTGATCATTTCCAATCTTTGGTTTTCATCAATAACAGGAATTCTTTTCTTCTTTTTCACTGTTGAATCTCTTGCTATTACAACTACAAGGACTGCATCTTCTCCACCTAATTCCTTTGCTTTTTCAAGATACAATCCATGTCCTGGATGCAATAAGTCAAATGCTCCTGTTGCCATTACTTTCATATTGTTTTCTCCATTTAATATAAATAATAAATATAATTTTTAATTTTTTAATTAAGTTTTATTTAATGTCTTGGTATTTTAAAGCATCTACAAGGTTTATTTTGTCTTTGTATAATGCTGAACCGATTACAACTCCTTTTGCACCGGTTGTTTGAAGTTGCTTCAAGTCATCTAAGCTTGTAACTCCTCCAGAGTAGACCACTGGAATATCTACAGAGTTTACAAGGTCAATCACTGGATTTACATAAAATCCGCCAAGCAAACCTTCCACATCAACATTTGTAAAGAGAATGCTACCTGCACCAAGATCCTGAAATTCCTTGCTGATTTCAGTTGCAGATTTGTCTATCTTTTCCTTCCAGCCTTTTATAACAACCTTATTGTCTTT
>JAGCLR010000191.1 GCA_017646885.1 Methanobrevibacter sp. | reverse complement strand
CAAGCAGGATATGGTGTATTTCTTCATCAATCTTGCAATATCCTCAATCTCATCTGTTGACTTACAGATACTAACATCCTTAGTCATTACTTCCCTCAATTCACTGCAATCCTCTACAATTGATTTGGACAAGTCCCATGCAGTAACGATTCCAGCTAATGAATTATCCTTATTAACTACAGGCAAATGAGTGATCTCATTGTCAAACATGATAACTGCAGCTTCCTTAACGGTTGAATCAATGCAGATTGTAGGAACTTCTGTTTTCATAACGTCTCCAACAATATGTTCAGATAGGAAATTGGATAAAAGGAAGTTCATTTGACCGTTTTCAAGCAAGAATGCATCGTGACCATAGTCAGACTTGACTTCATTGTAGATTACATCAACATCATTGGTTTGAAGTGCAGCCAATAGATCTTTAGACTGGTCTACAGGGTAAAGCCAATCGGAATCTACAGCAATGACTTGTATCTTAGCTTCAACATCCTTTAAACCATCAGCCAAGTTACCTTCAACTGCCAAATCAAAATAATCCACTGCTTTTGTAATGTATAGATATGAATTAGCATCAAAGCGCTTTACAAAAGTCTCTCCTTGGTGGTGCAAGTAGCTTTCCACCTCAAAGTCAACAGTGAAGTCATAACTGAGTTCTGTCTTGTCCTGCAAGTCTCTTCCGAATTTCTGATACATTGAAGCATCAGAGAGATAAGTGATGTGGCCTATCATACGTGCAACTGCAAGCCCAGATCTTGGAGCCTTTTCCTGATCATAGTAGTTTCCCCTATTCCAGTTATTGTCTAGAATAATGGATTGTCTACCTACCTCATTAAAAGCGATTTGCTGAGGGGAAGACCTTGCAGTTGTAGCAATTATGCTTGCCTTTTTCATCATGTTAGGATAAGAAACAGTCCATTGCAATGCCTGCATTCCACCCATAGAACCTCCAATAACAGCATATAATTTGTCTATGCCTAAATATTCTATAAGCTTTTTCTGTGCATGAACCATATCCTCAATGGTGATTATTGGAAAATCAAGAGCATATTTCTCTCCAGTTGCAGGATTGATTGATGCCGGACCGGTTGAACCTTTACATCCTCCCAATACATTTGAACAGATTACAAAGTATTTATCTGTGTCTAATGCCTTTCCAGGACCTATAACCATCTCCCACCATCCTGGCTTCTCATTCTTGTTTCCAGTGTACTTACCTGCAGCATGTGCATCTCCTGTAAGTGCATGGCAAACTAAGATAGCGTTGGATTTGGCAGAATTCAATTCACCATAAGTTTCATAAGCAAGTTCTACATTGCTAAGGGTCTTGCCAGAGCTTAACTTCAAATCATCTTCAATAGAAAAGTATTTTGTTATAACTCTACCAACAGTACTTTGTTTCATTTTTTATTACCTTTAAAGTTTAAGAATACAGAATTTTAAATAATTCCGCATACTATTCAACAGCTAGCTAGTATTTAATTAGATTAAATATTATTTATGTTTCAGTTTATGCATAGTTAGTTATAATTACTGAATATTTCTTAAGATATATAAATATTTGCATTAGTAATATATATCTTAAATACTATTTATATTTACTTATAAATGATTTATATAAAAAAAGCAAAAATTAATATATATAACCTATATATAATCATTTAACAATAAAAATAAGGAATTATCTTATGACTAAAGAAAATCAAATTGAATTTAACAATACAGATTTATTGATTGAATTGTATGAACTATTGTTCAATGACAAGATTAGCATTGAAACAAGCAAGATAGTGTCCAAAATCATTATGGATCTGATAGATAATCATGAAATAGATGAGGAAAAGGTCATAAATCACTTCAATGAAAAGAATCCTGAAAACATAAAATTCAATTTGAAAGAGGATTTAGAAACAATTTATGACATTTGTCTTGAGATATATGAAGAGGAATAGTTTGAATTAATATTTCCATTAAAACAAGCTATAATCCTAAAACTACTATTTTTTAAATTTTTTATCAAATAAAACAAGCTATATCCTAAAACTACTATTTTTTAAATTTTTTATCAAATAAAACAAGCTATTTTCCAATGTTTAGCTTATCAATAGCTTTGTGAGCAGCCAATTGCTCTGCCTCTTTTTTGCTTTTTCCAGTACCATGGCCATAATCAATGCCATCAATCAAAATCCTCATTACAAAGGTCTTATCATGAGGAGCGCCATGCTCTTCAAGCAATTCATAGCAAACCTTAACGTTTTTAGCGTCCCCGTATTCCTTGATTGTAGACTTATAATCATAGAAAAAGATGGTTTTAGCTTCAATATATGGGAATACTGTTAGCTCAAGGAATTCCTTAGCCTTTTCTATGCCTTGATCAAGATAAATGGCTCCTAAAAAAGACTCAAAGACATCTGCAGTAATTGAGATTACCTCATTATCGGTAAGTGCATTATCTTCCAAGTTTAACCTGATGCATTTATCAAGGTTATTCTCATGTGAATAGACAATCAATGCATTTTGACAGACATAATTCGCTCGAAGCTTAGTCAATTTGCCTTCACTGAAACTAGGATGCATATTCTGAATGAATTCTGAGGTAAGCATGTTCAAAACTGAATCCCCAAGAAATTCCAATCTTTCATAATCATAATCCAAGCCATACTTAGCGCTGTATGAAGAATGAGTAAAGGCAATCTTATATAACTCTTCGTTATTCGGTACAATATCAAACTTTTCCAATAATTTCATTTAATTCACTCAATGTATCAATAATATCAATATAGCTTTAAAAATAGTTTTTAGTGAATTTTAGATGGAATTATTATAATAATTTAATATTACCTGTTTTTAGATAATCAATATTAATATTAAATTATCATAATCAACACTATCATAACAATGTTAAAACTATACCTAGTTTATTATTTGTTTTAATAGTATATAAAATATCCTTTTTTTATAAGAATTTATCAAAAAATATTAGTTTTCAAATGCTCTCGAATAATCCATTTATAAATAAACATATAGAAAATAATCTAACAAGCATAAAATAATATTTCTTAAAATTAAATTGCTGAAAATCAGGTTTAAGCTTTGGCTTAAAGATTTAAATCAGAATTTAAAGGACTTTAAGAAATTGCTTTTTATGTTTTTTAAAATAATATATTTTTAATCCCTTATTAAAGGAACAAGGCAAGATTATAGCTAATTTCATATTAATATAATTTTTATCTTGGATTTTATTAAAATTAAAAGACATATTATTGTAATTACATTTTGGAGACTTATGATGCTTCTTAATTGGTGTGATGAGATAACAAATATAGATCCTTCAATAAACTTTAGAGCTACTGGCGGATGGGTAAAAACCGTTACAGGATTGGATAAAAGCGTGTTGAATGGATTTTCACTTGTTGGTGAATTTGTTAAGGCTGGAGACTATAAAAGCGAATTTTCAGATGGATTGTATCTTGACTGCAATAAGGAAGGAAAGAAATCCAATCCAAAACAGGACTTCAGGCTCTTCAGATTAAAGAATGGGAAATTGACATTGATTGACCAAGTCTACAATGGAAAGAAGAACTGGGCTGTAGAGCTATGGGACAGTGTCAGTGAAGAGATAGATCCAAACTATCAGGAAAATGAACTTGATAAGATAATGACAATTATCCTTGAT
>JAGCLR010000190.1 GCA_017646885.1 Methanobrevibacter sp. | reverse complement strand
TTTTATTTTTTTAACTTTTTTTCTATTCTTTTTTCTTATTTTTGAAATTCTTTTTTTATGTTCTATAAATTATAAAATTATAAAACTAATAAAGACAATAATATAAATTATAAAATAATTTTATCAGATTTATACAATTAAAAAAAGGGTACTAAAATGAATTTTGAACTTATTTTAAAAGATTTAAAACCAAGTCAGGAAGAGATTGATGCAGTTGGTGAGACAAGTGATAAAGTAATTGACTTTATCAATGACACCTGTGAAGAAGAAGGAATCGATGCTAAAGCTATGGCTGTAGGTTCCGTTGCTAAAAATACTTGGTTAAGCGGTAAATCTGATATTGATATTTTTATTCATTTCCCTACAACAGTCGATATGGATTATCTTAAGGAAACAGGCATGTACTTGGCATATAAAACCAATGATGAATTTAACGGGAAAGCTAATCAACATTATGCATCCCATCCTTATTTAACTTGTGAAATAGATGGTTTTGAAGTGGATATAGTGCCTTGCTATGAAATTGAAGAAGGGGAATCCATTATTTCTGCTGTTGATAGGACTATTTTACATACAAAATACATTAAAAAGAACTTAAATACAGAAGAAAAGCAAGATGAAGTTTTATTGCTTAAGAAATTCATGGATGCTGTAGGGACTTATGGCTCTGAATTCAAAACAGGAGGATTTGCAGGTTATTTATGTGAATTGCTTATCTTGAAATACGGCAGCTTTGAAGAAACTTTAAGAGCTGCTCAAAACTGGAGATACAACACTAAAATAGACTTGGAAAATTTCGGCACTGCAAAAGACTTTAAGGAGGATCCTCTTGTTTTCATTGACCCAACTGACAAGAACAGAAACGTTGGAGCTGCTTTAAGAATAGAAAGGTTTGTTGATTTCATTGTAGCTTCAAGAAACTTCTTGGATATTCTTGATGACAGGGAACTTGATGAAGAGGAAAAACAGGAAAAAATAATTGAATTCTTCAGACCTCTTCATAAGGAGCATTTAGACAAGCCAAATGAAGAAATAGCAAAGGATATCATTGATTCATTTAAGGATAGAGAAACCCAAACTTGGGTTATCAAGTTCCATATTCCTGACATAATATCTTCCGATGTTCTTCATCCACAGCTTCTTAAAACTGTCAGTTCTATATGTGAAAAGATAAATATGGAAGAATTTTCTGTCTTCAAGTATGATTACTGGACTGATGAAGAGGAATATGTTATTTTCACAATTGAACTCAATGTATTTAAACAAGGAAAATACTACATCCACAAAGGACCTAAAGTCTGGCCTAAGAAAGCTTGTGACAACTTCAAGAAAAAATGGCAGGATGAATTGTATCCATTGGATGAATATATGGTATTGACAAGAAAAAGAGACTTTAAGACTGCAAAAGAATTTATAGACCATATTCTTGATGATGAAAATGACAATATAATCAAGTTTGGAAAAGGAATTAAAGAAGCAATTTGCAATGATAAAGAGATTATTGAAATCGATGAATTCCTAACTGACTTGGATAGCCAGTTCGATTATGATACTTCAAATAATACAGGTGAAGAGTGGGCACGCGATTATCTAAACTCTTTAGATGACTTCTTGAATCCTGGACAATACATTAAAAGATGAGTAAGGAGGAAATTTATGAAAGCAAACAAATCCGAA
>JAGCLR010000189.1 GCA_017646885.1 Methanobrevibacter sp. | reverse complement strand
GCATTTACCCTGATTCCGTTGACTTTATCATTTCTCTTGTAAGCAGCTTTAAGGTAGGTGGACATAATTATGCCTTAAGCAAGATAATGAACAATATTTTGGAATCAGATTCAGATTATAACGATGGAGCATATGACCTTCCACTTTCTGATTCATTAAAGAGAAGCTTAAAGCTTTCATCAGATGCAATGTATTGCTATGGGTTGTCAAGAGAGGAATATAGAAATAATATGACAAATGAGGAAGTAGCAGAAGCTATGGCTGAATTTGCTGAGGAAAGCTTGGAAGAAGACCCTAATGATTTAATCTATATGAATAAGTCATCAATGGATTTTGATTTAACAGACCAATTAAGGAATATCACTGCAAAGGTATTGATAATAGCTATTAATCAGGACCAATATTTCCCGCCAAATCTTGATGCAATTCCAATGAGCAAAATGATTAACGATAACAAATTGCTTATTTTTGATTCATGTATGGGTCATGTAGGTTCAAATGAATTGTTTAAGATAAAGGATGATCTGGAAGAGTTCATTAAGGAATTTAGGGATAATTAATCAATCTTTTATATTTGGGAATTTTTTTATTTTTTTTAATTTTTATTTAGAAAAACATTATAATTTAAAAAAACATAGTTTAATTAGGAATTAATATTTTGGACAATAAGGGATTAATATGTTAAGCGTTAAAGTTGAGGATTATGGCGAAACTGAAGATCAAATGCACTATGTAACTTATAGAGTGTCTGATTTAAGTGTAAAGGAATTGGATTTTTTATTGAATAACTTGGAAGGGGAAACCATTGTGGAAGATGGTGATTTGCTCCTTAATATATTCTATTCCAGAAAGTTCTTCCCATTTGCTTCAGATGATGCACATTTTAAACTTGAAGATTTCATTAAAAGGGAAGAGATTGAAATGACTTATTTCATTGCAAGCTTCTTGGAAGACATGAAATGAGTTTTTTTAAATCATTGCATTATATGCTTTTAATTAACAAAGGGGTATAAAATGAAAAATGACTTGTTTGAATTGACAGCATCCAGAAGGTCTGTCCGCAAATATGATGGTGAACCTATAGATCAAGAGATACTTGACGAGATTATGAAGGTTGCTCTTACAGCACCATGTTCATTTGGTCATCGTCCAGTAGAATTTGTAGTGGTGAAAGACCAAGATACCATAAGAGAGTTAGCTACTTGCAAAAGTTTAGGGGGCAGTCAAATTATTGGTGCAAGTGCAGTTGTAGTTGTAATGGTCAATCTTAATCGTGGGGAATTTTGGATAGAAGATGGTGCAATCGCTTCTTCATATATTCTTCTTGCAGCTGAACAGTATGGTCTTGGAGCTTGTTGGGTTCATATACGTAATAGAATGGGTAAGAGAAAATCTTCAGATGAGGAAATTCGTGAACTTTTGGATATCCCAGATGATTTTGCAGTTTTAAACCTTGTAGCTATTGGGGGAAAAGGTGAATTCAAGCAAGGTTATACAGAAAAAGACTTTGATAAAAGCAAAATTCATTTAGAAAAATATTAATTTTTTAACTATTTATTTTTTAAATTTTTATAAAAAAAGAGGATGATAAAAAGAAATTTTCTTTTTATCTAGTTGTTTATTTACTATTTTTATTTAGATGCTTCAAGCATTCTTTCTACAGCATTGATTGATTTTTCAGCTATGTCATCAGGGACAATGATCTTAGGCTCTTCATTGATTAAGCAGTCCCTTACCTTTTCCAATGTGTGAAGTTTCATGGTTTTGCAAATAGCTCCTTCAAGCAATGGGTAGTAGGTTTTGTCTGGACACTCTGATTTAAGTCTTGTAATCATGTCAACTTCAGTTCCAATGACAAATTCCTTATTCGGGCTATCCCTTACATGAGCTAACATTCCACCAGTACTTAAGACATAATCTGCAAGTTCCTGAACCTCTTTATTGGATTCAGGGTGAATTAAGATGTCTACACCAGGATATTTTTTCCTTGCATCTTCAATGTCCTCTTTGTGGAATAGCTTGTGAACATAACAGTGTCCATCACCTGGAATAGGAATGATCTTTTTGTCAGTAAATGGCTGTACGAATTCTCCAAGATTGGTATCAGGTCCAAAGAGAATTGTGTCTTCTTCTAAACTTGCTACAACCTTTTTGACATTTCCAGAAGTACAGAGAATGTCTGATTCAGCTTTTGCTTCACCAAGACTGTTTACATATAAGCAGACTGCAGCATCAGGATATTTTGCTTTTGCTTCTCTAACTTGCTCTCCAGTAAGCATGTGTGCCATAGGACATTCTGCATCAATGTCTGGGATTAGAACTTTTTTATCAGGGTTTAGCATATATGCGGTTTCTGCCATAAAGTCCACTCCGCAGAAGACAATGATGTCCCTGTCTTCCACTTCTGCAGCCTTATTACATAATTCTAAAGAATCACCAAGGAAATCAGCTATTTCCTGGATTTCTTTTGGTTGGTAGTTATGTGCGAGAATAATCGCATTCTTTTCTTCTTTCAATTGAATAATTTCTTTCTGTAATTCATTTGTCATTATTATTCCCCTTTTTTCAACATATAATAAGTATAAATTTATAATTATATTATCTTTTAGTTTCTTAACATAAAAAATTAACGATTGTTATTATAATCCATTGGATTGTTTCTTCTATATTCATCTGCCAATCTGTTAATATTCTCCTGGATTCTTATTTTTCCACAGTCTATGTATTTGTATTTTGTAATCCAATAGCTCACTTCAACCTTAGGTCCCCATTCACTGTAATCTTTAGAAAGGAATGTGGTCTTATCGTTGATTACCCAATCATAGGAAAACATTATATCATCAAGGTCCTTTTTGAACTCGTCTAAATTCATTCCATGAGGCAATACGGCTATTACTCTTAATCTATGGTCTTCATTTGGCTTGAATAGTTGATAAGTGGTTTTAGATAAGACAGAGTTTGGAATGGTTATTTCGTAATTGTCTTGATTGATTATGGTTGTGTTTCTCATACCAACTTTTTTGACTGTTCCCTTAAAGCCATCAACTTCAATGACCTCGCCAATCTTAACTTTATTGTCTCCAATGACAAAAATTCCTGAAATAAAGTTTGAAACTATGTCTTGGGATGCAATACCTATTGCGATACCTACTACTCCTAAACTGATTACAATACTTTCCAGATTGATTCCCAAAACATTCAATATCCATGCGAAGGCTACAACGATAACTAAGTATTTAACGATGTCCTTCAATAAATAATGGGCAGTGACATCAAACTCAAACATTTCTTCTACTTTGCTTAGGAATCGATCACTTAGCCTTATGATAATCATTCCACCAATAATTATAAGCAGAATGTAAATAAGATTATTAATGGCCATATGATGCTCTATTATTCCTACTATATTAGAAACATAACTCATTTTTCCACCTTTCATTGTTTATTTCTGGCATTAATTGTTTATTTTAAGTATTATGCATTGCTTATTTCTGGCATTATTCATTATTTACAGTTAGAATATTCCTAAAATTAATTGTTGTTTTATCCTTCCCAATATTTATTTCTGTAAAGTCATTAGCCACTACAGTATTTTCAAATATCTCTTTTGCTTCATCCTTGATGTTTATGTCAGTAGTGTATCTTGTGCTTATGTGAGTCAGTACCAATAGCTTCACATTTGCTTCTTTAGCTATTTCTGCAGCTTCCTTTGATGTGGAATGGCAGTTTTCAATTGCCTTGTCCTTGTCTGCATCTTCGTAAGTTGCTTCATGAATCAAAACATCGCTGTCACGAGCAAGTTCAATAAGCTTTTTGCATGGTCTTGTATCTCCAGAGTAGGTGACTTTCTTTCCGGCTCTCGGAGGACCCAATACCATTTCTGGCTTGATTATCTTTCCATCAACTTCCACTTCTTGGCCGCTATGAAGCTTTCCAAATGCAGGGCCTACAGGAACGCCAAGTTCAATAGCCTTTTCCCTTAGGAAACGAGGCTTTTTCTTTTCGTAAATTGAGTAAGCAAGATTTTCAATATTATGCTCTGCAATTATTGATTTGATGATATACTCATCAGTTTCAACAACTGTTCCTTCATCAATTTCATGAATGTTGATATTGAAGTTTATTTGGAAATATCCATAGCTGGAAATTGTATAGATTATCTTTCCTAATCCTTTAGGTCCGTAAATATCTAAATCTTCATCTCTTCCTCGAAAACCCATGGATTGGATAAGACCGGCTAAACCTAAAATATGATCTCCATGAAAATGGGTGATGAATATCTTGTCTATTTTCATAGGGCTTATTTTAGCATAAGTCAATTGCCTTTGTGTTCCTTCTCCACAATCAAAGAGAATTGTATCTTTAAAGTATTTTAAAATAATTCCCGCATGATTCCTATATTTTGAAGGTACAGCAGATGAGGTTCCTAAAAATGTTATTTCCATAAAATCACTTAATATCTTAAATGGTTAATAAGTTAGTTTTTTCATTTGTTTTTAATTTATTGTCTAACTTATTTTCTAATATTTTATAAACTTGATATTTATACTTGATATTTATAATAATATTTTGTTAATTTAAATATATAAATTGATTTAAATATATAAAATATATTAATGCTGTAAAACAAATATAATTTTAATTAGAAAGAATGCCTTGGTGTAAACATGGATGAAATTATAAAATACATGCTTAGAGAAGATGAAGGGTTTGGAGACATCACTTCAAATGCATTAATTCCAGAAAATAAGATATTTTATGCTAAATTGATCACTAAAGATGATGGAATCCTTGCAGGAATTGAAATCATAAAGGAAATGTTTTTAGAGTACGGCATTGAAATCATCTCTTCTAAAAAGGATGGGGATGAGATTGCAAAAGGGGATGTCCTTTTAGAGCTTGAAGGAAATGCTCGCAAGATTCTTCTTTTGGAGCGCACCGCTCTTAATTTGCTTATGAGAATGTCTGGTGTAGCTACCATAACAAATAGGATAGTCAATAAGGTTCATGATGTGAATCCTAAGATAAGGGTTGCAGGAACCCGTAAGACTGCACCTGCACTTCAAAAGTTTGATAAATTAGCTATTTCCATTGGTGGTGGAGACACTCATAGGAATGCATTGGATGATATGGTTTTGATTAAGGACAATCATATCGCTGTTGTAGGATCTGTCAAAGAGGCTATTCAATTGGCTAAGGAAAACATCAGCTTCTCCAAAAAGATAGAGATTGAAGTTGAATCAACTGAAGATGCAATCATTGCCTGTGAAAACGGTGCAGACATTGTAATGTTTGACAACATGAGTCCTCAAGAAGCTCAAGACACTCTCAATGCATTGGAGGAAAAGGATTTGAGAAAGGATGTCTTGATTGAAATCTCTGGAGGAATTACAGAAGACAATATATTGGATTATGCACCTTTGGATGTAGACATTATCTCTTTAGGATCATTAACCCATCAGGCAAGTAGCTTGAACTTTAGCTTGGATATGGATTAAAAACCCTTTCGGCTTATGGCATAGATGAAAAGTTTATATGTAATATTGCTTAATGTTTATATAACTTTAATATGAGGTGAAATCATGGCAAATCTCGAAAAGAATATAGAAGAAAAACTCACTGAAGTATTTAAAGGCGAATTTGAAAAGGAAGATTTTGAATTGAATTACCTTATAACCGATGATGTAATCACTTTCTTCTTTCCAATAGCAGAAGGAAAGGAGCTTTCACTCGATTCCATTGAAAAGATTTCAAGCATAATCGATGCTAGATTTGAAGGTTCCAATATTGTAAACCAAGAATACAGATATGCATTCAATCTTGATCCTTGTGTTGACTAAAATTATTGATTTTTAAAATAAAATTTAAATTTTATTTTTTATTTATTTCTTATTAATTATTCTATAATTATTTTAATTATTTTTTTATAATTTTTATTATCAAAAAATTTTTACTAATTTTTCACTATTGTTTCAAGCATAGTATATTATTTCTATTTTTTACAACAATTTTCATTGATTTTTCAATTAATAATTTTTATATTTTTCACATAATTCATAATTTTAAAAAAGGGATTTTTCAATTTTTATAAGCCATCAAAATTATTGACTTTTGCTATAATTATTCATATAGTT
>JAGCLR010000188.1 GCA_017646885.1 Methanobrevibacter sp. | reverse complement strand
CTATAAAAACATCGAAGATAAATACAGACAAAAAGTATTGGCATACGAAGCAAAGATGGAGCAAATGCGTCAAGAGAAGATGGCAGAGAAACAAAGAAAAGAAGCTATGGCATTGCAAGAAGCACAGATGAGAGCAGCAGCGCAAAAAGCAGCGGCAGATAGAGAATTGGAGATGTTGAAGACTATGGCTGGTTTTCAGAATAAAAAAGACTTACAAGACCAAAAATTGAAAGCGGAAGCAGAACAAAAAGCACTTGACAGAGCATTAAAAAACAAAGAGCTTAAATTTGAACAAGATAAAAACAGCTTCTATTATGACAATGATGGTTATAGATTTACAATACCTAAATCTCACACAGATAACATGAAGTCTGAGTTTAACAGAATATTACGCAAATATCTTCCTGCTACAAAATTCAATTTAAGTATATATGAAGATAACCTAAGACAATCATCTAATCCAATACACGAAATCAAAGGATTATTAATAGATGCGTTAGGTGGAAATTTAAGTTCTACAAAACAAGATAAAAAAGGAAATTATATATTAGCCGAGCCTATATCGCAAGAAGATTACGACAAAGCAATTACAGAAATTTCTAATTATTTAAGTACAATATCTAAAGGAGAAGAAATAAAAGGCTTAGAAACTTTAACAGAATTTTAATATATGGCAGAAGAATATCTAAAAAAAGTTTACAATACTTTAAAAGCGCATGGTATAAAAGGAGAATTTGAAACATTTTATGATAAAATAACAAACGACCCAGACTCTTCATACGCAAAAAAAGTATATAATACACTAAAATCAAATGGTGTAAAAGGAGAATTTGACACATTCTACGGAAAAGTAAAAGCAGAAATTCCTTCTGCACAATCTGTTGATTTGTCTGGACTTGGCGTTAATCCTGATTCAGTTAAATCAATTACACAAGAAATAGATAGTATTAAGTTTAACAGCACTACTACTGCAAACCCATTAGATACTCTAAATAAGACAGGCAAAAATGTTGGCATTTCTTCATCAGTAGGACAAGCTATTGCCAAACCAAACGCACAAGCGCAAGCGAAGCAGATATGGGAGAATATCGGAACAAGTGATGCGTACTCTATTGAGAATATCAAAGCGACAGTAGATAACGAAACTTGGAATGCCCTTGTGTCTTTAGCAAGTGAAGAAAAAGCTAACCATGACAATGCTATCCGAAATGAAATTGCTACAAGATATTACGGCACATCAGCTCCTGAAACAAGAGAAAGAGAAATCCAAACACAAAAAGCATTAGCACAGAATCCATACGAAAAAGAAAAGTTTGTAGCAGAATTGCAATCTCAACATTCAGGAAGATATGTGCCAGCTGTAACTAAAGAAGTAGAAGATGCAAAGAACAGACTTAATGATTTAGGTTATAAACAAGAAGTAACAACAAATAATTATGGCAATTGGGGTGAATTTTATTTCGTAGATAAAAATGGTGTTAGGATTTCTCCTAAACAAGCACAATACTATACAAATGCAAGCAAACTCATTAAAGACACAGAAGAAGTATTAAATGCTCCTTCTCGTTTTGATGATTCTAAAGGTGCTGTAAACTTTGGTAAAGGTATAGCAGAGAGAGCAACTGACGAAGAATTTTGGTTGCCAATGCTTACCGTTGCAAAAAACATGAACATTGGTGCAGTAGCCAAGAAAATGAATGAAGGTAAAGAGCTAACTCCTGAAGAATCTATCTTGCTTGAATCTTACATTAATTATGGTCTTGCTCAGCAAGCTCGACAATATGATATGTCGAAAGGATATATGGCGGGTCAAGGTACAGCAGAATCTGTAATGTTTATGCTTGAAATGGCTATTGGTGGAAAGATTGCATCAGGAGCTGGTAAATTATTATCAAGTGCAGGAAAGAAATTTGCAAATAAATTTGCCAATAAAGCAATAGGGAAAGCAACAGGGAAAGTTGTAAATACTCTAACAAAATTTGCTGCAAGCGAAAACAAATTAGCACAAGCAGGTAAAGCAGTTGCAGAAGCGGTAATAGACCCTGCATTTATGGCATCTAACTACAAAAATATATCACAACAATATGCGGATGAACATGTATTTGGAGATGGAAAATTTTGTGTAGTAGATGCTACAAGTGCTTGGCTTGATACATCAAAAGAAATATTGACAGAGAAAGCTGGTGAAGGATTATCTTTTATCGGGGCTAAAGGTTGGAATAAAATAAAAGCAACCAAGTATGGCAAATGGATTGATTCACCGATGATGAAACAATTGCGTAATCTCTACAAAGGTAATGGTAGCATGAATCTGTTTATGGGTATGATGCAAAATCCACTATCAGAGATTGGAGAGGAATACATTGGTGGTATGATGGACTTTGTTCGTAGTTACAATCCTTTATTAGATGACGACAGAAAGAAAGAACTACGAGATAGTGCCACATCTATGTTCACAATGGAAGGCTTAGGTGATACCGCTTTAATGGTTGCGCCACTATCATTCATATTTGGTGGAGTTAGTTTTGTAAGAGGAGCAAATGCAACAAGAAACTTTTCAAAGGCTAAAGATAAACTAACAGAGGAGTTGTTTAGACAAGGTTTGAATGAAGAACAAGTTGCGCAAATTATTCTTAAATTAGATTCTACGGATGATATTGAAGAAAGAAAAAAAATATTTGCTCAATTATCTGACGCAATTCTTCAACAATGGGGTGATAGGAATCCATCTACAACACAAGAAGAGAAACAGTTGTTTGAAAACAAAATCCATAGTACACTTGAATATTATCTAATGTCATCTCAAGCATTCAATGATATGGTTGCAAAGATAACAGATAATTATAACGAACTTAAAGAAGATGAGAGAAAGTCTGTAGATAAAGCATTTGAAGCTTATACAGAAGAATTTTTCAAACGTAAGCAAGAAGAAGCAAAAGCCCGCAATGAAGAACGAAAAGCCACAGAGATGACTGAAGAACAAGTTGCAGAGCAATTATTTGAAGAAACCGTACAAGAAGCGGAAGAGGTTGTACCAAATGAAGATGCTCCACAAACAGAAATATACGATGAAAAGAAAGGTTATTATATCACAAAAGAAGGAGATAATATATCTATCACATCACAGGATGGTCAATTATTGAAACTCTCAAACAAATCAGAAGCAAATAGTATAGTAAAAAATCTCAATGAGAATTTTGAGGGAGAAGTAGAGTTTGAAGTAATAAAAGATTCAAGTGGTGTAACTCCTAAGTTCTCTATTGTAAGCAAACCAAAAACACAAGAAGTTGTAACCGCAGAAGTAACAGAGGAAAATGAGGAAAACAGAGAGGAAAAAGTAACGGAAAGTGTGGAGGATAACAAGGAAATAACAACGGAAAGTGTGGAAAATGCAGGGGAAACACAGGGAGAAGATGTGGAAACTAACGGAAATAGCAAGGAAATAGAAAGGAATAAAGAGGAAATTAAAGAAGAGAAAGCTGAAGAAATTGCAGAACAAATGCTTCAAGAGGCGATAGCCGAAACGAACGAAGTCACAGGAACGGAAGATGTAAAACAACCTACTATTGTTTATTACAGAGGCAAACAACACGAGCTGTTAAGTCCTACTACAGAAGACGGAAGTATTATAGTAGAAGATAATCTTGTACGCATTAAAGAAGTAGGTAAGGATAGAACTAAAGCGGTCCGACCTGAGAATGTGTATGCTGACGAAAGACATACTACTATCAAAACATTTCCACCAAAGAAACAATCAACAACAAAAGTAAATCCACGCAAAGACTATAACAATATTGATGTAGATGTTAATGATGTTGTAGATGCTATGTTGCGTGAATTTGGTGTTGATGGTACTATTGAGTTATTACAAGATGTATATGCTGAAGCAGTAAAAAAATCAACAACAGCAACTGGTTTTGACAAACAAGAAGCAAAACGAGATATTCGCAGATTAGAAGAACTTGCCAATGCAATTAGCGAAAAAACTAATGTCGTAGTTAATTTGCAAAACAATACCGTAGAAGAAGTTATAGAAGAAACAGAAGAAGTTGCCGAAGAACCACAAATGGATGTTAGCGAAGTAGTTGTTGGTGGCAATCCTGTAGAAGTTACAGAAGAGGAATCAGAAACGATAGAACCTAATTCTACAAACAAAGAAGAAGTAACAGAAACTCCTATATATTCCGAAAGGATTTTAGATAATGGAGATAAAGAAACTACTATATTTAATCCTGTTTATCAAACAACCGACATTTCTATTGAACGAGATGGTAAAATAATATATACAGATAAATATAAAGATGGCATATTGTTAGATAGGACCGAGTTTGATGATGATGGTAATATTACTTTTGTAACTCGATATAGCAATAGTGGCAATCCTTTTGTAAAATACCAGTACGAAAATGGTGTAATGATTGGTCAAGTGCCTATTACAAAAGTCGAAAAT
>JAGCLR010000187.1 GCA_017646885.1 Methanobrevibacter sp. | reverse complement strand
TGTTTGTTTGGTTGTTTTGGCTCAAAAAGGCAACATCCTGTAATTTCAGCGTTGATTTCGATCGGGTTTCTTGTCTCACCAATCACACATTCTCCACAGTAGAGATTACTCACAGTTACAGGATGAAAGCATCTACAATCTTTGCATATAATCATAATTACCGCCCCCTTACAATCAATCAAGACCTATTGGTTTTTCTGTTTTTATCTTAGATTCTTGTTCATATGGTTTATAATCGTTTTCACCACTACGGACAACAACATTTGTAAACATCTCATTATCCCAACTTTTGAAATAAAGTTCTTCTCCATTTGATTCAAATACAATGAATTTACCAAGCTTATTGAAATTTGTGATTGATACTGTATCTATCGAATATTTATTAAATAGTGTTGCAAGCTCATTTAGAAAATTTTTATGGTTTTCTGTCATTGAAGGATTTACGGACGGAAGTTTTCTTACTCTGTGTTGAGTTTCAAAAGCCCCTGTTTCTTCTGTTATCTTTAAAACAGCTTTTCTTTCAACAAGGTCTGACATAATTATTTACCTCCAGTTTTATTGTACTAAAATTTATTAAAATACAAATCAAAATGTATAAGATTTTAATAAAATTCTAATATACATACACAACTTTCTTCATAACCTCGAAAAGTTATAAAACTGAGATTGTTTCTGTATATTCATCTGTGGATAGATTTCAAGTTTAAAAACTTTACTTTCTAAGCATCCACCTCAGCTCGTACAAAGCTGGTTTTATTATTTTATATTAAATTCCCATACAAGATAAGAATTTATAATCGTTTGATTCTTTGTATTTTGTTAATTCGTTTATCTTATTATTATGTAAATATAAGAAATTATTAAAATTTTGTTCACATAGTTGTTGGTCAAAAGACTCTAGGTCTTTTGATACATTACTTATTAAGAATGCAGAGTATAAATCTCTTTGTAACTTATGTCCTCCAACAAATGTCCATCTTTCCGACAATGTTTTTGGTTTATATTCCCTTGTCATATGATTATATTGGCTTGCTTTACATTTTTGTGTATTTATCTTATTTAATTGTAGTCCAAAGTAATTAAGTTTTCTGTTCAGAATTTCAAGTAACATAGCTGGTGCTCTATTACATATTGATTTTCCAAATCGTTTCTTTTTCTTGCATTTTCCATCTTTTCTTCTTTCTGTAGGTTTTTTACTTCTTTTTGCTAGACCTGCAAAATTCATTTTCTCAACAAAGAATTGATCACCTAAAGATAATATAAAATTAGTTAATATGTTATGTGATAAACTTCTAGCAACTCTTTGTTTTCTGTTTAATTCTTTTAATTGTTTTTCTAGTTTAAGGTAATTTTTTGATTTTACCCATTTATCTTTATTTCCTTTTTTAATTGTTCCGTCTGTGTTGAATTTATTTGAGTTTGTTGATCTACGACTATTATCTAACTTCCTCTGAACTATTTTCTTTTCCTGCTCATATTTTTGTGCATTTGATGCAAGTTCTAATAATTCAACACAACTATCAGATACTATTGCTATTGTTGATGTTCCAATATCAATTCCAACTCTTCCAGACCCAACTGAATATCTGGATTTAACATCTTCCCCTTGAAAAACCATCTGAACATAATACCTTCTTTTACGTCTGATATATTTTCTGACTATTTTACAATATTTCAAATTGTTTAAACAAGGAAATAAATAATTATTTAGATAATCTAATGATTTTCCATTTGTTGGATACTTTATTTTTAGATTCAATCCTGTCCAATCAATATATTCGTTTTTAAAACATATTCCAGTATATGCTTGTTTTCCGCTTAAACTATTAAACTGATTAAATTTCTTGAAGTGGACTTTTCTATTTTGTTTGTGAAAGATAGAACTTATAGATTTCCAAACTCTATCTGCTATTTCCTGACATATCTGTGAATGAAGATGCTTTTTAAAATGATGTTGCATAAGTTTTACGTCTTTAACAATATCAAAATGAGTTAATTTGTATTCCTTTAATAACTCATTCATTTCTCCCCAAAATAAATCTTTATCGCAAGTTGGATCATGTAATGTTTGAATTAAATTTCTATATCTTTTTGTTTTTATCATTTCCTTATACCTGGTGAGCGTTTTTCCTAGAAGTTCATTAAATATATACCGTCCGCATTCTAATCTTTTATCTATAATATCTTCTTGCCATATTTCAGTAATTAAAGGCAACTCTATTATGAAATAATTATTCTTGGTCCTTTTCATATGAATCACCCTTTTCAGTTATCAACTCTTTAACTTTGTTCATATGTCTTTTTGAATATAGCTTCATAGAATAACAATGCAACAAACTTACAATTTCTTCAAAAATTTCCTCACTGTCCAATTTTTGTGATCCAATTTCACTAACAACAATTATTTCAGTATTAAATCGAAGAAATAAATGTTTAAATAACTCAAATCCAACTCTTGAAAGTCTATCTTTATATGTAATAACTACCTTCTCTATTTTACCTGCAATAATGTCATCAAGCATTTTGAAAAAATCATTTCTGTTTTCAAATGATATCCCACTTGCAATATCTGAATATATTGCTGAAAGCTGGTATCCATTTGAAAAACAAAATTGTTTTAACATATTGATTTGATTTTCTAAATCTGATTTTTGCTTTTTTGTTGAAACTCTTGCATAAATAACTGTTCGACGTTTACAGTCTTTATTTAAAAACTTATAAACATCTTGTTCAGAGTAATCATATCTGCCATTAGGAAGATTTGTAACACCGATAATTCCTTCTTTTACATATTTTGTAAGTGTTACTCTTGTAATACCTAATAAGCGCAATACATCTTTTGATTTCATATAAACATACCTCCAACAATTAAAATAAACTATGTATTACACCTATTATAGTAGCATAATAAAGTATTTTTTATATTATTTTTAATATAAATTTTATATCTTAAACGAAATATTAAATATAATTATCCTCGTATCTACATTGTTCTAATCTTGGTAAAATGTTATTTGCCTGACACTGCATACAGTCGCAAATACAATTCCTACAAATACATAGCTCACATTGTTGTTGAAATGTGCAACTCTCATTATTGTTTTTCATTATTTTATCTCCCTATCCTGAGCATACCTGCCACAATTAGGACAATTCATGTAAGTGTAGAACGGCAGAAAAGGCGACGAAATATGTAACTCGTTATCTGTTCTATCAGCTTCCCATTCACAACCACAATTCTTACAGGTAAACTTAAACTCGCTGTGATGGGTACTCATAGGATATCCAGTTTTAATCACTCTAATCATTTTTTATCCTTCCAATCATTATAAAAATCTAAAACCTTTTCAACGCATAGATCAATGGGCAAATCATTTAGGACATAAGAATAAATCATATCATATAATTCAAAATATCCAAAATCTTTACTATCTGTTTCTAATCTTCTATCCCATTCTATTTGATCAAAATTAGGTCTTTGTTTAGCTCTATTTAGACGGGATATATCATCAGACTCAATACACAAGAGACAGCAATTATCTTTTCCATTATAATCAATAAATTTTCTGGCTCCTTTAGGATCAAGAATAATTACATAATCCTTTGAATCTTCTAAACGGTATAATGGAGTAGCATAAAACCATGTATCTTCTCTTCCATCAACTAATGTATTAAATTTTCTATATTCAATGATTTTTCCGTTATGTGCTAGGTTTTCAAGCTCCTGCAATGATATAAAATTATAGTCAACTCCATCAATTTCATTATCACGTTTAGGTCTGGTTGTCAATGTGATTAGAGGTGTGAAATTATAATAATTTACAAGATTCCTTTTTATCGTATCTTTTCCAGTACATGATTTTCCACATAGAATTAGAACCATGTTAATCCTCCCTTGAAATTCCGTTTGAAATAACATCCGATAAAACATCTAGAATTTCTTTATTTGATCCATAAACTTTTCTTAAAATATGAGTTAATTCATATGTTGTTAAATCATGGTTCCAATGAGCACGGAGAGGTTCTTTGAATTTATCAATAAAATTAACAGCTTCTTTTGAATGTTTGAATTTCCTAATATCGCTCGAACTGTTTACAATCTCAATAGAATCATCCTTATGTAAAATTAAATCTAGCTGAATATTATTTGCAGTAACCTTGAATATTGGTTCATTATGTTGCACATTTCTATCACAACCATGTTCATCAACCCATAGATCAAACGGTTGTTTCGTATCCTTTGATCTAATATTTGCGTGTTCGTAAAAGAATCTATCCTTCTCATCCTCAAATACAAGTTTCATTTAAAACAATCCTTTCTTAATAGGTTTTGTTGTTGTTTCATTGCCGAGAAGTTTGTTAAATTCTTCCTCGGAGATAATTTTAACACCTAATTCTTTTGCCTTCTTATTTTTACTAGAGCTAGAGTTTACATCATTGTTGATAAGATATGTGGTATCCTTATTAACTCCAGATTGAACTTTTCCTCCATTAGATTCAATAATAGATACAAGTTCATTTCTGTTCTTATATAAATTAACAGATCCTGTAATAACAAAACTCATTCCGGAAAGTTTATCTGTAACTTTATCTGCTTTCTTAGTAAATGTTAAAATATTTATAAGATCCATATATTCTGTCATATCGTTTGCACTTCTTCTCCACTTGCAAACAGAGTCAACCATAATATCCCCGAAACCATTTACTTTAGATAGTCTTTCTCTAATGCCATTAGGACCTTCTATATTCATTTTAAGAACATTATTTGGATCATTATTAAAAAACTTTTCAAGTTCTGCGGCATTTTGTTTTCCAATATTTTCAATATTCAATGCAATAAATAGTTTTGTTAAGGTGGTTGTTTTTGATTTTTCAATCGAATCTAAGATGGCGGTTACAGATTTTTCTCCAAAACCTTCCATCTTACTTAACTCATGACTATGTTTTGGAATCTGAGTATAAATATCTGAATATTTATGAATCCAACCTAGCTTAATAAATTTTTCAAGAGTTTTATCGGACAGCCCATCAATATTCATTGCTTGCTTTGAAACAAATGTTGAAAACTTTCTAAGAAGACTTCCAATACAATTATTACCAGTACACACAAGAATTTCTGGACCATTATTATCTTTTTCAACATATGTAGAAGCACCACAGTATGGACATACAAGAGGAAATAATAGTTCTTCCCCATGAATTGGTTCTCCCTCAAGGCAGTATTCTACTTTTGGAATTACTTGGTTTCTTTTTGATACATAAATAGTCTGACCTACAAAAGGTTTATTTAGTGTTGATTTCATAATAGATAGGTTGGATAATGATGCCCTTGTAACTGTAGCACCATCAATCTGAACAGGTTCAAAAATTGCTACTGGTGTCAATGTTCCTGTTTTTCCAATTGAATATTCAATATTAGTAAGGTGTGTTTCATAGGTGTCATCATAAAACTTGAAGGCGATACCATTTCTAAAATGGTGTAATGTTCTTCCAAGGGATTTACCATATTCGATATTATTAAACATTATAACAATACCGTCAATAGGATAATTTACTGTGTCTGCCCTAAGTTTCATATTTTCAAACATTTCTTTGATGTGTTCTTCTGTCCAGTTTGGAAGTGACAATCTTGTTCTTCTATATACAGTAATAAATCCTAACTTGTCTGCTTCATCTAGTCCAGAAGTCATTGTTCCATCTTTTGATAATTCATTGGCGTTCCAACAAATAAACCTTACTTTTCTATTCCTACAAATATTGCTGTCATACTGTCTTACGCTTCCAGATGCAAGATTTCTAGCATTTGCAAACTTTTCACTCTCCGGAAGTTTATAGTTAATGTATTCAAAATCTTTAGTTGTAATAATAGCTTCACCGTAGATGTGAATAGTGTTTGTATTCGGAATTGTTTTTGGAATTCCAAGAATAGAATTAGCATTATGTGTAATATCTTCTCCTGTAATCCCATCTCCACGAGTTTCAACTCTATAAAGAATACCATCTTTATATGTTAAACAAAGAGTAAGGCCGTCCATCTTATGCATAAACAATGCATCTTTATCATCGCAGAATTTAATAACATCCTTATATGATTTTGTTTTATCCAAAGACAGCATTGGTTTATCATGATCTACTTTATTAAGTCCTTCTACTACTTTATACCCTACACTCTGAGTAGGTGAATTAGATAGTACAATACCAGATTCATTTTCAAGTTCTGCAAGTTTGTCAAAAAGATCATCATATTCCTTATCAGAGATAATTGATCTATTATGATTATAATATTCATCCCGGCAGGTATTAAGATACTCTACTAATTCATTTATTTTCTTGCTGTAGTCAATAGTCATTTTTTATCCTCCATTGTTTCAAGAATTTCAATCTCCTTGTCCAATGAAAACATCTTCGCCTTAATGTCTTCCAGTTGATTAGCAACAGCCATTTCAAGAGAGATATAATTCATCCGTGCTTTTCTAAACAATTCATTAACTCCCTCTAAGATTAAGAGTTGTTCCTCTAGTTTTTTCTTTTCCTGTTTACAGTTTTTAATTTGATCGTTTGTATTATTCATTTTCATCCTCCTTATCATTTTCAAGTAAAAACGTAGTTCTTTTCTCTAGCCATTTATGAAATTTTTTAATTACAATGTTTATAAATGCGACAAAACCAATTACAATCAATGCAATAATTACAAGTATTAAGGGGATCAGTTCACTAAGATATCTAGATTCAAAATATGATTCAGTCCAAAACATTGTCATCCTCCTTTTTTGATTTACAGTTATGACATTGATAATGGTCTTCTGTTACAGCTCCTTTTAAGCCAATGTACTTTATATTGCAGTGATCCAGATGAAATGTATGTTTTACAACATTGATTATTTCATCATTATTTATGCAATCATCCAAATAAATAAAACAATCGAAAATAAGATTTTTATGTAACGGTGATGGATTAACCATAACTCTACCACGAGGATAAAAATCAAATGGAACATCCTTCATAAACCATTCGTCTTTATGGCTTAGAGCGCAAAACATGAAATTATTTACAGGTTCTGTAAATGCATAAAATGTTCCATCAACCAACCAAAATATTCCTTCTTGTGGGATAAGTAAGCTATCATTATCATTAAATTGTTTTACAAGTTGTTGAACAATTCTCATAGTATAAATCCTTTCACCTTCTGCCAGCATTCGGGACCAAATCCTCTTTCCATAGATTTTGGATCAGTAAGCATTCTGCCACAATGAGCACACCTACCACAATGACAAATTACAGTGTCTTCAGGAAGATTTCTTCTTTGATGAATTGTCTCTAAAAGGAAATTCATTTGTGAATCATTCTTTTCAACACCATATTTACCGCTATGACGAAATGTAAGTTTATGATCTACAATCTTAAAATAGCCGCAATATGTTCCTTTATTTGCTGATTTCAAATAAAGATGATATATCTTCGCACCATCATCTGTTCTTTTCTTGTAAATCTTATAAGAAAAGTGGTTGTTACCCTTTTGAATTGTGAAAGTAGAGTTACCGCCAAACATAAACTGAATGATATTATCTTTAATGATGTTCATATGTGAATCCTCCTTTAAGACATAATTCTTACAAATATATTATAACACATTATAAACAAAAAGTCAAGAGTTTTTCAAAAATAATTTCAAAACTCCTGACTTTTTCTTATCTTCTTTTTTTGTTTGCTTTATCTATCTTCTTTAAATATTGCTTTTCCATGGAGCGGAGGTCAGTTACATAATTCTGAATCTTATATTTCATTTCCTCAGAAGCTTGAATAAATGTTTTACCTGTCAGATTAACCCAATCGGCAATATCAGAATCATCATTTTTAGATTCATGTTCAGAAAATCTGAATGTTACATTTGTGTAATCATCTTTGTGTGAGTCATAAAATGGGTACAATCTTCGATCCGCAGGACGATTAAAGTCTAAATCAATATATGTTGAAAATCCATATTTTGGAGACATTCTAACTTTTCGTATACGGTAAACACCACATTCCTCTTTTACATCATCAATCCATTCTTCTACAAATTGACGAATATCATCTTTTATGTCCTTTATTGGATAGACATTTGCATATCTATCTTTTTTAGATTTGTCAAAATTATCAATATAATCGTCAGAATACTTAATCACTGTATCTTTTTCTAAGTATTCAAGAAGTGCCCTTATAAAATGAGAACCTGTTAAACCTTCAAATAAAAGATCTTCATTTAGTAGGTGAAGCATAAATAATTCCTTCTTTCTTTAATCCCAGTATTCAGTATCAATTTCACGAGTATAATCAGTATGATACTTTTTCATTTTTTCACATATATAATCGCTTTGTTCATATCTTTCTTCGTCTTTATAACAATAATAACCACGGTCAGAATCAGTGGAATCTTTATACCACTTACCAATTTTATCATCATACCTGTGGAGTTCCTTGAATATATATGCAATATCTTTTTTCTTTACATTAGGAATATTGTTTGTTCCAATAGTTACATAAAAATACGAACCGTCTTTAAGAATTACAATAAAACAGTTGGCGTCACCAATATCTCTCTTACCAAAATACTTTAATTTACCAGAGTCAATCTTCTTCTTATACCACATAACTTCATTATAGAGTTGATTCATATACTTTTTAATCATTTCATTTTTCCTCCATCAGTATGATAACGACCAACCATTAAATGTTCCAGATTCCCATTCTTCCTCATTAAAATCGGGATCTAAAAACTTATAAAGTGCTTTCCATGTGACTTCAATTCCTTTTTCTTCCAGAGCGTACTTGATATCTTCAATGTTTGAATCATGCCACACTCTCCTATGAAATTTTTCACTTTCTTCAATTTTAGCGTCAAATATTGTTTTAAAAATTAACTTTAACTCTTTATCTCCAGAATCAATAACCTGTTTTTGAATATCAGTTACAATGGTCATATCGTTCACCCTCCTATAATATGTATTACTATATACATTATAACACATATTTTCGATTTTGTCAAGAGGTTTTTGAAATTATTTAGTGGCTTCTTTATCTTGCTCATTATTGTCAAGCGATGTTATGTAACTAACAATAACATCCGGCTGACAAATAATTCCCTGTTTATCCAGATTATTACACATCTTTTTTAGAATATTATTATTCTTATACCAATTTTTAACTTTAGAATACTTATTAAATTGATCTGTGAATGCATTTATGACTTTTTCATTTTCAGATTCAAAGGCATCCTTTTTAATGTCTGTCACTGTTACAAAATTATCCTGTATATACTTCTTTTCCTGCTTATGTACTTTATCAATATAGGATAAAATTTTTTGTTTCATTTCTTCTGAGGCTTCTTTAAATGATTTATCCTTTAAATCCACTTGCGCTCTGATGATTTTTCCTGATTTATCTCTGTATTGTTCTTTTGGTATTGGATGATCTGTAAATCGAAAACTACAATTTTTATATTTTCCTCTATGCTCTTTATAAAAGTTTTGTAAATGCTTATCCTCTGGAACTTTTAATCGTACATCAACATAATCTGAAAATCCAAGATATGGTGATCCATGATTCTCAACAGATAAAACTTCAGGTATATCCTTTATTTCATGTATCCAATTATCTGCAAAATCAACAAGATCTTGTTTAATATCTTCTATAGGAAATGAATTTAAGTATTCATCGTCCTTTTCTTTTACATATTTACCATCCCTATCTATAATAATTTGACGTGCTACACCAATTTTGTCAGTATCTTTTAATAACTCCAAAACAATGTGAGCAAAACACTGAGCGGTCATTTTCTCTAATAATATATCTTCATATAATAATTTCATAGTTAATCACCATTCTTCACTATGTGTTCTTACTAACTTAACAGCATTATATTTTTTAATAATGTCCTTCTCATAGCTGTGAAGTTCTTTTGTTGTAAAATTAAAATAACCAAGAGTTGTATTCATATGTTTTCTTCCATATGAACTAGAAAGAGTTTTTCTTATATACAATACATCTTTAAATCTAAACTCAGGTATGATATATGATCCTGGCTGAATATAGAATGAAGTTCCATTTTTAAGTACAACAAAATATTCTAATGCATTTAAATATGTTTCATCTACACCGAACACCCATTTACCTGTGTTTGTTTTATACTGTATTCTTCTAAGCTCCTTTAATAACTGCTTCCTAACCTGCTTCATATCCTTTCCTCCAAACAATAAAATATGTATTACTATATACATTATAACACATATTTCAGATTTTGTCAAGAGGTTTTTGAAAATTATTTAGAGATCTTATCATACTTATATGGTTTACGCTTTCCCCAGTGTTTGTATTCATCTTCCTCTGTCTTTATGAACTCCCTAGCAATATTAACTAGATTAGGAAGTTTAGACATTTCCTTTTTTAACTTATCTACATCAAACTCAAAGTCTCTTTCAGCAGCAATCATTTCATCCTCTATTTTTCCAATCTGCCTAGATATATTTGTAATCATTCTGTCATATTCTGTTCGTTTTCCAGCCAGTCTTTCTCTGCGCTGATCTATTAGTTCTTTTACTACATCATAGGCATCCTCTAATTGTGATGCATATCTTCCTAGGTGATTTCTTTGTAATAATTTGGAATAATAAATCTTATTTACTTCTGGATCCCAATCTTTGCTCCAAATATAGGTTGTTGATTTTGGAACATTTGAAAAAGAAGAATCTTTTGTTTTAGTTAGTCCTTTTAAATAATCTCTACGTTCTTGTCTGCGGTTTTGAACATTAGTTCCAAGAACTTCAACTTCATAAATATCAAATTCAGGTGCTTGACTAACTTTAACCTTTCTTGGATTATACATAAATCTCCCGTCACCATAAACCGCTTCTATTTCTCCATTATTTACAAATAAGACAGTCTTACCTTTAACATCCTGCCATTTATCAATATCTAGTTTATGCACAAATGAATTTTGAATATCTGCAAATTCATTGATTGCGTCAAACATATCCTGAGTAATGTTAATTCCATTACGTCTTAAATCAGTAATAATATTCTCATAATATATTTTCATGATAAAAACAACTCCTTAACCAAAATAAAATTTGTACTAATAAAGTACATTTTTATTCCGATTAAGGAGTTTACTATTATTAAATTATTTGTTTTCGTCGTTGTCTATTTTTTGAATAACCTCTGTGCTAACCTGATCCCACATGAGGTTAAACTCTGTAAACAACATTTCTTCCATTTTGCGCATTGCTTCTTCTTCGGCTTCACTTTCTGTATCTGCTTCAACTGAAAATGTAATTGAACCTTTTACAAGATATTTCACTGCTTAATCTCCTTTGCGATTGAAATAAGTGCATCGAGATATTCTTTATCTTTGTTCTGAGTTTCCTTGCTGAGTTGATCAAATGGAACAATGCTTCTATGTTCATGTCCATAGCAGAATGGAGGCGTGATATCTTTAAAATTCATATCCATAGACCATGCATCATGAATATCTTCAAGAGTTACATTTTCTCCTTTTACTAGAACAAGAAGAGCATATAAGCGAATAAGATTTTTATCTTTAAGCCCTGTTCTTTCTGCTACTTTTTCAACAATCTCATCAATATATGTTTTTATTTTATTTGTAACTATATGAATTGTTTCAGAGCTGTTTAGAACCTTATCTAAAAGCTTCTGTTTGTCAATTTGTTTGTTAATTAAAATTTCCATAAATCCTCCTTAGATATCAGACAATGTTTGAATTTCCTCTAAGATTTTAAGAGTTGCCTGTTTAGATTCTTTTTTAATTGTTGCATTATTTGTAAGATCTACTATTAGTCCTCTCACTAAGGTATAAATTTCTTCAAGCCTTGTTACATAATAATCGTTATCTGCTAATAGTTCTCTGACCTCTTCATCAAGCTGACCCTTTTCATAGTCGGCTTCGTCAAACCATTTTTGTAATTCAGTTGCAAATTCAAACGAAATCTTTTCACGAATTACATCAAGGAAATCTACATCTGCTACAAGATTTCTGTAATCTTCTTTTCCACATTCAATAATCATAAGAAAGGCCACCACCCTGTAAACATTGGAGGAACATCTATAGGAAGATCCTCAACATAACGCCAATAAAGAACATTGTGAACAACATTATGTTCATCTACAAAGTTACCATCATCATTCAGAAGAACTATTTTGATGATCCAATACTTACCATAGAATGCTGCTTGAGTTTGATCAAGACAGATAGCTTCTATTGCTTTATGCTGAATGGGTCTTTTGTCTTTTATTGGAATCCATTCATTGTTACAAACATTATCCATTGGAATTATCCTCCTGTAAAAACTGTTGAATGCATTTTTGGCAGTGATCATATTCTTTACATCGTTTACTTACAACATCTTCTCGTAAAAAACAATTTAAGACGCAACATCCATCTCTTGAAATGAAATTATCCTTTCTAAGATTTTCATTCATCTTTATAAGTAAGTCATATGCGGACATCGTTAAAAACAATTCACGATTTTTCATCAACTTTCTCCTCATGTGCATATAAACCTACTGTTCCATCAAGATAATCAACAATGTCGATATCACCGTTACTAAAAATATAACCACCGTGCCTATCTTTAATCGAAAGAATAATATCATTGTTGTCACCTTTCCAGGAAAGATATTCTGTAAGTTTTATAATTAAAGTCGAAACCTTCATAATTACCACCTCTTATCCAATTCTTCATGATATTTATAGGTTTTACCATCCTCTGTAAGTCGATATCCATTATGTTCAAGATCCTCATTCCAGAGTTTTGCATACAATTCATAAGATTCTTTAGTGTTGTCCTTGATTGCAAAGTTGATTTTCTTTCCCTTGGTATATGTTGTTTTACCAGTATTATATCCAGAATCTTCATCCGCCCATGAGTGTTCAATAGTTACATCGGGGAACATCTTTGCAAGTTTATCAATAACAGGTTTAGGTGGATTCCAAGCTGTTTCAAAATAAATAATATTATTTTCAAACTTAGGGCAATCCTCTTTATACCCATAACTATTCCATTTTGTTCCCCAGTGCTCACAACTCCATCCATACCAAGTTGTATGTTGATATTGTTTAAAATTATTTACATACTTTTCACCGTCAAGAACTAGGTCTTTTTTAAGTTGGTGGAATGGAAGACTATTTTTTAGAAAAATAGTATGTCTTTCTTTACAGATATCATTCCATAGATCTTGATACTGACTAACTGTAATCTCCGGAATCTTAATTCCAAATTCAAATTCAGCTTGTGGAATATTCCAAATACAATGACCATATGGGCTAATCAAGGACATATAATGTGAAATAGCTTCATCTGTTCTACTACCGGATTCAACATTAAGACATTCCGGCATAGGAATTACTTTATTAAAGTCAAGACTTCCAATTCCAATATCATCTACCTTAATAGCTTCCAAGATCTCATCGATTCTTTTCTGGTCTCCAATAAACTGAACTTTATTCATTACATGATTTGGCATTTATGTTTCCTCCTTATTCTTTTATAAACAATTTATTACAGTCATTAGCTCACAACATTTTATTGCAGTTAGTATTCAATAAACATAATCTTCAATATCCATTTCAATAGGATATTCATCAACATATCCATAGTATCTCATAGGATCAACTTCAATGATATATAACTCTAGTTCTGTTTTGATATCGTTACTTTTCTTTATTTTATTTGAATCCTTGAACAGAATTCCAGATTCAAATAATTCAACACACTCTATCATCATATCTTTTGCCTTTTTGAACTGAGAGTATGTATCAAATCGAATTCCGCTAAAGAATCTTTCGAATCCATTGGGAACAACGGTGGTTTGTCTATTTGTACCAATATAGAATTGAACTTTATTACCTTCCATATCATTTAACCTCCTCCATTTCGTACCAGAAGGTATTTCTTGTGTTATTGTAATCTTTAATTTTAAACCCACAATCCTTAAAAAAGAGTTCCAACATATTATAGAATTCATTTGTAAGATTGATAATGTAGGAATCAACAAACAGGCTATTCCTCATCTTAATAGTGCATTCGAAATGCTTAGTAGCAATAGGTTTAAGTTCTCCACAAAGACAAACCGGACACTGCGGATAACAGATCTCTAACACTTTGTTGAAGAAGGACACAACTTGTAAATAGGATAATTCTTTTTCCAAGTCAATCTCTCCAATAAGAAAATATTCCTTATCCTGTTCGTAAAGAATATTCATTACTTTTCGATATTCATTTACATCTTCAACTTTGTGAACTTTGATCTGGTTCATTTTGTTCCACTTATAAATGATAACCTTTTTCATCTCTTGTACCTCCTTGAATATTTGACGTGTTTAAGTTGTTTACAAGTATAGTATAACATATTTTTGAATATTTGTCAAGAGGTTTTTTGAAATTTGAAATAAAAAATCCGGTGATTATTTACCGGATTTTTGTATATATTTACCGATTACTTTTCAAACCACTTGCAAACTGATTCAAATATTCTTTAAACTTCTCTGGATCTTCAATGTAACCGTTCGTATCCCTTGCAGTCGGATAACTAACAATAGTTTCAAGTGATGTACTGTATTGTGTTTTTTCCTTGATATAACTCAATCTAAGATCAAGTTCATAAAGAATTTCCCGCACATCTTCTTCTTTAAGTGTATCACTAATTGTTGGGAAGAACTTTGGATTCTTAATATTAGGAATACTAATTCTAAGGTTCAAATTATATTCGGCATCTGTTAAATCAATTTCAAACACAGAGTCATAATTATAAAAAATAATAGTATCAATGGATTTTACCTTAATTCCTGTTCCGTTCTGAATAGACGCCACAAGAACATCATAAAAGCTTCTCTCTTCGCATTTAGCATTTTTACGAATTTCTTTGTTCTTCAACATAGTAAGATACTTACTCGCTTTATGACACATTTCATCCATATTCATAATTCCGAAAACATTTTTTCCATATAACTTTCTTTTTGCGTTGATGTAAAGAATGTCATTTTGTAATTTTTGAAGTTTGAGAAGATTGAGTTCATGGGAAAGCTTATTTCTAAGCTCTTCCATCATATCAAATCTTTCAAGAACATTACTATATTCTGTTTTGTAATACTGCATTTGTTAATCCTCCTTTTCAACATAGCGGTATGGAATATCATCACAGTCATTTTCATCCAACCAACCACCGAACTTTTTTACAATGGTTTCAAGAATTTCGACAGAACTTCCCCATTGTTCATACCTCCACAGAAATAATCTTATTTAGTTTGGGTTTGTTTTGCTGTTACAAGTATAGTATAACATATTTTAATGAAAAAGTCAAGAGGTTTTTGCAATAAAAATAATAAAAACTCCCACAAATATTTGCAGGAGTTTTTGTATATATTATACAACAATGTTATATTCATAACGACTTAGGTCATCCCTATAGCATTTATCTTTATATTTAACTTCGACATCCCATAAAAGTGATAAAGTTGCTATCTCTTGTCCAGTTACTTGTTTTTCATAATTTCTAAGCATTTTTACATAATCATTAAAATCATCTATTTGTGCGTATGATCCTCTTGCAAAATTAGAAACTGTGATTGAAAGTAGATTCCTATAATTATGTTCGTCTAATCTTTTTCTTACATGAACAGTTATTCTGCGGTTAGATTCTTTTGTCATTTCTAAAAAGAACTCCCCAACGGTTTGTGACTTTTCCTGTTTTGTTTCAAATTTAATTGAATTATCACCTTTATCCATTATAATGTCTTGAACATATAAACATTCAGGGATTAGTAGCAAATTACCAATATCAAGCTGTTTCTCTAACCTTAAAAGAATAGCATCTTCCTCATATTTACCTATTGGATATTTACATTGTAAAATAATTAGCATTTTAAGTTACCGTCCTATCAATATTTAATTGAATTAGAAACAACTGGAGGAGATACAAAAGACCATTCATAAACATCTTGTATATCAGTGAGAATCCCTCTGCAAGTTTCTCCTTCGTAATCATCATTCTTAATGTGGACGCACCTATCATGAAGCATATCTCTTCCACAAATAGAACAAACCTTTTTTCTTGCAGAACAACTAATAGAAACCTCTTTTTTAATTCCGGCCTCAATATCTTTAATGAAGTCAAAATTAGACGCACTTCTTACCATGTATGCATATGCTTTTACTTCTTTAAAAACATTGCCTGTTTCTGTTATTCTTTCTGGATCTTCAATTACTTCTGTTTTAAAAATTCGTGCTGAAATATATGGTTGTTTTGTATTGAAAATACCGGTGACGCCTTTGTACTTATTTGCAAGTTCATAAATGGCGGAGTCACAGAACATATCTCCATCACGATCTACATCATTATTGCAAAGAATTACATCAAAGATAAAAACTTCTTCAGCCTTATGTTCTCTTTTTGTAAACTTATTTAATTCTTTTAGTAGTTCCTCATTTTCATATTGTTCTGTTCTGTATCTTTCAATAGCTTTAATTGCATAAATAAGTGCATCAATATGATCTGAATGATTTGATCTCTCTGTTTCAGGAATTAAATAAGCAACTTTTTGTGCGAGTTTTAATTCTCCTTTTAAAAAATATAATGCTTCTTTTTCAGTCATTTTTATATCCTCCAATTAAAAATTCTTAACCGCCTTATGCTCTTTTCTTGTGCGCTCGTATTCTTCATCAAGACTTTCTAAAGGTTTCCAAAAAGCTATCTGCTGAGATTCAAATGTAAATTTCATATCGCTTATCCAAAACTGAAAACAATTACAAAACTTGTGGTATCTGGCCGTATAATATCTTTCGCTATATTCATCCCTAAAACAGATATTCACAAGTTGGTTATCCTCCGGTAGTTTTTCTCCTAATGAGATCCAATTCACGGTGTATCCTCCCCTTTCCAGAAGAATTGTTTACATCTTTCATCATATGCATTCCTCAGTAATTTAGCAGCTTCATAAACCCTTTTTCTATCATACGTTACAACCATTGTTTGATAAACAAAATTTGCTATTGAAGCAGCATAGTAATCAAGTTCTGGCTTAGTTTCATATATAGGGTCTTTTAATTTACTTATAACTAAATCTATTGAAGAATCTAACATTGCGTTAAATGGGGTTAAATCTTGCTGTCCTGAAAATCTGGTGAATAACTCTTGAACCTTTTCTTTGTTCATTTGAATCAAGTCCTTCTTTTCAAATTTTACAAGATAAAGTGTTCAAAAGTTACTTATTTTCATTATAATTGTTTTTATTTTCTGCGTCAGTCTTCAAGATCATCCTCTGTATAATCGTGAGCAACATCACTTGAAATAAGACCGGATCTAATCATATCTGCAAAAATGTAATATTCATCACCGTCACAAATGACAAAATATTTCTCCTGCGTAAGAAATTCTTCAAGAGTAATATTATTCTTTTTAAGAAA
Organism: Methanobrevibacter sp.; assembly: GCA_017646885.1. Next base: position 16,251 of record JAGCLR010000187.1, on the reverse strand, counting down.
TGGTTCTACAATTCTGTCATCCACATATCCAAAGCACTTATCATCATATTCAAATCCTTTGCATTCAGGAATATATTTTTTAACAATATCCTCCACCCCGGAAATATTATTAGCAAGTGCATACAAGACTTTTTCACTAAACTTAGAAAGATATCTAAACGGGGATCTTCCATATGTAATATCAAGATCCTCAATCTTCCAAATCCCTTTTCCATTTACATAGTTTTCAAGAATATAGTCTTTGTCAATGGAAATATTATTATTGCTATTTCTAATACAAATAGAATGGGAAGAACTGGAATTCGTTTCAAACACACCGCTTCTGATTGTGAACATAATTAAATTACCTCCACATCATTAAGATTGGAAAAACAAATAATTCTTTTATTATTTTTATTTACGATATTATCGTCTAGCAGTCTTCTGAAATAACTTTCCTTCATATCATCAATGATAAGCGTGTACCTATTCATAACTGCAATATCGGCTAGATTAAGATCATATTCTTTATAATGCTGGGTAAAACAGTATTCGTTAAATTTATGTGAACAATCGTATACAGATTCTTCGTCCTTGTAATCAAGTGGAACATAAAAGTGAGATGTTCCAATCTGAACTTCTTTAATTTTATTAAATGTAAAACCTTGAAAACCCGGAACATAATCTTTCTCATTAAAGTCTTTAATTATGTCTTGTGTGATAATATCAATCTCTTCTCTTGTGTAAGAATAATAAACTAAACAAAAAACAATATAAGCAAGTTTTTCATATGTGTGTCTAAGAACGGTAATATTTCGTTCATTTACGTCACATGGAAAATCAAATGAATATTTTCCAGTATTAAGGTTAAGCCACCCATCCTGGCTAATATCTGTGATTTCTGCGTCAGAATTTTTATAATAATCCTTGAAGTACATATCAGAACTAATATTAAGATCAACTTCTGTTTCTGGAATACTTGTATCCTCAATAACATAGAACCTGTGCTTTGTCTTACACATTGATTGAATCCTCCTTTATAACTTTAAACATATCCTCAATCTTTTCATTATTGTAACCGTGCCTAACTGTAGATGTAGAACTTACTGCGTATTCCTTATTAACAGTGTCTACATACATTGTATGAGTTCCATCATCACCCATATAGAAATTATCCCAACTGTCACCTGTAACAAGACTTTTGATTTCAAGTTGTTTGATTGCCAAATTGTCAAAACTAACCGTATTAAACTTTGTAATAATATTTCCGATATTATTTTTCAACCAATTCCTATTAAGATCAGTTGAGCTTTGATGAAGTGCGTAATAGTCTTTTCCTCTGCGAAATTGTTTGTATCCAAGGATTAACAGTTTTAGATCCTTCTTATACAAACATTCCATTTCATCTTTTGTAACAATACCAGCAATGACATGAATAACTGCATTGTCAAATTCTTTAACCAACTTTATAAAATCTGTTGTTACCGATACAAGTGAAATACCAAGGCCATAAATAAGTTTGTTCTCCGCAAGATATCTCACAGTATCAATATTCTCAACAAAGTGTTTTTGATTAAGGGTAATGTTTGCGAAAATGTTTTTTTCTTTACACCATTTCAGAAATTGAATAAAGTCAGGATGTTCAAGTACATTTCCACCGCCAATAGCAAGTTCTGTATATGGATGTAGACTATTAAGGAATGGAACACTTAGGATTTCACCGTGATTACCACAAGAGTTAGAATTCTCATGACAGTATTGACAATTTGTTCCAGTGCAGCGATTTGTGATCTTAATATCCATAGAATCAGGAAATTCAGAAATATATTCAGATTCATTAGTATGTCTGATCATAGTACCATCACTAAATCTAAATACCTTATAATTTCCATTCTTGTATGATCCAATCAATTCTTTCATAAACTCACCCACCCACATTTAATTACATATATAGTATAACACATATTTTTAACTTTGTCAAGAAGTTTTTGAATATTTTTCTGTATATTTCTCAATGATTTGATTGAATGAATATTTATTCCTAACATCAACATTAACTTGGGCAAGATTTATCTTTTCTTTAACAACTCTATTTTCAGGAAGATGATTGTTAAACATGAACATAAGATATTCATCAAAGGCTTCAGACTCTGTGTAGGAGACATTTATTAAATAATCTATTCTTCCCGGTCTGCATAATGCTTTGTCAATAACATCTAATTTATTTGTGGTAAATAACCAAATCACATTGTCAAGACAATCGGCACCGTCCATTAAGTTTAACCATGTTGACATATTCAAATTCATCTTTGAATCTTCTTTTTCAGGATAACTACGATTGCGAAAAACATTATATATATCAACATCTTCAATAATAATCGCAGTTGTAATATTTAAAAAAGATAAATCCAACACTCTTTCTTTAAGGGTTTGAATTGTTCCTGAAGAAAATAAATCAATCTCAGATAAATATAATGGTTGAATTCTAAATTCCGTGCAGATCGCTTGAACCAGACTACTTTTACCTGTTCCAGGCTCCCCATACAATAAAAGCCCAGTGTGTCTTGGGATAGAATGTTTTGAAAAGAACTCGTTACTATCTTTGAACGATAGTATCATGTCATTTATCTTTCTTTTTATGTCTGCCGAAACGAAAACATTTTTAAAATTCCTTTCGTATTTTTTCTTCTTAATATCAAGACTATAGTCACTTCCACTTAGAAAATTGTTGAATTTCATAACGATATTTTTCTTGTATTTTTTACTATTTTCTACTAAGTGTAAACAAAAAATTTTCAGATTTTTTACATCTTCCTTTGTATTTAGAACAGAAAAATATGCACGAGTTGGTTTATCTTCATTAGAACAGATTTTTTTAAGAGTTAGCAGTATTATTGTCTTATTAAAGGTTGTTGAAGCCATAATTGTTTCGTCATCAGGAAAATCTAATCTATTAAATAAAAGATCAGAATCCCCTTCCCTTGAAAAAGCCTCAGATGTTGAGAAGGATAAATTTATTGACTTAAACTCATTCTTGATTATTTTAACAGGAGTTCTTCGGATAAGATCAGTGACTTCCATTGTATATAACAAATTGTGCCTAATAAAACCTAAAACGGTATTGTATAAGGATTTACTTGCTTTTTGGTAGGTGGTTGTTCTTGTAACCAAGTTATAAAATGGTATCAGCTTCATTGTATATCTCCTAAATATTCTTATCTGTAAATATAACTTTCCTTTTCAACAAATTCACCATTTAAAAGAGTATAGTGATATGTGGTTGCTTCATTATTCTCAAAATAATAACACATCGAACTATTTACATCTTGTCCATTCATATACAGATTATATGCCCCTGTATAGTTCACAAATGCAAGGCACATCTCCCTAGAATCAATCTTAGAAAAATCTTTTCCATAGAAAAATCCAAGAAGATGACACAAATCAACATCTTTCATTGTCATTGAAAATTTATCACCGTTTGAAAACTTAAATTCAATATCAGATGTGTTCACAGTTTCTTGCAATGTATAGTTTCCGAAAGTTTCTGTATTCCAATCTGTACTAATTTCAATTAACTCTGTATTTTTGAATTTTATAATTATCTGCATTTTATTTCCTCCATTATGTTACATTACAATACCATATAATATAATCAGGAATATTATCATAAATTTCATCATTTAACTTTCCAATAGTTACCAATGGTCTTATCGCTACAATCCCAAATATCATGAATCTTACCATCAATAATTACTGTTACATGATGACCACCAATTTTACAAATGTATGTACCTTTATTAAATTCCTCACAGAACTCTTTTCCGGTGTATTTAGTATTGTTCATATGTCTAGGCTGCTTCTGCATTTCGAGGTTATATGTTTCCTTGAAAAGTCTTTCATAATTCTTCTTATCTGTAATAGCATACCCTGTTTTAAGACACATACCGACCAGCTCACCGAGTGCCATTTCATATGCAATTCCAAAAGCACTTGTAATAGCGCGAACAACACAATCCGAAGTGATTTTATTTTTTGGATTTACATTATCATATACAAACCATTTTGTTTCAGGATACTTTTCAGATCTTTTCATTTTTCTTCTCCTTATTTTTCCGACATTCACATATACGGCATATCTTACTATATATAGTATAACATATATTCATAAAAAAGTCAAGAGTTTGTAACTAAAATATTCCAGAAATTTTCAATATATTTCTGTATACTTTTCACAAACTCTTATTAAATAAAAATAATTTAACCTAGGATGTAGGCAATTTAACTTAAATTTTCAAAGCTGAAAGATCCATTTCTATTAGTGTAATATATTTTACTAATACCATAATCTTTAATTGCAGTCATACAAACATCACAAGGACGAGCTAATCTAAATTCTCCGTCACGTTTTTTAGAAATAATAACTATCTCACATTTAGAGAAGTTAATATCATTATCAGCTTTTCTTAAACAGTTTACCTCGGAATGCTCTTTGTCAACGAAATTCTCAATGTATTTAAGATCAGTTTTCAGTCTGTACTTATTTTGAAGCGGGGAGGTTTTGTCAGAGTTAATCCCAAAGTTTACCACTTTTCCTTTATATATAAGAAAAGAAACTGTTTTGGTATGTTTGTATGGTTTGACTGTATAAATATAATCATACAGTCTTGTTAATTTGTTTAACAACTTATTTGTCATGATTATTCTTCCAGCTTTGTATAAAATGCAGCATATTCCCCGGTTGTTTTATTTGTGCAAGAATATATTTCAAAATAATTTACAAACCTATCAAAGTTTTCATCTACAGGGATTACTCCATATTTTACCCAAGGATTTTCAAATCTCATGTTGCATGGAGAGATATAAACTTCTCTACCCTGTTTATGAAGTTTTCTTGCAATGGGTTTTGAAATTCTGGTAAAACCGTAATCACAGTGTCTCAGCATTATTCTTCTACCTCTTCCTTCTCTGTTTCATCATCGGTTGGAACAATATCAATTTTATCCATTGGAGGACACATATAGATTTTAAACCCAATGTCAAAAAGGTTTCTTGCAAATCTTTCGTTAATAATTGTATAGGTGCAAGGTACTCTAAGTACATATTCAATGTACTTTTTAATATCATCTTCTTCACCGTATAAAACCATAACCATTTCAAATCCGTTTACAATCGGCTTTACTGCAAAATACTTGTTTTCAAACTCCATAATAAATCTCTCCTATTTTATTCTTCGTCATCACGATAGTAATTATCCCGATATTTCTTTTCCTTTCGTTTATCGGGAATAACTTTTGTAGATGGATCAAGATCTCCCCAGTCGTTTCTTGCCTGGACATCAATCTTTCTTTTTTCCTTTTTAGACATTTTATCATAAGGTACAAACTTTTTCTTTTTCATAATAAATAATCCTTTCTTGTATTATACATATTATAACATATTTTAAAGTAAAAGTCAAGTGTAAAACAAAACAACTCAAGAAATAATTCCTGAGTTGTTTTTGTATATTCTTAACAAACATCACAACATTCTTCTGGGCTTTGCTTCATTTGTTCAAGTAAAGTGTTTCTCCAATCACTCTTCTCTGCTACTTCGTCACACACACCAAACTTCAAACACTTCTTGGAATCCATGTAAATGTTCTCTTTATTCTTGTCGTATTTCTTATAAAACTTTTTCTTTAGATTTGTTTTCTTCCGAATATATTTTATCATATCCTTATGGAGATTTTCTGTTTGTGTTTGTTCAATAATAAGATCATTCATTTTTCCAAATGTTACGCTAGATAACTGATGGAACATTATTGCTGAATGCTTATACATAATACGATAATGCCCTGCTAAGAATATAAGTGCTGCTGCGGACATACAATATCCATTACAAAATGTTATAATCGGTGTATTGCTAGACTCAATAACATCAATTAAAGACCACATATCATAAATACTTCCACCGAAAGATTGAACATGAAGTTCAATAGGTCGCATGGCATAATTTCTATATTTATCTAATCCAACTCTATCAGTATGATTGATGTCAAGAATCTTCTTACATATATCTGATATTGAATCAGAATCTATATCCTTTGATAAATATAGAATTCTATCTTCTTGTTGAGTTATTTCCATAATATTGTCCATAGATGAAAACCTCCAATCCTTTATATCATAAATTATAACACAAAACAAATCAAAAGTCAAGTTTTTTACATGATTTCCTCAACACCTGTAACAGTTGTTCCGCTCCAATCTTGGGATAACGTAACTATTGATACATTTTGACCTGAGAATGTTGTTGGTCCTAGAACTGTTACTTGTCTACTGCTAATTGTTACTGGAACTAGAGCTGCTGTAGATTCTCCAATATAGAAATCAGTTGTTACTGTAACCCCATCTGAATTAACTGTATATGTAAATTCATCTGACGGTGGAGGTCCTGGTGGTGTTTCAGTATTAAGGGATGCTAATAACGCCCTTTTTAAATTTCTAAAATAAACATTCATATCTCTTACTCCTCATATCCAGATACTATTGCACATAAATGGAAACCATCATAGAATAAGAATATATTGATAATATCAAATGATGTTATTTCTATATCTGGGTTCATTAAATATATTTTTGAACCATCAACAGCGGTAAAGTTTGTCATTAAAGAGGAAGCTGTAATAGCCTGAGTGGATCTTCTAAATACTATTGTGCTGCAATAATCTTTTCCAAAATCAGATCCAACCGCTCTATAATTAGCTGTAGAACCTGTAACCTCTTTACCTATATATGGAGCACCAGTTGAAATTTTATATGATAGTACACTTGTAGAAACTTCTGAAACTAAACTAATTGATATACTTTTGACTGTACCGTCAGAAAAATTGTTAATAGAACAATTCTCCGGCAGGCAAGTCATTGTTTCATCTCTATCTGTTGTTGCTGTTGTATCTTCATAGTAGTTAGGATGTAAGCTAGCTCCTGTAGTTGCGTATATATTACTATTTTCTGATCTTTTTGATGGGTCTAACGTAATACTGTGATTATTTAATATTAAAGCATTGGCTTCAGCATTTTGTGCTCCGTTAGCAATTACAAAATCGTATGAATCGGGGTTAATGATTGGATCGTTGTAATAACCAACAAGTATTGATGTTTTATCATTGTAAACATATGGTAGCTGGGTAGGATCTGGCAAATGTTCATCTCTTCTTGCAGCGATTCCACTTATATCTAAATTTGTTCCTATTGCTGTAACACCACATATTACACGACTATCAGCGTCTGTACTATTTCCAGTAATACCACATCCAAGAATATAAACATCTCTTGCGTGATTATATAGGCTTCCGGAAGGTGTATATGTTGAATCTTTTAATATGTTACAATCGTGTCCAACAATATAAACATTTCTAGAACCGGCCCATGCAACAGAATCAGGTCCGATTTGATTTTTATACCCAAGAACACCTAAAAAAGTATCTCTATTCATACCGCTAGCATTCGGTATATTACTTAATGGATTTAAAATATTATCACTACCAACAATAGAAACATATTGAGATTGTTTATTACTATCCAATGATTTATTGCTACTTCCAAGAATAACGGAATCTTTTGAATTATCTTGATTACCTCTTCCAATAACAACACCAAAGGAACCACAATCCAATATATTATTCATTCCACCAACTAATGAATTTGTTGTGAACTTATTGATGAAGTTTCCTTGACCAAAGGCAACTGAATTCGTTCCCAAAGAAAGGTTTTCTGAACTTGATCCAACTGTATAGGAACTGCTTGGGTAATTATTTAAAACAGTTGCTCTATCTTGTGACTGAACACTAGATGTTGTTCCTGCTGGGTATTCAACAGAAAAAGTTTTTCCTGATAAATCTGCACCTGCACCATAAATAACATCTTGTGCTGTTTTTAGAATGGTTATGTTGTCAACAGTGACTTCTCCTCCGCCACCACCTCCACCACCGGAGGAAGCACCGCTCTGGGCACACTGAACAAAATAACCACCACCAGTAGCCTGATTGTCTTCAATCCACATAAAGAATAATATTTTATGAGGATCTATAGGATCTCTCACACTTGGTGTTGTTTGATTAGGTGTATCTACCTGCTCATAATAAAATAGTTTTCCAGAAACCTTATAGGGATCTTGATTTGTTATCGTATAAACAACTTCTTTTTCTCCTGTTTCTGGATCTGGTTCACTGGATAAACTAAGACTCATATCATTATAATCTATCTCATAGAAATCAGTTTGATGCGCCATACCAACGTATAATGACATAAGGTTTGCTGTTTCAGAACTATTCTCTCTTACAAAAAATATATTGTTACCATATTCTAGATCTGGATCGTCAGGGATATCATCGTAATTAGCTCTACTTAATATGTATATTTTTGGATTTCCAGTTGACTCATTTGCCATTATCAACATCTCCTCTCATGGATAAAAAAACAGATTTTCTATACTATCTAAAGTATTAGAAAATCTGTTTTTATTTAGTATTTATAATTTTTTATTTGTATCTTATGCAACATAACCTCTTACCTTGCATCTTGTAAGAACTGTTTGTTTCTCGCCATTGTATTCGTTATGTGCCTTTATCGTTCCGGCGATTGTGATTTCTTTAAGCTCTTCGGAAGCAACTTGATTACCGTTGTTATCTTCTGCGTAAATATAAGTGGATGTTTTCCAGACATAAGTGTTGCCGTTTTTGTCTGTGAACTTGTAAATTCTGACATACCCAAAATCTGTCTCATAGCCACCAGCAATCTTAACTGTTCCGGTAACTGTTACCTTTTCACCAATGTTTCCAACAAAATTGCTAATTGCTTTCTGTGCATTAAGTTCAGCCTGTTTTGCAATCTTTTCCTGAATCTTCTTGTAAAGCTCGTATGCATATGCTACAAAACCATTTGCATTAACTACCGGCTGATAACCTACAAGGTAAATTCTAGTGTTGTTTACAAAGCTGTCAAAATCATCAGTGTATTCATTTTTGAAGAAGTTAATTACTTTATTTGCCTTTTCAATATACTCTTCTTCAATGTTGTTCTTTGTCATTGCAGTAATTGCATTATATTTGAGTTCCTTATTGTAACCGTCTTTATCAATGATCTTAATGCAATTTGCAAGGTATTCAGTTACATCAATAACTGCTCTGTAAAGATGTCTTTCGTTGTCGTAAATTTTTGCTTCTTCGTCTTCCAGAAGGATCTGTTCAATCTCTTTGAAATACTTTGCAAACTGTTCGACATTGTATCCGATGAAGTCCTTAACACAAGCAGAACCAACCATCTTATGAGTTCCATCTTCGTTGTTTACAAGAACAATACCCTTTGTGCGCTTGTGGTTAGTTCCACAATGTTCACATTTAATAGCCTTTGTTCTGTAGTCTGCAAAATTGATTGTTGTATCACAAACATAAACAAGGTTCTCATTCTCTGCTGCTTCAAGAACAGCACCGAGTTTGTAGTTACCTACCACATAAGGATCAAATGTAAGAACATATTCAACACACTCTACATTCATTTCGTCAACCTTTACCTGGCACTTATTGATCTCATCTACTGCGTATACTGGAACCAGTTTAACAAATTCACGAACAGTATGGAAGTCATAATGACCATTGATTTTATCCAGTTTCTTGAAGATTCTATTGACCTTCTTGGAAAGTTCCTCGAACTTTACTTTTGTGGTTGTATAAGTAGTCATTTTAGTTACCTCCATTTAGGTTATGTATGTTATTTACTATATATAGTATAACATATTATAATGAAAAAGTCAAGAGATTTTTGAAAAAAGATAATAAAAAACTCCACAAAGTTTATGTGGAGTTTTTGTATATGTTGTATAATGATTATTTCTTCAGATATATTTGATCTTTGATCTAGGAGTTTGATTGTTTTTTTATTTAGATATAAACTATTTATCCATTCAGCATTGCTTCAAGTTCTTCGATTGATTTATCCTGAAGTGCAGCGTCTTTCTTCATATCAATATTATCTGCAATTCTCTGCTGCTGCTTTCTTCTTTCCTCTGCCTCAAGTCTACGTTCTTTTTCAGTCTTTTTAGTAGCATAAACATCTTTTACGATTTCAATCTTGATCCCAAGAACTGTAGAATCTTTATTTACTTCATCCATAAGGGACTCTTCTGCCATATTTCTTTCTTCTACTTTCAATGCCTTGTATATCTTATCAAGGTCTGTCATTGATAAGACGAACAAATCTTCAACGCACAAACTTCCTTTTGTGGACTGAAATCTAATTCTGTTTTCAGCCGCATACTTGTAAATATTCTTTTCCATAATAATTTCCTCCGTTTTTGATTTTTATTTTTAAGTGCTGGTATCTAACAGCCCTTATTCACTTAAAATTTGATCTTGATAATTCTTTCACTTGTTCCAATAACCTTGACAACTACTTCATTTCGTTTATCCAAGGCAAAACCAAGACCTGAAAGTTGATCATCTGTATCCTCTACTTTAAGCTTACTTCCAAGTGCTGCCATAACCCTCTTGTTTTCATTAAGCTCGTTTACAAGGAATTCATTAAAAATTCCTGAAGGATTTTCATTATTAACACAACCATCCAGCATGAAGAAAATGTGTTGATGACCAACATTAACATCTGCTGTTGACCAATAATTTGGAGAATACATAATACTTGTAACTGGAACAAATTGATTTGTTGAAATATTCCAAATAGTAATAGGATTATTAGAGCATTCGATTGACGGTTTAATTGTAAATGTTCCATTTTTATCAAGTGTTACGATTGCAACATTTACATTTTGTCCTTGCCTGATTCCTTTTGGATAATCGAATGAGTAGATATTTCCATAAAATTCAATCTCTGCTCTGAATCCATCTGAAAGATTTCCACAATATTGATGCACATAGAATGCATAATCTCCAATAGGCATTTTTGATTTATTTCCCCATGTGATATTTTCTACTGCGGTTTTATCGTTTCCTGGAACTTGTGAAATTGGTCTTTGAATATCCACATCAAGACATCCACCCGAACGATGATCCGTTTTATTCCCATAATAAATATGATCGGAAGGTGAGTTACAATGTGCATCAAGATCAACATTATCTTTTCCTGATTCATTCCATTTAATAGAAAATCTAAGAACACCTTCTACATTTCCACCAAACTCTTTTACTTTCTGTTTGAAGCTGTCTGTAAGATTTCCTGTGTATGCCCATGTGAAATTATTTCCCCACTTAAACATTGACTTTGCTTCTATGACCTTTGGAGCAATAAGTGAGACAAAATTAGGTTTATGTGAATTTTCAACATATACTTGAATACTATTTGCTGTTGGAAGAATATCATCTACAAACTTTTTAACAGATACTTCTTCTACTCTATCAAATCTCTTAGGTTTAGATACAACATCTTTTGCAAGATCATCAAAAATACTTTTAGCACCTTTAATTCTATTTGCTGCGGACCTATCAGTAAACAGAATATCATTTACTGTAATATCATCCAATGTAGCAAATCTTCTTGCAAGTGATGGCATGAATCCAAGTTCTGTGATTTTCTTTTCGGCATCTTTTCTCATCTTATCTGTGAAAATAGGTTTTGGATGTTTATATACAGTTGGATCGGTAATTGCTTCATAAGCCCTTACAGCTTCTTCAAGATCCCGTCCATTAGAAATATCTACAAGAAGTGTTCCAATAGATGTATTTCTAAGTCCTGTCAATGCCTTATTTTCTTTTACAGAATGTTCCCATGTATAAATATCTTTTTCTTTTTCTGTTCTCAATTTAGCATATGTGAGTTTATGGTTCTTAAATGATTTTAAAACTTCCTTCCATTCATTACCACGATAAATAGAATTATCTGAAATAAGTTCCAAAAGAATGTTTGTAGCATCCAGTGTAATTTCTTCCAATGCCCGTTTGAATGTTTGCTTTGCTGTTCTATATTTATTTAGCTCAGTTCCTTTATCATAACTATTTACAAAATGTTTGTTTTCAAGATCAATAAAGAAATGATCCCATCTATGCTGTCCAACAGATTCCATCAATTCAAAATTATGATGACATCCTACTTTATGCTCCGTTGAAAGAAATACATCAGTAATATTATGTTTATGAACATAGTCTGACAATGCTTTTACTACCGGACCAAATGTACTATCGTCAATATCAAAATCCCAAATTGAAATAATTTTTCCATCAATAATAGCAACAACATTTCCAATATGGTTAATAAAACCACGGCAACAAGAACAGTCATGGTATCTTCTTTCTCTATAAATTTCATTTGTTCCTTTCGGGAAAGAATCAAGATAAATGTTCCACAATTTATCCTTATCAAGACTCATTTCATACAGGAAAGATCTTGGATACATCTTTTCCATAAAATGCTTATTAAGCAAATCTCTCATTCCAATAAAATCCATCATTTTACCTCCTTGTTTGATTTCCATAATCAAATTCATACAATAAAAAATTTTATTTTAAACAGTCTTAATAACTGTTTATAAACTCAATTACAATTTCATATTTGTCCTTATTCTTTAAATAGGATTCTTGAATTGAAATGTCTCTTTTTTCAGATTCGTTAAACATTAAATCAAACGCATCCTCATCCTCTGGGTCTTTTAACCATTCCTCGGCTGACAATAAATGTTCCAGATTTCTAAGTGATGCGTCTCTTGTTACTAAAGGTGAAAAAACAGAATCTGTCCAAACATCACTATTTAGGTCTTTTATATTTTTAATTATAATATCTGAAATCTCATTCAAAACGGCTGGATGACATACTGTGTAAAAATCTTCATCATTTGAAATCTTGTATATTGGTTTATTTATAATTCCTTGAATTTCAGAACACAGACTCCATGCTTTTCTCCAATAAGATATTTCAATACACCATTGTTTCATCTTAGTTTCTTTATCTCTTATAGTGAGATGTATCTCGTAATCTAAACCCATAATTATTTACCTCCAATTTTTGCTTCTTCTGCTTCTTTTAAACACTCTGGACATCTTTGATAATATTTATGTGTTTTCCCGTTAAATAAGCTCCAAGACTCATCTTCAAAAACGCAACCACAATTAGTACATTTGAATGTTCTAGTTATTCCGGCTTTTACACCAAGATATTTATTACCATGTTTAATGACTTTCATATAAACCCTCCACAATTAGTTGCGATTTGCTGTGGTAAGTGCTCTTTCATGATCATAACCGCGTTCCATGAAAAAGAGATAAATGTTTAAATGTCGCACGTCAAGAAAGTCTTTAAGTGGAACCGAAAAACAAATAGTTGGTTTTGTAAACTTAGTTAAAATAGATTCGTTGTGCCATGCAACATTAACCTCTTCTTCACTCGTTTTATCATATGAAATCGAAAACAACTGTGCTTTATCAATTTCTAAATCAAGTAACTGAGTTTTATTAAATAAGAATCTGTTTGAAGTGAACACTTCTTTTATATCAGAAGATGCCACGGATATTTCAATATTAGTAACATCTAAAAAATCCCTTATTTTTGCTGTTACAATTTCGTCTGAAAAATCTACAAGTTTTCCACAAACTCTAAATGCATAATCACAGTATCTATCATATATATTAAAACTCTCTGCAAACTCTCTTAAAGTCATTTTCACATTCACCTCCTCTTAGTAATTTGTTCAACCATTCTTAGGTTCATTCTTTTTCTGAAATTGTTGATCTTTTCAATATCAGGTTCCATTGGAAGATATGTATGTTTTTTGGCATACTCTACTTTGACCTCATATTCTTTAACAATATCGAAAAACTCTTTGTTCGGTCTTCCATCCTCACCAAGATATTTTCCATTTCTAATATCCATCAGAAGATCATGTTCTTTTTCTCTGTATGTGTTGATTTCGCCTTTTAGAAGAATATCTTCGCACATCATATAAAGCCTTAAAAGATGCATTGCGTGCTTAGAAATTTTTCCATGATTCATAGCTTTTTCGTTTCTGACTGAATTCTTATGATAATCGTTTAGTGTTTTATTAAAAACATTTAGAACACCAGCAATACTCTCTGCTGGATAATCATTTACGTTAATATCAACAACAATCTCACCGTCTTTAAGATGCACTTGAATACCCTTCATATCATGTTTCATTTCAAGCATATCTCTCATTCCATTTAAGGTTTTTACAATATGGGCATTAAGTTGTTCTGGTGTAAGAGCTACAAGGGACTTTTGCTGAAGTCTATAAAGTTGTGCATTTGCATAACCACCGAAGGATTTAACAGCTCTAAGGGAAAGAAACATATCTTTATTCTTAATTAGTTCTTCGCCAATATCTGATTTATAAAGTATATGTTCTGGTTTAACACCTAGAATTTCAATAGTATTTGGATTACAATTTGTAAGTAAGGAAGTCATCTTATCGAAAGAATAGATAGTTGTATCTGTTGGTTCATTTGCTACTTGTTCAAAATCCTTTCCAAGAAGAATATTATCTGCACTATTCATTGAAATTCCACGAATATCCATATCAGATGTTTCAATGTTAGTTCCATAGGCATGAGATCCACCAAGAGTGATAAGGACAGGAGTGCGAAGTCTTTCATCTGTATTTAAAAACCCATATTCTTTTTCATTGAAATCTTTACCGATCTTTGTAAGTCTTTCTTTAATTACATTTGTTAAATTATTCACTCAACCTCTACCTCCATGTCTAAACCTAATAAAAACAACATAAATGCTTTCACGTCACATTACTCCATCCAGATTCTATCATGTATTCATTAGCGATACCTATCAGAAGTTCTGATCTAAGTTTCATCAAAATAACTCCTAGGTGATTTTCTCCTTTTCTATCGCAAACTCCCCAGAATGTATCATTCCAGTTATTACCTTCCACTAAAAATTCGTTTTTTGTTTCTAAAAGTTTTTCGGCCATTGCAGGATTGGAAAATTTTTGTTTAAGTAATTCATCCATGATATTTAGTTTTACATCTTCCCAATCATTTCTTAAATCAACTTTTCTTCCCGCTCTTTTAGCCTTACCAGGAGTATCATATTCTGTGAACTTCTGCATTTCTTCTTTTGTTTTACATTTTGCAGCCTGAAATGCGTGCTCAACTGTTGGGAACTTAATCCCTTTGTACTCTACCTCAGATGGATAAAAATTAGAAAGGAATTCATAATATCCACTAAATCTATCTATCATTCGGAACCCTCCCTTATGTTATAAACATATTATAACATATATTTCATTCAATGTCAATAGTTATTCTTTATTTTTATTATTTAACTTATCAATTTCTTCCCCGCAAGATCTTTGTACTTATCACAAAGATTATCTGTTTCATATGCTTCTTTTGTAGCAGCATAAAGTTTTGCACAATATTTATCAATAGCAGTGAGAATCTTTTTTGCATCACCGGTTGTTTTTCTAAATGGGATTTTCTTAATATCAAATGCCAACCATCTATCTGTAGACTTTACTGCGATAAAAGAGGATGTTGCTTCAAGCGTCTGAGTTCCAAATTCGTCATCCTCTGTGTACCCCTGCCTGTTGTCGTCAAGGTGAATTGCAAATGCACATTTGAACATATCATTTTCAAAATATCCGCTATAAACTTCTTTATCGTTTCCGGCAAGATAGAAATCCAAAAAGATCACAGATCCAAGAATGTACTTGATTCTGATATCACAAAGACTGTTCGGAAAATACTTCTTATATGTTTCTTTTACATCATTCATAAATTCTTTAATTGTCATTTTCATTACCTCCAATCAATGAATAGGATCAGTTACATAATTAGGAAGGGGAAGTGCCGAATAGTTAAGTGCTTCAATAACTCCTCTGCTGTCAAGAACAGAAGTCATTGCCGCATTCATAACAGCTTCTTCAATCGTAACATCCTTACCTTTTACATTTCCAATGATAATGGAAATAAGTTCCTGAACCTTTGTGTACTGTTTCATATTTGTATCCTCCTTATTTGTTTTTGTTTACTTCCTGTTTACATTATATAGTATAACACATTTTAAAGAAAATGTCAAGAGGTTTCAGAAAATTTTTCTATAAAAAATTACACAAACAATAGCTTTTTGAAGTACTATTGTTTGTGTATTTTTCATAATCATTTATTTTTATCTAATCAGATCAATTTTCTTTGTGCTTTGATTGGTCCCCAATAACAAGGTTCTTTGCAGTGAATGCGGTTACACTTCATTAAAACTATACCGTCTTTAATATGCCACTTTAATTGTCCTTCCATAAACTTTGACTTATTATATT
>JAGCLR010000186.1 GCA_017646885.1 Methanobrevibacter sp. | reverse complement strand
GACCTAAAGAACGATCTAAAGCTGCAAAGGAATTCATAGAAAACTATGGAGGGGAAGCGGTTATAGTGCCAACATTGGAATTGAAACTAGAAAATACCGATTCATTAAAGGAATTGATGAGCAGATTTGGTGAACTGGACTGGTTAATATTCACTTCAGTCAGTTCAATCGATTCAATTTTCAAGTTTTATCCAGACTTTACTAAAAGCTTAAATCCAGACTGCAAAATAGCAACTATTGGTACAAAAACTGCAGAAGTAGCTATGAATAAAGGACTCCATATAGATATCATACCAAAAGATTATACTGCTGAAGGACTCATTGAAGAATTTGAAAGAATCGACTTAAATAATAAAATTGTTGGCGTCCCTCGTACATTTTCTGCAAGGACTATTTTACCTGAAGAGCTTAAAAACATGGGGGCTGAAGTCATCTTGGCAGAAAGCTATAAATCAATCATTCCGGAAGACAAAGATGAGATTGAAAAATTAATTCAGGAAATTATAGATGAGAAGATTGATGGGATAACATTTACAAGCCCACTTACTGTAGTGAATCTCTTCAAGACAGCTAAAGATGATCAAAAGGAGGAATTGGTTGAAAAATTATCAAGTTCCACACTTACAGTAGCTATTGGACCAATAACTGGAAAAATACTCGATGACTATAATGTAAAGCACATTTATCCTGAAAGATACACAGTCAAAGACATGATTGACTTGATGTTTAGGGAATTGAATAATAAAAAATAATTAAATAGTATGGCAACATATTATATGTAAGAAAAATTTTAAAAATAATTAAATAATTAGAAAACTAAAAGAGGTGAAAAAATGAAAGACGTAATGATTTGGCCAATATATCTTGATGCTGGAAAATCATTGAATGAAGGCAGGAAAATATCCAAAGAGTATGCCATCTCAGAACCAAGAATCAAGGAAATCATAAAGGCTACTCAAAAATTAAGATACAAGTATTATGCTGAAGAGGATAAGGCATATCCTGGAGAATGGTACAATAAATCAGGAAGAGTCATAATTACCACTGATGACAGCAAAAAGGAAATTCTAATCAATTTATCAAACACCATAAAACAAATGAGAGAAACCAAACAATCAAATAGGCCTAACAATAAAAAAGGCAAAAAAGGAAAAAGAAGAAAATAATCTTCTTTTATCCACTATAAAAAAAATAAAATTTAATAAAATCAAATCAAAATAAACAAAATTATCTATTTTTCACTAAAAACAAATAAAAAAGGCGTTAAAATGACAAGCATACCACCAGAAATGAAAGAAAGATATGAAGAAGCTAGAAGACTTATTGAATCTTCTAAAGACATTAAGATTTACAGCCATACTGACTGTGATGGAATCTCATCCGGAGCTATTCTCACAGGAATCCTAAAAAAGATAGGCAGGCAATTAGGTAAGGATTTTAAAATTGAAATCGTAAACCTGGATGTTTTGGAAAATGTTCCGATTGAACATGAGTTGACTATATTTTCAGACCTTGGATCTGGACAGCCTGTTGACAAGAATGCAAATAAGGATTCCAAAATACTTATTCTTGATCACCACCCTCCACTTAGAGACATTGATTACTGCGATACAGTAGATTATGATTATTTGGAAATAAATCCTATTTTTTATGGAATAGACGGGTCTCAGGAAGTTTGTGGAGGTGGCCTATGTTACCTTCTTGCTAAGGAGTTCGGTTTTACAGATTTAAGCTGGCTGGGAATATTGGCAGCTATTGGGGATATACAAAACGGTAAAACAGGAAGATTGGAAGGATTAAACAGAACCATCCTTAAGGATGCCGAAGAAGAGGGATTGGTCAATATAATCAAAAATGACCTATCTTTATACGGCAGACAGACAAGGCCTTTATTTGTAGCATTATCCTATTTCAGCGACGTTAACTTGGAAATTACAAATGACCAGAACAGGGCATTGGACTTGTTGAAAAGACTTGGCATAAATACCAGAAATCCTGTAAACGACACATCCATCAGGTCTTGCGATTTAAACCAAGAAGACAAATTCAAATTGATTAAGGAATTAATCAACATGATTACTAAGGAGATTCCAAGCAGATACGCTATTCATGCTCCAAAATTAGTCATGGGAGAAAGCTACGAATTTGCAAATGAGGAGAAATACACTTTCCTAAGGGATGCATCTGAATTCTCCACTGCAATGAATGCATGCGTTAGAAACGGAAAGCCAGAAGTTGCATTGAAACTATTGGACTTAACCATAAGGAGAAATGAGATCTTAAGTGACAACAATATTTCAATAGACATTGAAAGCGAAAGGGCAGTCGTCCTTGATGATCTTGAAGAGATTTCAAAAGCCCATAGGTTCTATTTGGCACAGAACATTAAGAAAATTGGTGAATCTGACTCAATAGTTCAAATGAAAAACCTGCAGTATTTCGATGGTGAA
Organism: Methanobrevibacter sp.; assembly: GCA_017646885.1. The sequence continues at coordinate 5,014 of JAGCLR010000186.1, read as the reverse complement.
GGAATAAGAAGCAATGTTGTAGGTACAATTGCTGGAATGGTTCTTAGTCAAGGAGATTGGAGAAAACCAATAATCGCATTTACACAAGTGAGTGAAGAGAATGATGATTTGAAGATTTCACTTCGTTGCTCTAAGCTCCTCGCTTATGATGGAGTTCACTTCGGAAAGATTATCAGAAAAGTGTCTCAGAGTTTAGGTGGAAACGGTGGAGGCCACGATGTCGCTTGTGGAGCTTATATCCGTAAAGACCAAAAAGAAGAATTCTTTGACATGATGAACAAGGAATTAGAAGGTAAATTGGTACTTGACTAATCCTTCAATGCCAATTTATTATTTTCAATTCTCTTTTTTTATATATACATTTATTAAGACTACTTTTACAATAAATCATTTTAAAACTATTTTTTTAAGTGAGTTTTTTTAAATAATTTATACATTCAAATAAACTTTATAAAAAAGTAAAATAAACTTTAAATATTATAAATGACATAATAACTATTAACTGAAAATAATTAATTCTTTCAATAAAAATAAATTAAGTGGTTATTATGGAAATCTTACAAAAAAGAGGGGCATTGACTCATTTTCAAATTTTAGGGGAAATCTCTAAGCAAGAACCAAATCTTAAGCAAAAGGATTTGGCTGAACGTTTAGGAATTACAATTCAAGCGGTTTCAGAAAATATCAAAACATTGACTGAACTTGAATACATCACATCTAAAGATGGCAGAGCACCATATAAGATTACTCAAAAGGGAATTGCTAAAGTCAAAAAAGATGCAATTACCTTGAGGAAGTATTCCGACAGTGTTCTTGAAACCATGACCTATTACAAATCAACCTGGCCTGCAATAGCTAAGGAAGACTTGAAGGAAGGTGACGAAGTAGGTTTATATATGGAAAATGGCAGATTATATGCTTCAATCAATGCACAGACTGATGCTTATGCTGATGTAATATTGGATACTAAAAAAGGATTTGATGTTCCTTTAACCAATCTTAAAGGAATTATTGAAATCAAAGAGAGTAAAATCCTAATCATCTCATTGCCTCCAATAAAACAAGGAGGATCAAGATCTGCTGATATCGACTTGATTAAGGAAATCTATGATGAAAAATATGAAAACTATGGATTAAGCTCAATTGATAAGGTTGCAGCAATTGGAACCACTTCCCATGTAATAGCTGATGCTTTAGACATTCCAGTTGATATTGAATTTGGAGTAAGTGAAGCAGCCCAATCTGCAGTTAGAAAAGGATTGAATGTCTTGATTCTTTCAATCGGAGACATGAGCAAAAACATAGCAAAAGACTTGGAAGATGCTAATGTTCCATATCAAGTCATAGATGCTAAAAAATCAAATATGGAAATTTAAGAATATATTTTCAATATATTTTTAAATTCATTTCTTTTTTTATACAATTTCTAATCATACAATAAAAAAAAAAACTATTTTTAAAAAAATATTCTAAAGTTTAAAAAAAAGAGTAAAAAACTATTTAGCAATTAAATAGCTTTTTCTTCACAATAGCTTTGGAATCTGCATTTCCTACATTTATTAGGGTTTTTAGTAGGGATAGGATCCCTTTTGTCATCAATTAACCTATGTAAAAAATTGATTGTATATCGAATGTTCTGTTCATTGCTTTCATTGAATTCTTCGCTCCAGAATATATTATCTGTTCCCCTTTGCCTTAATGCAGCAATGATTGTACGGTTATCATTTCCCATCATGTTTTTGAATGCCAAGCAATAAGCACGAACTTGATAGATTGTTGAAGGATAAGCCCTATTTCCTGGCTTATCATCAATTATGATTATCTTATCAGGGGTCATTCGAACTTCATCAATAAAACCGCGAATTCCATTTTCAGTATCAATGACAAACATTTCACGAGACAATATTTCCTCTTCCTTAGACAATTCAAAAGCATCCTCGAAAGTTGATGGCTGAGCGGTTTCCTTGAATTTTTCCTCTAACCTGTGATGTCCTTCAGTTCCTTCAACCATTTCCTGAGTTGGTGCAGTGCTGACTCCTTGGCAATATTCAAGATACAAACTGTATTCACAATATCCTTGTGTATTTAGCCAGCTTATTGGAAAATTAGCCTTTTCATCAATAATTCGAACACTCTTATAATTTTCGTGACATTCAAAATCAAAAATATTAAATTCGTCTATAATAAGTTTATTTTCCACAGAATCCCCCTAATAATAAAATAACTTAAAAAAACAACATAAAACAATGCTAAAATTAGAAATAAAAAAAATAAAAAATAAAAGATAATTAAAAATTATCTTCTAGAGAAAAATACATCTGTATTCTCTTCAACAACAGTGGTTCTTGTAATACCATCTAAAAGTCTGGTTTTGCCTGTAATCCTTCCGAGAATCACATCAATGATTATTGGGAACCAGTAAATTTTAGAAAGGGATCTAATCAATGCTTGAGAAAATGTTAAGGAATAATCTCTTCCTAACCTTCCTCTTCTTGGCACTGTTGATTTAACTTCAATAAACATCAACCTTTTACCAATAGTTGCACCTATACTCTTCTCTAAAATTGTAAAATACAATAAAATCAAAATTGGAAGAACAAATACAAAATAATGGTAAATCTGGAACATATTGAAGTAGTTTATGAAGAAATATGCGAAATAAGATACAATCCACATAAATGCAGAAACTACAAAGAAATCAAGAATATACGCTACAACTCTTTTACCAAATAAGTCCATCAAATCACCATCTAATTCATTATATTCAATAAGATTTAATTAACATACTCTTGGAACAGGGTCTGCTATAGGAGTTTCTAAGATTCTAACTCCTCCAATGCCTGTTTCAATCAATACTTTATCATCATCAATAACTTCACCGATAATAGCTGCATCCTTACCGTATTTGTCGGTTTTAATAGCTGCTAACACTTCTTCAGCCTTTTCAGCCTTTACACCCATCAAGACTTTTCCTTCATTAGCAACTTCATATGGGTCAATGCCTAACATGTCAGATGCTGCTCTAACTGCTTCCTTAACTGGAATTGCCTCATCCTTAAGCATGATTCCAACACCAGATTTACGAGCCATCTCATTTATGCAGTTTGCAAGTCCTCCACGAGTAGGGTCTTTCATAGCAGTTACTCCACCTACTTCAAGAGCTTTGGAAATGATTCCCCACATAGGAGCTACATCAGATTTCAATTCAGTTTCAAAACCGAAACCTTCCCTAAATGACATTAAGCTCATTCCGTGGTCTCCAACACTACCAGTGATTATGATCTTATCTCCAACACTTAAGGTTGAATCCTTAATTACTTCTCCTTTTTTAGCTATTCCAATACCGGTAGTTACAATTACAATACCTTCAAGCTTATCCTGTTCCATAACTTTGGTATCACCGGTAATTACAGCTACATCAGCCTCTTCACAGGTATCGCTTAAAGATTTGATGATCTTATCCAAATCTTCAATTGGAAAACCTTCCTGTAAAATCATTGCGTTTGAAATAGCTAAAGGCTTTGCACCCATTACAGAAACATCATTTATAGTTCCTGCTGCTGAAATTCTTCCAATATCTCCACCAGGGAAGAACAATGGGTTTACGGTATGACCATCAGTTGTTACAACAATCTCATAATCTCCAAGAGGTATTGTTGCACCATCATCCAATGCGTCTAATCCGTATCCTCCTTCAACTGATTTTTTTGATAAATTATTTAGAATGGTCTGTGAGATTAAATTTCCCATTACTTCTCCACCAGCACCATGTGACATTCCTATCTTCATTTTATCTCCTTAATGTTAATAATTAAAATAAATAACAAGCAAAATTAAAATCTTGCTTAAACATATAAAAGATTCGTAATATCTTCAATAGTTTATAACATTATAATATATCTAATTAATATTAAATAAGTATTTGCAATTTATAAAGAAATTAGAAATAAAATAATGATATGAAAAATAGTAAAAAAATAGTAAAAAGTTTTAAAAGTAGTTAAAAAGTGTAATAAAGTAAAATAAATAAAAAAAGATAGAATAACAGAATTATTCTACAATAACTCCGTTAACAACACCATCTTGACCAGGTCTGGAGGTAACTTTTGCGTGACCTAATTCGGTTTCTACAATAGCACCTTTGGTGATGATGTTCCTTCTTACGTAGTTAGGGTTAGCAGTGTTTTCAATTACGTTTAAGATCTCTACAGTGTGAGCTTTACCGTCAGCATCGATAACGTTGATTTGGTTTTCAAATGCTAATCTGTGTTTTTCGTTTCCACCACGGGTTCTGATTTTTCTTAATTTTTTCTCACCTAATCTGGTTTCTGCAGATTCTCTACCTAATTCAGATTTCCTTTTACCACGGTTTGCAACTCTTCTAGCACCAGATGGAGATCTGGTTGATTTTCCTTGACAAATAGCCATAACAATATCTCCTTATATTATTTTTTCCGTAATCTATGTAATTATTAATTTTTCATTTCCAAAAGATTTCAAGTTAATTTTACATAAAGTAATCTTATGGAATAATTTTTCTAAAATATGAAACTCAAAAAACAAGCTTCCGCTTTGCTTGATAAGAGATAAATTCAATAAAAATTTATTTCCAATAATTATTAAATTTATTTTTGATTTATTTTTTTAAAGATTGAGAATAAAATTCTCATAAATAAGCAAGTTAATTAATGATTCTTACTGCAAGATAAAATAAGAATGTATATATTTATATTCAAAACTATATATAAAGGTAACTATTTTCAGACCTTTAAAAAATGAAAATAAAATAACAAATATTGAAATGGATTAAAAAAATTAAAAAATTAGAAAAATTAAAAAAAATAGGACAGAAAAAAGAAAATGAAAAAATGCTTATAAAACAGTATCCACATCAGAAATACTGTCTAAAACCATGATATCTATATCCTCTTCATTGACTCTTTCCTTTTCGTCTTCATCTAAAGTGGAATTGACAAGAATAGCACTCATTCCTGCATTGACTGCTCCCATACAG
>JAGCLR010000185.1 GCA_017646885.1 Methanobrevibacter sp. | reverse complement strand
TTCAGGGCCGATTCCAGGATAATCAAGACCTGCAGAGATTGAGTAAACTGGAGATATCTGACCATAATTTCCCTGACAGAAATATGATTTCATTCCATGAAAAATTCCAAGCGCTCCTTTAGCTATTGTTGCTGCATGGAATTCAGTGTCAATTCCCTTTCCTGCAGCTTCAACACCTACAAGCTTTACCTCTTCATCATCAAGGAAATTGTAGAATGCACCCATAGCATTGCTTCCACCACCAACACATGCAACAACCATATCTGGAAGCTTGCCTTCAAGCTCCAATATCTGCTCCTTGATTTCTTCACTTATTACGGCTTGGAAATCTCTTACAATAGTTGGAAATGGATGTGGCCCCATAGTGGAACCTATTACATAGTGAGTGTCATCAACTCTTGAAATCCATTCTCTGAATGCATCGTTGACTGCATCCTTAAGCACTTTTGAACCTGTTGTTACAGTATGAACCTTAGCTCCGAGAAGCTCCATTCTAAATACATTCAATGCCTGACGCTTGGTGTCCTCTTCTCCCATAAAGACTTCACATTCCATACCTAACAATGCTGCTGCAGTAGCTGTAGCCACTCCATGCTGACCTGCACCTGTTTCTGCAATGACTCTGGTCTTTCCCATCTTTTTGGCTAAGAGACATTGGCCAAGCACATTATTGATCTTATGTGCACCGGTATGGTTTAAGTCTTCACGCTTTAGGTAAATCTTTGCTCCACCAAGGTCTTCTGTCATTCTCTTTGCATAATAAAGTAAAGAAGGTCTTCCTGCATATTCCTTCAAGAGAGTGTTCAATTCCTCTACAAATTCAGGATCTTCCTTAAAATGATTATATTGCTCTTCCAAGTTCAGGAGTTCATTCATCAATGTTTCAGACATGTATTGTCCACCATGAACTCCAAATCTTCCTCTACTCATGTTTTATCCCCAATTTTAAAATTCAAATATTTATTAGTAATTATTATTATCTATAATTTTCCATAATCTCAATGATTTCCTTGATTTTCTCTTCATCCTTAAATCCATCAGTTTCAACTGAACTGCTTAAGTCAACTGCAAATGGATTGAATTCCTCAATAGCTAAAGCCAGATTTTCACTGTTTAAACCTCCAGCTAAAAAAATGGAATTCTTAAAGAATTCGCTCTCTTTATCTATAAGACTCCAGTCGAATGTTTTGCCAGAGCCTTTTCCACTGTCTAAAATAAAATAGTCTGATGCTGAATCTCGCCACTTCAATAGCTCATCATCATAATCAGCATCATCTTTTATTTCAATTGCATTAATTACGGATATTTCTTTTCCAGTTTCTTCAATTGATTTATCTTTTAGATTCCTTATATACTTTTCATCTTCATCTCCATGAAGCTGAGCAATTTCGATGATTCCATCCTTGAACAAATCGACGATAAGCTTCATATGCTCATTTACAAACACTCCCACAGGAACAATATCATCACTTAAAAGACCTGACAATTCCTTAGCCTGCTCATAGGATACCTTACGTGGACTTTGAGCAAAAACAAAACCGATATAATCAGGTTTGTATTTATTTGCAATTTCAATATCCTCTGGACGTCTCATTCCACAAATCTTA
>JAGCLR010000184.1 GCA_017646885.1 Methanobrevibacter sp. | reverse complement strand
GAAAGAACAAGGATGTTGTAATGCGTTTTGCTCCAAACCCAAGTGGTCCATTGCATATTGGACATGCAAGGGCAGCTATTCCAAATGGGGAATACGTTAAGAAATGTGGCGGCAAATTCATTTTGAGAATTGAGGATACAGATCCAAAACGTATTTACGAACCTGCTTATGAATTGATTCAAGAGGATTTGAAATGGTTAGGCATCGAACCTGATGAAGTGTACTACCAAAGTGACCGTTTTGAAATCTATTACCAGTATGCTGAAGAGTTAATCAAGCGTGGAGCAGCATATATGTGTACCTGTGATGGCGGTGAGTTCAAAAAGCTTAAGGACAATTGCCAAGCTTGCCCATGCAGAGACAATACAGTTGAGGAAAATATGGAATTATGGAAAAAGTTCCCTGAAATGGAAGCAGGTGAAGCTGTATTAAGAGTTAAAACTGATATAAATCATAAGAATCCAGCTATTCGTGATTGGGTAGCAATGAGAATTGTTGAAGAGGAACACCCAAGAATGGGTACTAAATACAGGGTTTATCCTATGATGAACTTCTCTGTATCTGTAGATGACCATTTGCTTGGCATGACCCATGTCTTGAGAGGTAAAGACCACCTTGCAAACAGTGAAAAGCAAAAGTATCTTTACAAGCATATGGATTGGGAAATTCCTGAGTTTATCCATTACGGCAGATTGAAAATGGAGGATATTGCACTCAGTACTTCCAAAGCTATGGCTGGAATTGAAGACGGCACTTATAGTGGCTGGGATGACCCAAGACTTGGAACCTTGAAAGCAATTGCAAGAAGAGGAATTCAGCCTGAAACAATCACTCAATTGATGGTTGAAATAGGTATTAAAATGTCTGACTCTGCAATCAGCTGGAAAAAGATCTATGGTTTGAACAGGAATATCATTGAACAGAAAGTAAACAGGTATTTCTTTGTTCCAAATCCTGTAAAAATAGACATTGCTGATGTGCCTGAAGAGGATTTAGGATTAGCTATTGAAAGGCCATTGCACCCTGACTTTGAAGAGCGTGGAAACAGAACACTTGTATTCAATAGTGAGGTATATATTCCTGAAGCTGACTTAACTGATGGTATCAGCCGTTTAATGGATGCAGTGAATGTTGAAATCAAGGATGGAAATGTTTCATTCCACAGCAAATCCTTTGAGGATGCAAGGGATGCAAAGGCAAGAATCATTCAATGGGTTCCAACTGATGCGATTAAGGCTAAGGTTGTCATGGATGATGCATCTGTAACTGAAGGTCTTTGTGAAATTGACTGCAAGGAATTGAAAGTGGGAGACATTGTCCAATTTGAAAGATTCGGATTTGCAAGACTCGAGGAGATTAAGGATGATGAATTGATATTCTATTATGCTCATAAATAGAGCATAATATTTTTTTTAAGATTTTATTTTGTTCGTTAAAATAAAAACAGACTTTCATAAAATGGAAACAAAAAATATCTTAAAATTATAAAAAATTAAAAATATTTAAAAATAATAAAAAGAGAAAAAAGAGAATAAATTTATTTAAGATTAATTCGGCTTTTTTTTATTTAAATAAATTTATTTGTTTTTCAATTAAAAATATAAAATCTAATTTTAAATTAAAATAATAATAAAATAGTTTTAAATGGAATAAACCCATCTAAAACATTTATTTAAT
>JAGCLR010000019.1 GCA_017646885.1 Methanobrevibacter sp. | reverse complement strand
TAGCCAAGTTCACGACTTGTTGCCCCAATTGCACGAGCAACTTTCTCTACACAACCATTAGTAGCATCAAGCTGAACACCACAATTATCAATCAATCTATCAAGCTGCTTTTGCCTATCTGTTAAATCATTCCAAGCCATAATATGTTTATATTAAATATTTTGATAAACAGTCAACATTGGCTCACTCAATTTACAGTATATCCAATGCATTTACCAGTATGACCATTATAGGAAATAAAATTGATTTCACATAATACAAATTGTTCTGTAGAGTATTGAGGGAACAATGTCTTTACTATCGTATCTCCATCATAATCTGCAGTGTAATTTTCTATTTTATCAGAGAAATCACAAGTTGGAATTTTAATATCCAAACCCAACTCTTTCATTATATTTTGCAAATTATAAAATGAGCGATCAAAAACAGAATCGTTTTGAAACATTATCGGTAATAGGTCTTTTACACTGCTAGCCACACTCCACCATTTGATGGAAACTACTTTTGAAAGCCAACCATTTTTAGATACAATTTTTAATTTAATGTCTTCAAACGTTTTAACTTCTTGTATAAAATTGTCTATATCATCAGCTAAATGTTTGATATAATCATGCCATTTTGTATCAAGATTTGTTTGTAATGAAAACCTCAATACTAAAGAGACCTGTTTAATAGACTCTATAAAAACATTTGTTTTTTCTTGTTTATATAGCTCTTCCAATTCTTCAAGCTTGACATCTGACTTCGCTTTTTCGTCCTTCAAACCTTCATATTCCTTGTTCAATTCTTCAAGCTTGACATCTGACTTCGCCTTTTCGTCCTTCAAACCTTCATATTCCTTGTTCAGTTCTTCAAGCTTGACATCTGACTTCGCCTTTTCGTCCTTCAAACCTTCATATTCTTTGTTCAGTTCTTCAAGCTTGACATCTGACTTCGCTTTTTCGTCCTTCAAACCTTCATATTCCTTTACAACATTTGTCTTTTCAATTTGTAAGCACTCAATGACTTGAGTTAACAAATGTATTGTCTGAGATTCTGATGAATCTGAAATATTAATATTAATATTCATATGATTAATCTTTTAATTTTGTAATAAATGGCCACATACTTCTTCTGTATAGTATATTGTCTTCTATATTTTCCATTAGTTTTGTATTTAAAAGCCATTTATTTCCTATTCTTCTGTCTATTATTTTATTGTCTTTTGATATTCTTAAACTAACCATAAAAGGTTTATTCTCCGTGATTCGATACTTGAACAACACGTTAACAAATGCCCAATTTAAGTCATCTTCATTTAAACAATCATCTTGATAAACCTTTGTAAATAATTCCTCAATGCGTTTTTGATCCAAATTTGTTTGGATATAATATAAATGTTTGTTGGGTAAGAAGTTCTTTATTTCAATATTGTTAGAATATTCTTTACACCAAGTACCATTAATAAACTCACCTTTTTTGCTTCTTTCATTTTCACTATGAGGATCAATTAGAAATTCTACGCAAGTGCACCATTTACCATCTTTTCTTCCCCAATATACAACAGCAATTTTCGAATATAGATTTTTATTTTCTATTTTAAACAAATCGTTATTGTTAAAAAAACTTTGGTATTTTAATGCACCAATAGCAACACAAGTCTTCAAATGATCTCCACAATTTGCAACAGGAAGTAAATCCTCTTCTTTAACCATTGAGTTATTAATCCTTAAAGATTCCTTAACCTTGTCGCGTAGTACAGAGAACTTACTCGCTCGACCAGAAAATACAATGGTATCAACTTTTGTATTTTCTGGTATTAGTAGTTCAAGAACTGTTTTACTACAACATTCAAGAAAATCATTAAGTGAGTCTTTAAATAAAGTTTGGTAAGATTCGTTGTCTTCTAATTCAAGATTTCCCTGATTCTCTACGTACCAAGTGGGTTGAGATGTTTTAATAGGTTCCGTTGAATCTTTATAACTACACTTAATTCCTTTAGTAATATCTTTTATTGTGTTATCCTTTCCTTCTAGATTTTTTGTTTTATTCTTTAATTGCAACGTATTGTATATAATATAGTCAAGATAATTACCTGCTAAAGGTATACCTATTTTATTAACGATAGAGGCAGTTATAGAGTTATCTGCAGATTGTTTGAATTCTATAAGACTTAGATCTAAAGTACCTGCCCCCATATCATATATCACTACATTTGATACCTTCTTTATGTTACCATTTTCATCAAAAAAACCTCCATCATTCATAATCTTTTGATTAAAATAGTAAGCTGCAACAGCATCTGATTCTGGAACAAAAGCAACTTGACCATTTAAATTTAGATTTAGTTCGTCTTGTAAAACAGACTTAATACTATCTAAATTTTCAATAGTATATGTATTTGGATATGTAATAACAAGTTTCTTTATTTGCTTTGTTTCTTTTGAAAAACGCTTAAAAATACTTTTATATAATGCTCCAACAATAGTAGATATTGTCTTTAGATTTTCATCTTCAGTATTTGTATCAACTAAATCAATTTCAGAGTTGTCTAAGTCAAATAAATCTACTTTTTTGTTGATCTCATTACTTAAATAAAATTCTTTTAAATATGGAATACGTTCTTGTCCAATGATGAATTTGGATGGGACTAAACGGAATCTTTTTTTGTTATTGATTGTACCATAATATTCATTTGCTGATGGAGATAATACCATTTTACTATTTCCATCACCATTTTCTACGGTTAACATTGTGAGAGATGATATAATCTCTGGTTCTTGTTCAATTTGATTTGTCTTGACATCTTCAAGAATTATTATCTCTTGTTTTCCTTCTTTTTCTTTAGCAACAACAATACCCGTAGTACCTAAATCAAGTGCATATACGTCGTCATAGAACGTAGGCGTCATCTTAAAACTACACTCGTATAAAGGTTCTTCCCATTTATCAGTAGATATTCTTAAAAGTAGCGATGTCGGTTTACCACCATCTCTCCATTTACCCCAATCTATATACAATTTGAAAGAAATATCATCTTCTCCATTGGGAATCTCAACTGACACTTTCTTAGCGAATGAGTCATTAACATAAATATATCCTGCATAGCTAGGGTCGCCGTTTTCTGATTTGTAAGTGAGAAATACCTTTAATTTGGGGTATGCAACCCGCTCCCATTGTCCATCAGTGTGTTTGTACGGAATCTTTTGCAAATTTCTCACAACAATATTTCCCAAACAGAATCTATATCCATCAGTATCTTCTGGTGAATAAATAACGTTATAAGAATTTATTCCTTCAATTGCAAAACAATTCTCTAATGGCTGAAACGCAATCTTGGGTAAAGCACGAGCAATATAAGGTTTAATTGTTTGCTCTTTTGCTTCTCGTTGTTCATTAGAATTTGGAGATGTAGAATTTTCTTCCCATTTAAATGTAAATCTATACTCCTCTTCCAAATTTAGTTTATCCTTCAATTCATCTATACTATCTACGCATAGGTACACTAAAATTATTTTTGCATTGGATGTTTTTGGAGAATCTTCCAATGCATTGAAGGAATCAGAATTCAATTCTATTTCAGTATTGTCTAACTGAGCATTAAAACAAAAGGGCGCTTCAATCTTAATTCGCTGTCCTTCTTTTATAAACCTTGCTGAATGGTCATAATCATAGATTTCTAAACCTCCTATACTCACAAAACGACTCTCATCTGAATTCGAGATCGGAAAAGTAATTTTATCAGCTAACCTTGCACGGTATTTTACAGTATATCCTTCATGTTTTTTTACTGTAATTGGAATTTCTATTTTATTCTTACTTGTGTTCATATTTAAAAGCAATAAGTTTATTGAAATCGTTTACCTCTTCACCGTGGCCAATAGTACCATTTAGTACCAAATCACATTTTAGAGTCTTACCAGGCTCGATTTGTGCTATATTCGTTCTAATGCTGAATAACTGCGAAGCTTTAATGTCGCTTACTACTATTGGAAGTGAACCTACAGTTCCATAATTCTCATCCATACACGCAGTCAACATTATTTCGCAAACTTTGTGATTTGTATACTCTTCTCCAGCAAAGGTTTCAACAAAAGAATTTTTAACTATCTCAACATTTAGAGTGCAGTGTTTCTTCTCTTTTATTTCATAATGCAAATCATATGAACACTTTTTAGTATAATCGCCAACAGCCTGTATGGTAGCACGTACTAAACCAACTGAAAGATTTGAGTTTAATTTTACAGAAACAGGAATACTATGATTTGGCTTAAGAGTTTTAATGTGTCTGCTACTTTCTGCAATCTGAACATTATCATTACTTGATGATATAATAATATCCTCAACTACTGTATGAGATAAATTCTTTAGATTAAGTAGAATCTGTTGGGATGAATTATCTCGATAAACAACAAAGGGGGACCTTGCTTCGTTTTGAACGTTAAATTGTAAGCAATTTTCCTCCTTAATGTTTATGTAATGGACATCATCGTTAGGAATAGTTGATAATATAAGTCCTATTTTTTTACTTGATGTTCTAGATGCTTGTACCTCAACATTAGCAAGTATGCTTGATGAGGGTAATTTTTTGAACATTTTTACAGACTTAAGTGAAATCAACCATTCGTGCTCATTCAGGGCTTTTATCTTTAACTTGTCAGAATCTGTAATGACATCATTAATAGACAGAAATGCGTATGGATTTTCATCTATAATTTGTAATTTCCATAAATCAAGTTCATTACATCCAATTGTGTAGGATGGAGTAAGTCTGATTACATTAATTCTATAACTTGGACTATTATTCGGCACTAATGTGACATCAAAAGAAGATGACTCTGAGCCAATCATAACAATAATTTTCTCACTCAGATCCTTCGTAATAGGAGGCATGATTGGCAGAGAGTGCTCATATTTCAATGTGATTTTCTGTTTTTCTAATACATTGAAGTGCACTTCATTTTCACCATCAACTGGCTTGAATTTTGAACCTAATGGAAATTTTACGACTTTAGTACCCGATAAGAATTTCCACTTTTCAGATTGTGAATGTGTCGGTTCAATAATCAAGTCAACATACATATCTTTATTCCACAAGACTTGTGTCTGCGAAATAGAAAGTTTGGTAGAAGCATTTTTCTTCTTAAAGTTAACTTGAAACTTAAAAGCTAGCGAGTCAACAGCCCTGTTATTATATTTTACATTCAATATAAAAACCTCACGTTCTTGTTTCATTATATATTTCCCCCAATCAATCTTCACGATTATTGTTTTTTCGTGAAGATTGACATCAAGGGCGTTATTAATGAACCTGTTAGATGAATAAACTTCTAACTTTTCACGTTTAAAACTGCTAAAAAGACCGACAGGTAAGTTTGATGTATTGAAAGACATCAATACATTATTAACCTGTCCATATTGAAGTTCAAATGTATTCATATAAGCTATTGAATATTTTGTAAGGATGTTACACTCTTGGTCTTCAACTGCTCTCTTGCATTACGAAGAATATCCCATTTATACTGATTTGTGATCCTGTCGTGCTCTGCTTTACCTATAATGCCGATCTTATAGAGTTCGTCTGCACTTCTTCCCAGGTAAATACCTTTCATATCAATATCGAAAGCAGGGTTTTTCAATGAAGTATGCAGAGCTCTAAAAATGTTATGGCGGAGCAATTCTTCATTTGCAATCTTTTCCAATATTCGACCCTCAAAGTCATATATCTTATACGCATATTGCACGGCACGCTTTAGACGATTCCAATCTACGACAGAGCCACTCTTCAGATTAGAATCCGGGTCATGCTTTAATCCATTGAAATATGCAATCAAAATATTATATGACTGCTGTGGAACAATAATAGAGCTATACTGATCCTTAATGGACGATGTATACCATCGGTACCACTTATCCATAACATAGTTATATTTATGTCTCTCCAACACCTCTTCAGACAACTCACCGAGTAAACCTGTCAGTTTCAGTGCATCCCATACCACTCGATATACCTTAGTCCTTAATTCCACTATGCTATCTATATTACAAGGTAGAGAGTGTGTTGTATTGATATTATCCTCTATTTTGCGAAACAACAGGGCGCTTACGCTATCAATGTATCCTCCCAATGAGTTAACCGAGCCGTCAACTTTTACTGAATTCATGTACACATTTGAACCAGCTATAGCCTTAATCTCTTTATCCAGGAGATACTCTAATGCCAAATCACTCACGGAGTCAGATTTCTTGCGGTTCCTCAACACGTCGACTATTACAGTTTCATCTGACTCAGCAGTTATCATCTCAAAGGTTCGGATATCACGTTTTGGGTCATCCATGACCAATTTTCTGGTCAAATGCTCCTGATATGCAGGTCCATCTGATTTAGATGAACTGCCAGTATCAATTAAGTCATCATCTTCATCATCAAAATAATCATCTTTGGAGTCACCGCTATTATTCATGACGACATCATCATCTATTCCACAAACAACACATTGTAATGGAATATCATGTACCTTAGCCTCTTGCTCTAATTTAAGAATTGCCGCGTTACGAAGTTCTGCTATCTTCTCAAGTATAATTGCCTCTTCATTAAAGTCACTAACATTACTCTGAATCTGCACCAAGTAGTCATTTAGCAAGTGCTGATTTTCACTTATTTCTTTAATAAGTTTATTGCAATCAGCAATTAACAAATCGTCACTCTCTTTTGTTGAGTCGACAATCTTGCTTAGCATATCAACAATAACCGCCCTTGCGAATATATCAGCATCAATAATTATGTCTTCGTATGATATATTGTCTCCCAATGAGCCAATATAAATACATTTTGCCAGATTAAGTTCATCAATAGTGTTAATGGTATCATCAATGGTATCTTTATCTGCAAGTTCCAACAAATTGAATATAGCAAAGTGTTTATTGTCCAGTCTCTCGGGCTTGACACCTTCATCACAATTTATTATATTATTACTTAAATTGCTATAAAATTCTTTTGATTGTGCACCCTGACCAACTCTTTTTATTGAAAAAACAGCATCACTATTGTTGATATCATTATATAAACCTTGCTCAACAATCATAGCACCACCAGCCTTGGCACTTATTCCTTTAGTGTCACATATTTCAAAGTTTTCAAATATCCCTTCATATCCCAAATTGGCATATATCTCAATACGATCCACAGAAAGATACCTTCTTTCCACGTCATTTGTCATATCATTATACAATGGCAATTCAGATATCTTTACAGGTAAGGAATGAGAGTCTTTTCTCACATCATTAAAGTTTGATTCTTTTTCAAATACACTTTTAAGAAATGACTTGAGCGCGGCAAAATCGACAACTTTATTTCCGTCAGTTAGTAAAGACAAGGTTTGATATGCTTCCCTTTTTTTTGTAATGTTATCTAGAACTAACGCAAGATCATTCCATGTTGAATAACCTGAATCTGTACAATTAGGTAACTTAAAATTCGGTAATACGCGCAATTTTCTAACACAGAAGTTCACTACTGCCAAAATCTCTTCTTGTGTTTTAAAATGAACTATAATCTTCGGATTTTCTTTTGTGTAATTTTTATCATGATATATAACACTTAATGCACCTGTTTTGTCTTGATCAACACCAGCTCCCTTCACAGCAACTACACTTTCTGGTAGACCTGTATAACGACGAGTGAATGTACTCTTGCCTTCAGATTTTAGACCGAACGCTAAAACCTTGATTTTTTTGTTCTTAAACCTATCGCGTAGATTTTCCGACTTTCGTAAATATCCTTTAAGGCTAAGCTTCAACTTTTCACAAAGTTCAAGTAAATCCGACTTGTGTTTATCATCGAGCACAGAACTATTGTCTTCAATAGATTTGATGAGACCTTTAATCACAGAAATCTCACCTTTAATTCTTTCAACATCATTTGAGATTGTGTCCGCATAACGACCACGACGATCACAAATAAGTCTTGCACCCTCTTTAATTGCCTCTAATGAGTTTTGTCCACTCATTAATTGTGCATATGATAATACGTTGCTCATATTTATTATATTTTTAATTTGTTTATTCATTTACTTA
>JAGCLR010000183.1 GCA_017646885.1 Methanobrevibacter sp. | reverse complement strand
TTTTAAGTATTTTAAACAATTTTATAATTTTGATGTGGTAAATGTGAAATCTGAAAATAAAAGTTCAAACAAAAAGAAATCAGAAGTTTCCATTAAAAACAAGCCAAGTTTTAATGAGATTGAAACAAAGGTTCTTGTATTGGAAACTGCAGGTTATCCTTTTAATTTTGGTCTTTTGGAAGGGCCAAATTTAGAGATAGCCGATAAGGTTCTTTTTGAACAGTATGCAATAGATCAATGGAGCGGAACAAATGTTAAGACTGGTTCTTTCCTTTTCGATCAAAAGATCATTCCAGATTTTGCATTTAAAATCATTACTGCATATCCAGAAGACTCAGTAATTGGGGAAAACACTTCCATTACAATAGTCACTCCTGAAAATGAAAGTCAGGATTCTGTAAAGAGAGTCAAATCTAATGTTTTCTTTGATGATATTGTAGGTCAGGAAAATGCAAAGAAAAAATCAAGACTCATATACAAGTATCTTCAAGATCCTGAAAAGTTCGGCAATTGGGCTCCTAAAAACGTTTTGTTCTATGGTCTTCCAGGAACAGGTAAAACCATGATGGCAAAGGCATTGTCAAATGAATTGAACATTAATCTTTTCTTGATTAAAGCTACATCATTAATCGGAGACCATGTTGGAGATGCAGCAAGCAAGATTCATGAATTATATGAAACCGCTTCAAAATCAGCTCCTTCTTTAATATTCATTGATGAAATAGATGCAATTGCATTGCATAGGTCTTTCCAATCATTAAGAGGGGATGTTTCTGAAATTGTAAACTCTCTTTTAACTGAAATGGATGGTATCAATCCAAATGAAGGGGTTGTAACAATCGCAGCAACCAATAACCCATCTTCAATTGACTATGCAATCAGAAGCCGTTTTGAAGAGGAAATTGAATTCAAATTGCCAAATGATGAGGAAAGAAAGGAAATTTTCAACCTATACCTTGACACTTTCCCAATCGCTTATGATTTGGACATTGAAAAATTAGTAAAGCTTTCCAAAAGAATGTCTCCAAGGGACATTAAGGAAAAGATATTGAAAACAGCTCTTCATAATGCAATTATAAACGATAAGGAAAAAGTAACAATGGATGATGTTTATTTCGCATTAGAGCTTAATAAATATGAAAAAGAAGAAGTTAAAGGAATGTTTGAATAAAAACATTCTCTTTTTTTAACAATAATTTTTTTATTTTTTATTTTAATCTATTTTTTTAATTAATTTAATCTATTTTTTAGTTTAATCTCTTTTTAAAATAGTTTCACACATTTTTATGACATCTTCTTCATTTTCTTTTGCTGATTTTTTAATGCCTTCAGAAATGTCATAAAATATTTTATTGACTATGGACTGAGTCATCTTATCTATGACTTTTATGTCCTTTGCATCTACCGCATTTAGTTTAACTATACCTTTTTGGCTCTCACGTTGTCTTATCTCTTCCATAGACTCTCTTAAACTACCGAGTAATGAATTTATTTCAATTAAATTAAAGGATTCTTTAAGCAAATCAAACTCACTTTCGATGATCTTTTCCGCTTCGATGACTTCCCTTTCACGAAGCTTTTTATTTTTTTCAGCAATTCCTCTTAAGTCATCAATGTTAAACAAATCAATGCCGATTTCCTTAACATCTTCTGCAATGTCTCTTGGATTTGCAATATCAATGAATATCATTTTATTTGGTATGTTTTCATCAAATACTCTCAATAATCTTTCTTTATTGATGATTGCGTGTGGCGCTCCAGTGGAACTTATTACTAAATCTGCATTGAGCAATTTCTCTTCCAAGTTGTCAAAAAGAATTGCTTCACCTTCAAGTTCCTCTGCCAATTTGATTGCCTTGTAGTAAGTTCTGTTTGCAACAAAAATAGCTTTCAAGTTCTTTTCAGCCAATGCCTTTGCAACAAGGGTTCCCATTTTCCCTGCACCGATTACAAGAACATGCTTGTCCTGCAAGTCTCCAAGGTGCTCTTCAGCAAGGTCAACAGCTGCTGAACCGATTGAAATGGAACCTTGATTGATTTTAGTCTTGTTTCTAACAACTTGACCAACATGGATTGCCTTAGTGAAAACAGCATCCAATTTCTTTCCGCAATGGCCTTCTCTTTCACTTTTCCTTTTGGCATCCTTAACTTGGCCTAAAATTTGGTCTTCACCAATGATCATGGATTCCAAACCGGATGTCATTCTGAATAAATGCAATACTGCTTCATCATTGTATTGAATTATGACATACTTGTTTTCGCAATCCAAGTCAAGTTTATTGTAATCATCAGTATAAAGGAAATATTCATATCTGTTGCATGTATTGATTTCAATATATTCTTTAATGTCTATATTTTCTTTTAAAGTGGAAAATAATTCTTTTAAGTCTTTTGATACATTTTCCATAGTTTCTATGTCTGCAAGAGTGTGGTCAACACGTATATTGATTATCAATTTTGATTCTCCTTTATGTTATGATAATTTTATGATAAGTTAGAGTTAATGATATTCTCTACAAGTCCTTTTGCTTCATCCAATTTATTTTCCTTTAGGCAATTTCTTATTTCTGCATCAGCTAAAATTTCCTCAAGATATTCTCTTCTATCCCTTTGGCTTTCTATTTTTTCCTTTAGTATTTTTCTTGCATGGTCTTGAATCTTTATTTCGAGAATATCCTCTTCTGTGATAATGGATTGGATTTTTTTTCTAAGTTCTCTTGCCATTAAAGGGCTTTGTCCATTTGTGTAAATGGATATTTCTATATCGTCTATCAAGAAACTTGTAGGTGCAATTATATTGCCTTTTTCTGGTTTGTCTGCCCTATTTATTAATTTTCCTTGACTGATGGATGCTATGTATTCGCACAATTCCTCATCACCGCTTGCAGTGATTACTATGTCGCTCCATTTAACCATTTGATCAAGGTCTTTTAACGGGGTTAAAATAGCTCCTTTTTCAGTCAATTCCTCATCAATTGAATTTCCTGCCAAAATAACGTTTGCACCTTTGTCTAAAAAGCGATGAGCTCTTCTTGTAGCCACTTCTCCAGTGCCTAAAATAAAAACGTTCTTGTTTTCCACTTCAAAAAAGAGAGAAGTCAATCCCATAGTATCACGTTATTCTTGTTCAATTGATTTGAAAATTTGATAAATAGAATAATTTGCAATATTTATTTTTCTTCCAATTGTTTAAGTTTTAATAATTTAACTGCCATTCTTAAGTCATTGTTGCAGTCTGCAAGCACTTTTTCAGCTTCTGCTTCACTGATTTCAAAGGTTTGTGAAAGTGCAAATACCGCTTCATTAGATGTAGGTGGAGTTCCTGCACTTAAGATCACTTCAGACAATTCCTGTTTCAAGTCCATGTATTCCTCTTCACTCATGCCTATTTGATGTAAGGTCATGTCTCTTAAAGGACATGGTTTTGAAGTTTTACAGCACCATACAAGTGATCCGAAACAGGTTGCTGGTCCTTCTCCTAATCTAGTTTCTCTTGCAAACTTTTGTTTAATGTCTAAGAATTCTTGAGGAGTTAATCCTACTTCTTTTAAAGCTCCCATGATTGGGCAAGGTTTTACAGGAGGACAACAGAATGCGAGTCCTCTAACATCTCCTCCTCTGCAAATATGTGACGGTGAGTTTTCCCATACCATAATTTTTCCTCAAATTTTTATAAAATAATAATTTAATGAATATTAATAGTTTTAATTTAATTAATATTATAACATTATAAATTTTGTTTGTTTATATTAATATAAGTTTTTAATTATATTTGAAAATCTTTATAAAAATAGTTATAAAATAGAGTATTGTCATTAGTTTTTAAAGTATTATTGATAGAAAAATAGTAAAAATAATTAAAAAATAAAAAAGAAAAGAAAAAGATTTTAATCAAACTTTTTCTAAAAGTTTGGTTAATGATCTTTAATCATATCTGCTTTTTCTTCACCAGTTAATTCTGCAACGATTTCTTCTGGAGTTCCAGTACTGAGGAGTTTTCCTCCTCTCATTAAGCTTGCCTTATCACAAACATCCAATACGAAATCCATATCGTGAGAAATGATTACAAAGGTTTGGTCCAATTCATCTCTTGCTTTCAAGATGGAATTGGTTACGATGATTCTTGTAACTGGATCCATAGTACCTGTTGGTTCATCCAATACAACAATGTTAGGCTCTTTAATGAGAACTTGTGCAAGAGCTACTCTGTGTCTTTCCCCTCCACTTAACTCATCTTGCCATTTGGACAATATGCTCATGGATTTTTCCTTTTCAAATCCTACAGTTTCAAGAATATGCGCTGCCTTGATTTTTGCAAATTCTGCAGGCAAGTTCAAACTGATAGCATCGGTTAAGTTTCCTAAAATGTCTCTGTGAGGGTATAATGAGTATTCTTGG
>JAGCLR010000182.1 GCA_017646885.1 Methanobrevibacter sp. | reverse complement strand
CGTAGTAATCAAAGACGGTCAATTAACCCATGGTGCTATTGACGAAGCAGCATACGGTTCCTTCTCTGGTAAAATCTTGGATACAATCGTTAAGGAATATGGCCCTTCCCGTGCAAAAGAATTCTTGGACAGATCCACTGACCTTGCTATCTGCGGTATCATGAAAACCGGTATTACCACTGGTACTAATGATGAGGAAATTCCAGAAGAGGCAATTGAGGTAATTGATGCTCACTTGGATAAGGCGGAACAGGAAGTAGACAAGTTAATTGCAACCTATGAAGAAGGACTTCTCCAACCTTTACCTGGTAGAAGTGCGGAGGAAACTTTGGAAATGCGTATTGTGCAAGTTCTTGGGGAAGCTAGGGACACAGCAGGGGAAATTGCAGAAGGTTACCTTACCATGGGTAAACAATCTCAAGAGGACTCCTATGATTATGTGATGGCTGTTGAAAACCACTCTGTAGTTATGGCACGTACAGGTGCAAGGGCATCTATGTTGAATCTTGCTCAGATTACTGCTTGTGTAGGTCAGCAATCTGTTCGTGGTGGACGTATTACAAGAGGATACTTAGCAAGACCATTGCCTCACTTCAGAAAACATGAGTTAGGGGCAAGAGCAAAAGGATTTGTACATTCCAGTTATAAGGAAGGATTAGACCCTGTAGAATTCTTCTTCCACGCTATGGGTGGAAGAGAAGGTTTAGTAGATACAGCTATCCGTACAGCACAATCCGGTTACATGCAAAGAAGACTTGTAAATGCACTTGAAGACTTAAATGTAAGATCTGACGGATTAGTCACAGACAACAAAGGTCAAGTCATTCAAAGTGTATTTGGTGAAGAAGGTATTGACCCAGCAAAAAGTGACTTCGGTCATGTAGCAAACCTAGACAAACTTATTGACGAAATGAGGATTAAGGATAACTAATTGAGGGGGCAATTTTATGACTGATACTAAAGAGATATCTGAAGCAATTAATGTTCAAGAATTATTTGAAAAGAGCAAAATTGATTTTTCTAAAGAATATATCAAAAATCTCCAACAGTCTTATGATGATGGAGATTTAAGTCTTGAGGAATTAGATGATTTAATTGACTCCATCAAAACTGTTGAAAAGGCTTTTAAAAAGAATAAGGTTAATTCATCTGAAGTTTATGTAATTAGCTTATCACAACTTTACAGTGATGGTGTATTAGATGATGGTGAATTAAGTGAGGCAGTCACTAAAATAGTTCTTGTAGAAGAAATATATGAGAATAATGAAATTGAGTTTGAAGAAACTGATATTATTGAATCTGCAATGACTTTCATTAAAGAAAAATTAACTTATAATGAGTTAAATACCTTAATTCTTGTTGAAAATGAGCTTGCAGACAATATTGAATATCCAAAAGATAACACTATCTATTTAATCAAAACTCTTGAAGAAGAACTTAGCATTGAAGAATATAATTATGTTCCTGAAGCTATTTCAAAAGTTTTAGACGTAATAGTTAAAAATGAGATCAAGTTCCCTCCAAGTTATATTAAAGACTTAATAAGAGTTTATATTAAAAGAGAGTTAACTGATGATGAATTAAATGAATTGGTACTTAAAGTTGACGAAGCTTACGAAAGAGCTTATATTGAAGCTGGAGAGGCAGTAGGTACTGTTGCAGCGCAATCTGTAGGAGAACCTGGTACTCAGATGACCATGCGTACTTTCCACTACGCAGGGGTAGCTGAGTTAAACGTAACTCTCGGTCTTCCAAGGTTAATTGAAATTGTAGATGCTAGGAAAAAGATTTCCACACCTACCATGGATATTTACTTCGAGGAAGAGTACAAGAATGATGAAGAATTCGTAAGAAAGTTAGCGAATAAGATTGGTAAAAGTACCATTAATGACATATTATCTGATTTCAACTTAGATTATGGTGGAATGCAAGTTATAGTCACTCTCGATGAGAGAAAAATCCAAGATAGAAGATTAGATTATGATAGCATCATTGCACAAGTTGAAAAGATCTTCAAGAAAGTAGAAATTGAAGATGACTATAAGTTAACTTTCAGACCTAGAAATCCTACTATCAGAGAAATTAGGCTTTTAGCTGATAAAGTTCGTGATATGCAAATCAGTGGAACAAAAGGTAT
This sequence comes from Methanobrevibacter sp., assembly GCA_017646885.1. The sequence continues at coordinate 979 of JAGCLR010000182.1, read as the reverse complement.
TGGTAAAGTCATTATCCGTAAAGGTGATGATGAGTGGATTATCCATACTGAAGGTTCTAACCTTAAGGCTATCTTCAATGAAGAAGGTATTGACAAGGCTAGATCAACCACTAACGACATTCACGAAATTGAAACTGTATTAGGTATTGAAGCTGCTCGTAACGCTATTGTTTATGAGTTAAACCGTACCTTATCAGACCAAGGTTTGACTGTTGATATCAGACACATTATGTTAGTTGCTGATATGATGACTTCTGAAGGTGTTGTAAAATCCATTGGAAGACATGGTATTAGTGGTGAAAAATCAAGTGTTCTTGCTCGTGCAGCATTTGAAGAAACTGGTAAGCACTTGCTTCACGCAAGTATCAGAGGAGAAATGGATGATTTAACTGGTATTATTGAAAATATCATTATTGGTCAGCCAATTCCTTTAGGTACTGGTTCAGTAAGTGTTACAATGAAACCAGATGTATATTAAACTAGATATATTAAAATTTAGAGTTTGAATTAAGAATTTATTAAATATTTTAATTTTTAATATTTTCTTAATTTTTTATTTATATTATAATTTTCATATTCATAGTTATTCTTAGTTTTAAGAATGATTTTATTGTAAAATATTCTATTAAAATATCAATAAATTATAAATAATAGATGTATTATAATTAAATGTAATAGTTTAATTTCATATTTGTTATTTAATTTTATTTATTTAATAGCACATATTTTATTACTCTATGAAAATTTTATCTTGAGTAAGATATGATTATTTATAAAATTTTTCTTATCTTGAGATAGATGATATTTTTAAATTAAAATTTAGGAGGCAGATGATGGATATAGAAAGAGGAATAAGAGTTGCAGTAGACACAGGAGATGTCACTCTCGGCTCAGAAAAATCTATTCAATCTTTAAAATTAGGTAAAGGTAGACTTGCAGTTGTTGCAGCTAACAGTCCTAAAGAAATTTTAGAAGATGT
>JAGCLR010000181.1 GCA_017646885.1 Methanobrevibacter sp. | reverse complement strand
GTCTGTTACAAGCCACCAGACAGAGTACAAGAATGATGATTGATATGTAGTGTCTCATAAAATCCGCTTACAAATGCTTTATAACTGCAAATGTAAGCGAAATTTACAAAAATCAATACACCTTTGTGATTTGTACAATGCTCTTGCGTGGCGATTGAGGGAAAGCCTCGCCCAAATAAACGGCATAGAGCTACTGACAATCAAAGACACCGCATTGTAGCTTGTATTCACCAAGAAGAAAGGTAAGGAGTGAGAAGTTTTACAAAACCCCGTTTGTAGAAATAGAATAAAAGTTTCTTTGTGGAAACTTTTGACAATTACATTGTCGATTTTCGGCTGCACTTGCGATAAAACATTCAAGCGAGATTGATATTTCGCTCGCTTGCAAAAATATTAAAATATTAAATTTATGGCAATTTGATAGTTTACAAATAAATTATTATTGTTATTTTTGTAAACCCAAAATATAAAACCATGAAAGAGATATTTCCAATAAGATTAAAACAGGCACGCATAATGCAAGGGCTATCAATGGACTCCCTTTGTGAAAAGGCGAGCTTTGCACTCAGCAAACAAGCCATTTCAAAATATGAGACCGGGAAAATGATGCCTGATAGCAAGTCTCTGATTATTTTGTCAAATACGTTAGGAGTAAGCATTGATTACTTCTTTCGCCCTATTGCTGTGTCTATTGACAACGTTGAATTTCGCAAAAAGTCAAAATTGGGTGCAAAACAAATAGATACTATCAAAGAATTAGTTAGAGATAAATTAGAACGTTATTTTGAAATAGAATCTATCATTGATATACAAACTGAATTTAAGTCGGTATATGATAATGTCTTGATTCAAGGAGAATATGATATTTTCCCCATAGTTGCCCGAATTAAAGAAGAATGGAAACTTGGTGAGGATGGCATCAATAACCTTATCGAAATTCTGGAGGAAAACAAAATAAAAGTTATTGAGATAGATGCACCTGATAGCTTTGACGGATTAAGCGGATATGCTAATGGTAAAAATCCTGTAATTGTACTCAATAAGAATTTCGATAGTGAACGCAAACGTTTCACTGCATTGCATGAATTGGGACATTTGCTTCTCAACTTTGACAATTCAATAGACGAAAAGCGAATTGAAAGTTTTTGCAACTTATTTGCAAATGAAATGCTTATCTCCAAAAGCGTATTCATTCAAAAAATTGGCATGAACCGAAAGGATATTTCATTGCAAGAGCTACAGGATATTCAGTTTCAATTTGGAATATCCATTGATGCTTTGATGTACAAAGCAAAAGAACTGAATATTATAACCGATGCTCGATACAGAACTTTCTGCATCAAGAAGAACCAAACTAAAAGATTCAAAGAAGAGGTAGAAAAAAGTCGTTATAAACAAGAAGAATCCAATCGCTTCGTACGTTTAGTATATCGTGCTTTGGCAAGCGAAATTATTTCTATATCAAAAGCAAGCTCGCTGCTGAATATTCCAGTAAATGCAATCAGAAATCAGCTAAACTTGGTATAGTATGGAAATTGTAGTAAATGACACAAATATATTCATAGATCTTTACTCAATAGGATTGTTGGAAGAATTCTTTGAATTACCGATAACAGTGCATACAGTTGATTTTGTCATCAATGAACTAAAAGAACCTGAACAACTCAAGGCCATAAACGAGTTTATCAAGAATGGTAAATTGAAAGTTCAAAATTTTGACACGAAAGGACTGATTGACATTATCGATTTACAGAGTAGAGCCGGTGGTAATGTGTCTATTACAGATTGTGCTGTGTGGCATTATGCAAAGATTAACAACTATGCATTGCTAACAGGCGATGGGCAGCTACGTAAAAAAGCTATAGAAACAAATGTGACTGTTAAAGGCATTGTATATGTATTTGACTATTTGGTAGAAACAAAAATACTCTCGCCTCAATTAGCGATAACAAAGATACAGAATTTAATGAATATCAATGCCCGATTGCCCAAAACGGTAATTCAAGAACGCATAGAAAAGTGGAGCAATACATAAGGCTCCACTTTTTTACGTATTACAGAACTCCTATAATTACAACGCTTTTATAAGGTTTTCAAGTTTATCGAGGTCGCGAGCATCTACTTCAATGTCAAGTATATTACCGCTCCTGTCCACAACTCTATAGAACGGATAGCCGTCAATCTTAAGATATTCCCCAACTGCACGCTGCTGTATATCAGGTAAATTATAGTGATAGACATT
>JAGCLR010000018.1 GCA_017646885.1 Methanobrevibacter sp. | reverse complement strand
TGAATGCTATAAGAACTTCCAATCAAAATGAAGATAAGATATTCACCATAGACTTCTTTTTAATATTTGGTGCATTGCTATTTACCGCTCTTGTAATGTATGCATTGATGTCTACAGTCACTGAATATGCCACATCTATGGGAACAAGTGCAACCATAGCAGGGCTTGTTTCTGGAATATACATCTTTGGAGGGCTTTGTTCAAGAATATACTCAGCAAATGCACTTGAGAGAAGGGATTGGAAGAAATTAGCAGTTATTTTCTTAAGCATTCACTTTTTGGCATGCATTTTCTACTTTTTTGCAAACAATGTAACTATTCTTTTGATTGTAAGATTTATCCATGGGCTCGGATTTGGAGCTTCTGCAAATGCAATCGTAACAATAGCTTCAGCAATATTACCTAAAAAAAGATTTGGAGAGGCATTTGGATACTTCATGCTTGGAACTACAATTGCAGTTGGATTAGGCCCTTACATTTCAGGATTCTTCTATGACAATTGGGGATCAATTGGCTCTTTCTCCCTTGCAACAAGCTTTGCTTTCCTTGGATTGTTATGCATAATCCTTTTGGACATAAGCAAATATGAGATAATTCATAATAGTGAGATTGAAAATGGCATTAGGGAAGATGATGAAGAGACTGGAGAAGAAAAAGGATCAATCAGAAGAGTTATAGATAAGATATTTGAGATTCCAGCAATTCCTGTATCTCTATTTACTGGACTTACAAGCCTTGGATATGTTTCCATATTGTCATTTTACAGATTGTATGCTGTTGAAGTTGATTTGGTAGGTGCATTCTCCCTATTCTTTATAATCTATTCAATCGTTTTAGTGGCTTCAAGACCTATTGCAGGTAGAATTCAGGACAATTACGGTGACAGGATAATATGTTTCACTGGAATCATTGCACAGGCAATAGGGCTCTTTTTAGTTGCTTGGATGCCTTCTGCACTAACCGTTTTCATCTGTGCAGTCTGTGCAGCACTTGGTTTCGGTACATTGAATTCAGCTTGCACAGCTATTGTAACAAGGGATACTCTTCCAAACCGCCGCCCTTATGCAATATCAACATTTTTCATTTTCTGTGATGGAACTATGGGATTCGGACCAGCTTTGCTTGGATCATTTGTAAGTGCTACAAGCGGATATGCTCCTGTTTACTTCATTTCATCATTCATTACCTTGCTTGCATTGCCAATTGCTTTCTTTGCACTTAAAAAATAATTTAATCAAATATCCTTTTTTTATATCAGTTTTAAATCAAATATAGTTTACTTTTTATAAAAATATTACTTTTTAATAAATTTAAATAAAAAAGAATAAATATATAAAGGAAAATAAATATTTTCATAGTGATTATAATCTTGATTTATCGAAGCCAAATCCTTTCAATCAATTGAATGATTTTCAAATATAAATCAAATGATTGTAATAATTATAGAACAAAATATCGTAGGTGAAACTATGAATCTTTTATTGATAATTCTAATCGTTATAATAATCATTATTCTTGTAGCTATTGTAGCTATTTACAATGGCCTTGTAACTGCAAGAAACAAAGTTAAGAATGCATGGGCTCAAATTGATGTTCAATTGAACAGAAGAGCAGATTTGATTCCTAATTTAGTTGAAACCGTAAAAGGATATGCAGCTCATGAAAGCTCTGTATTTGAAGATGTAACTGCAGCAAGAGCTGGATTGATGAATGCAAACGGAGTTAAGGAAATTGGTGAAGCTAACAATCAATTGTCCAACACCTTAAAGACCTTGTTTGCTGTTGCTGAAAACTATCCTGAATTGAAAGCTAATGAAAACTTCAAGGAATTGCAAGCTCAATT
>JAGCLR010000180.1 GCA_017646885.1 Methanobrevibacter sp. | reverse complement strand
CTTGGAATAATGGCAGCTCTCAAATCCATTTTAGATGGTGGAAAGGCAGTTTATGCTGCACCTCTACTTTCAATCCAAAATGAAAAGGTAAAGGAATTCAAGAAATTCGAGGAATTTGGAATAAAGGTAGGAAAGCATCCATCATCTGCAGACTTGTCAGTCATGGTATTTGAATCATTTGATGCATTGACCAGATTTTCATGGGATGCATTAAGGGAAGTCGATACATTGATCATCGATGAGTTCCATATGATTGGTGAATTTACAAGAGGCCCTACAATAGAATGTGCAATCACAAGGGCAAAAATAATCAATCCAAGCTTAAGGATCATTGCATTGTCTGCAACACTTGAAAACATGGGTGAAATCGAAAGCTGGTTGGATGCAACTGTTGTGGAACATGACTACAGGCCAGTCCCATTGAATAAGGATGTTTTGGATGCTGAAATGTTCAATACAAAAAACAAGAATGATGTGGTTGTAAAGGTTATTGAAAAGGCCATATCAGATGATGCACAGGCATTAAGCTTTGTATCAACAAGAAGATTTACAGAAAGCTTGGCAAACTATGTTGCAGGCAAGCTAAAGAGAAAGACTACTGCTGAGCAAAAGCAACGCTTCAAGGAAGTTGCAGACAAGTTGCTTGCAGTTCCTGAGAAAAAGGGGTCAAGGCCAACTTCAACTTGCCTTAAATTAGCGGAAAGCTGTGAGAATGGTGCTGTTTTCCACCATGCAGGTCTTTTCAGTGAACAAAAGGAAATCATTGAAGAGGAATTCAGGAATGGAAATATCCTAATGATTGCTGCTACTCCAAGCTTAATGTATGGGGTTAACCTCCCTTCAAAATATGTGGTTATCAGAGACTATACAAGATGGACTTCAGATGGCCCTCAAGCAATTCCTGTCTTTGATTATGAGCAAATGTCAGGTAGAGCAGGAAGACCACAATATGATGATACAGGTTATTCCTACTTGATTGCCAAATCCATGGAAGAGGCAATTACCCTTGAAGAGCGTTACATCAATGGTCAAGTAGAGCCTACAAACTCTAAATTAATTGAAAACAAGGATGCTGTATTTAAGCAGATAATTGCACAAGTGGCATCCACTTTATCAAAAACCCCTGAAGAGCTTCAAGACTTTTTCACCAAGACATTTTATGGATATCAGATGACTGCAAATTCTTCCATGAGCTTCTTTGCTGAAGAAAGCTTGAAATTTGAAATCATGAACGCTTTGGAATTCTTGCTTCAAAACCAGATTCTCCAAGCCACTCCAAGTGGACTCAAAACAACTCCATTTGGTAATCTGATTGCAAGATCCAATTATAGTGTTGAAACAGCTGTAAAGATCAAGGAATATGCAAACAATCTTGATAACTTTAAGAGTGAAGAACTTATTTACCAATTAGCACAAACTCCAGACATGCCTCTCATTGCATTTAAAGGCAGAAAATCCAAGGACCCAGTACGTGAAATGCTATCAAACTATGGCCTATTTGCCATTGACATCGGAAACCCTGAAGCGACAGCGGTGTCCTTAATCGAATGGATTAATGAAAGGACTGAGTACCAAATTGAAAATGCTTATCATGTATACTCTTCATCAACTAGACGCTCTGCATATGAAGCATCATTGCTTGTCCGCTTTACAAAGAATACCCTTGAAGTTCTTGGAAAATACGCCTATTCAAAAGATTTGGATTTCCTTTCTGCAAGGCTTTACTATGGTGTAAAGGAAGACATAATCCCTCTTGTGATTGGAGTCAAACGTTTAGGTAGACGTCGTGCAAGAGCATTGGTTGATGTATTCGGCGATGATTTAAGACCATATTCAGAAAAAGAGCTTCAGAGAGTTGATGGAATTGGTCCAAAATTAGCCCATAACATTAAGAAATTCGCAGATAATTATTAATCAGTTAATTAATTATCTCTTGACTATTTTTAAAAAAAAAGGATCTAAAAAAATATTTGATCAAATATAATAATGGAATAAAATATTGTAAAAATTTAAAAAAAAGTAAAAATAAAAAGAGAGAGGATAATTATCCTCCACCTTCACAACCTTGAATATCATTTAGGTTAGCATTGAGTTCTTCATAGCCTTCCTTAATGTCCTTGACTTGCTCAAGAGTGTCCTTATCAAGGTTATCTGAATCAACGATGTCTTTTTCATTAACGACTTCTAAAGAATCAGCTGCATACCATAAGGCAGGTTCATCTAATTTTACCCATTGCTCGTTGTCTTCTTCTTTCAAATCAACAACTTTACTTATGGTACCAGTACCAGTATATCTTATGAAAGAACCTATATCAATGGTTTCTCCTCGAATATCACAAATACTCATATTATCACCAATAAGTTTTAAAAAGTATTCAAAGAAGAAAATAAATAAAAATTAAATTTAATTTATTTCTACTTCAGCTGCTTCTTCAGCCTCTTCTTCCACTTCTTCTGCTTCATCATCCTCAACAATTTCAGCTTCAACTTCTTCCACTTCTTCTTTAGCTTCTTTTGCTTTTTCAGCTTCTTCAATTGCAGCTTCTTTGTTGATTTCCTTATCTAATAAAACGTAATCTCCAATGCTTTTAACATCTTCAAAGTCAATTTCGATTTTGTTGGAAGAGATGAAGTTTTTCTTAAGGACAATGGTTATTGCATTGATTTTTCCTTCTACAGGATCAAATTCAGCATCATCGATTTTACCTACTTCATTTGCGTTAGCATCTAAAGCCATCATACCTAATAATTGTTTAATTTTCATTCTATTACCTCAATTATTAATTTAATGAAATTATGCCATAAAATGTCAGTTATATTCCATATCATTGAACATAATTTCCATTATTTAAGAATATGAAATGAAAATTATATAAACTTATCTAAATATTTTTTTAATAGTAATAAAATTTATTAATATATGAAAATAAATTAATATTTTAAAAGCAATAAAATATATTAATAAGAAATCAAATTGAATCTTAAGAAATATTGAAAAATTTATATGGTGAACTTAATGGAAGAAGCATGTCGAATTATCATCGAGGATATCATAAATGGAAAGATAACTACTCGCCGTGAGCTTGAAGTGGAAAAAAGACAGCTCTGTAGAGATAGAAATCTTAAAAAATTTATGAGCAATTCTGTAATCCTTGAACATGCAAGCCTTGAAGAGAAGAAAATCGTTTCCAATCTCTTAAGAAAGAAACCAACCAGAACAATCTCTGGAGTGGCTATTGTTGCAGTTATGTGCCATCCACACCAATGCCCTCACGGAAGATGCTACTATTGTCCTGAAAGTGACATTGCACCTCCAAGCTATACTGGAGAGGAACCTGCAGCGCTTAGAGGAAGGATGTTTAAGTTCCATCCATATGTCCAGTGCTACAACCGCCTTAAGCAATTGCATAAGGTAGGTCACCCAATCGATAAGGTTGAACTCATCATCATGGGAGGAACATTCCCTTCAAAAGACATATGCTATCAGGAATGGTTCGTTTCACAATGCCTAAAGGCAATGAGTGACTTTGGAGTGATTCTTGAAAACATCACTGAAATTGGAGATATTGAATCATTTGAAAAGGAAGATCTTCTAAAGTATCCTCCATATAGCAACAATGCCCTTAAGACATATCCTCCAAATGATTATGTGCTTATAGATGACATCCAAAGAATTAACGAAAGCTCTAAGGTAAGATGCATTGGAATGACATTTGAAACCAGACCAGACTACTGTAAGGAGCCTCATGTTGACAGAATGTTGAATATGGGTGTTACAAGGGTTGAATTAGGTGTTCAAACCATTCATAATCACATTTATGAAAAAATCAAAAGAGGTCATACAGTTGAGGATGTCATTGAAGCAAACAGGATTCTAAGGGATTCTGGAGTAAAGGTTGCTATGCACATGATGCCGGGGCTTTTCCCTCTTGCAAGAGATGAGCCAAGAATAGAGCAATGCCCAGAGAAAGATTTGGAAATGTTTAAAACCATATTTACAAATGAGAACTTCAAGCCAGACATGCTTAAGATTTATCCTTGCCTTGTAACTGATGGCAGTGAACTTCACAAATTATGGAAAGATGGCAGATACAGGCCGTATAGTGACGAGGAAGCTGTTGAGTTGATAGTTCAAATCAAAAAGATCTTGCCAAAATGGGTAAGGACCATGAGAATACAAAGGGATATCCCATCTACATTAATTGAAGATGGAGTTAAGAAATCCAACCTTGGAGAACTGGTCTACAATCGTCTTGAAGAGGAGAAAATCAATTGCCAATGCATAAGATGCAGGGAAATAGGCCATAAGAAGACCAAGGAAGATTATTCAATTGATGATTATAAATTATTTGAAGAGGATTACATTGCTACAGAAGGAAAGGAACATTTCCTATCCATTGAAGATAAGAATGAAGAGACATTAGCAGGATTCCTAAGATTAAGAATGCCTTCTGAGAAAGCTCATAGAGAAGAGATTGATGATAAAACAGCTATTGTACGTGAATTGCATGTTTATGGAAACATGATAAAAATCGGACAGAAAGGTAACAATATCGGACAGCACACAGGATTTGGTGAAAAGCTATTGAAACGTGCTGAAGAGATAAGCATTGATCAAGACAAGGAAGAGCTTTTGATTATCAGTGGTATTGGAGCAAGAAATTATTATCGTAAATTTGGTTATGAGCGTAAAGGTCCTTATATGGCTAAAAAATTAGTTTAAATTAAGTTTCAATATTTGTTTTATTAAAAAAATACCCAAAGTTGAAACAATCAAACAAGTCAAAAGTATTATATAGTTTGAAGTTAAACTAACTATTATATACATATAAAACTAAATTAATAAACATTATATTTATTGGAGATTAAAATTAAAAAATCGTTTTAATATGGAGATGAACGAAATGATCAATAAAGCTGAAAAACTAGCACAAGCTATTGAATTTACTCATTTAGATAATACTGCAACAAGTGAAGAAATGAAAGCATTTTTCGAAAAAGCAAAGGAATATCCTTTTTATGCAGTTGTAGTTTTACCTCATTTTGTCAAATTGGCAAAAGAAGAATTGAAAGATACTGATATGAAAGTGGTAACCGTTGTCGACTTCCCATTAGGTGCAGGAAACACTGAAGGAAAAGTGGCTGAAGCTAAAGCTGCAATTGCTGACGGTGCAGATGAAATTGACATGATGGCAAATATTCCTGCAATCAAGGAACGTGACTTTGAATACGTTAAAAATGATATCAAAGCTGTTAAGGAAGCTATTGGAGACCACATACTTAAAGTGATCATTGAAAACCCTCTTCTCAATGAAGATGAAATGGCAGGAGCTTCCAGAATGTGTGAAGAAGCTGGAGCAGACTTTGTTAAAACCTCTAGCGGATTCAATGGAAAACAGCATTTCTACTCTTTAATGGAAAGCTTAAGAATCATGAAAAAGAATGCACCTCACCTTGAAATGAAAGCAGCTGGTGGAATAGACAATTACAAATTGGCCAATAACGTATTAGCTGCTGGTGTAAGCAAGATTGGTACATCTTCAGGCCATATCATTATGGATCAACTCAATCACGTGCTTGATAATCAAAAAGTGGATCCTAATCAAAAAACAGGCCCAAGACTCATATAATAAATTTTTTAATTTATTATTTTTTTCTTTTTAAAAATAGTTCGTATAAAATAAAACTAAATATCCTTAGATAAAAAAAGTGCCGTAGGCCGGACTTGAACCAGCGACATCCAGATCTTCAGTCTGGCGTTCTCCCAACTGAACTACTACGGCAAATGGACCGAACGAGATTCGAACTCGTGATCACCGCCATGTCAAGGCGGTATCATACCCCTAGACCACCGGTCCTTCTTACTCATTAAAGTATGTTTATAATTATATATAAATGTTTCTAAATAAAGATTTTTTTGAAATTTAATCGAAAAATTCCATTGGAAAATAACTCTTTTTAATAACAGAATCTTTAAAAAACCGATGTCTAGAGCCTATCTAATAATATGATAGACATATTAAGATATGTTGATAATTACATATAAACTTAATGGAAAAATAAATTCAAAAATAGGATCTATGAATCGAAAATAGATGGAATAATTAGAAATAATAAGAAATAGTATATAAACAGTATAAAAATAGATAAAAATTGATAAATATAGTATAAAAATAGTATAAAAATAGTATAAAAATTTGAAAAAAAAATAATTGGCCAATAAAGATCTTGGCCAATAGTTAACAGTTAAAAACTAGAGATAACAAAATTATTTGATTGCTAATTTGATATCTTCAGCTTTTACGGTTTTTCTACCAGCGTGGCGTGCGAAATTAACTGCTTTTTTAGCTAATTCGTCACCTTTTTCTTCAAGAGCTTCAGCTAATGCAACTTTTGCATCATCACTAATTCTTTGTGCGCCAGCATTTTTTAAGATACGACCGACAGGTGCGATTGGTAATTCACTCATATTTTCACCTCCAATTGAAAGTGTGTTTTACATAGTATATAAATGTTTTGCTTTTTTAATTGCATTAAATCACTTATTATCCAAAAAATAGTTATAAAAATATAGATTTTTTAATAATGAGAAATATTAAAACTTATTAAAAAAATTTGATAAAAAATATATGAAAAATGAGTATTTTAAAGCCATAGAACTCTTAAAAATTAAACTCTTTAAAAACTCTTAATTCTTTAAATAAAGAGCCAAATATCTTTATTTTAACAAATAAATAACAAATAGTCTTTAAAAAAAGCAAAGAAAGAAATTTTTCTTTAAAAGCAAAATAAAAAATTAATTAGCCTTTAAAATAAAAATACAAGATAAATTAAGTGTTATTTCTAAAAATAGTCAATTTAGAAAGAGTTTTTTATCTAAATTTTCTAAGAATTTTCTAAATAAAAAAATAATGAAAATTATAGGATAAAAGCAATGAAAATTAGAATAAAATCCTTAAAAAAATCATTAAGGAACAATGAATATTTTTAAAAGAAAAATAAGAAAGAATAAATAAAAAAAATTTTTTAAAAAAATTTTTAAAAAATCAACAATCTAAAATAAAAATTAAAAATAATTGAATGATTTTAAACAAATCTTAAAAAACCATTAAATCTTATGACCAATCAAATAAGTTCCAGTTGTCTCATCAATATGAACCTTAATGAATTCTCCCAATTCAACATCCTGAACAACCACTGGAATATATGAATCGGTTTTTGCAATGAAACCACCTTTGGAACCTTCACCAACAACCAATGCATTTAATTCCTTATCTTTAAGGAACTTATTTTCCTCTTCAATAATTCCAAACTTAATATCAGAGAGAATTTTAGACCTTCTTTTCATATCCTCAAATGGGATATTTGGAAGATCAGATGAACTTGCACCTTCCCTGTGCTGATACTTGGATAAATGAATCAGATTGAATTTGATCTCTTCAATCAAGTCTGCAGTCATCAAGAAGTCCTCTTCGGTTTCTGTCGGATAGCCAATAATGATATCTGTAGCTAATGTAAGGTTTGGGATTTCCTCCTTGAACCTATAGACAATTTTCTTGTAATCCTCAACAGTATGGTTCCTTCTCATATGCTTCAAGACTGCATCACTGCCAGATTGAATAGGCAAATGGAGGAATTTATATACCTTTTCCAACTTAAATGCATCAATTAAATCCTCAAGGTCATTTCCTATGTTTTTAGGGTGCATCATTCCAACACGCACTTTAAAGTCACCATCTAAATTAGCCACTTCCTTAATCAAGTCAGATAGCCTTTCACCAGTATCCTTTCCAAATGCGGAAGTGTCTTGAGCGGTAAGCTCAATTTCAACACAGCCCTCTTCAATAGCTTGTTTTGCTTCCTTTACAATATCCTCAATTGGATAACTGTTTAGATGTCCTCTTGCAAAGCGAGTGCAACAGTAACTGCAGGAGCCTAAGCAACCTTCACAGATTTGGATAACATGAACATATGGGTCTTGACGTATCTTAGGAACACAAACTTTAGGCTCATCTGAAAAGCCAAACTCCCTGGTAACTTCCCCTCCAATAGCTGACTTAACAACATCAGCAGTCTTGTTCAATTGGTGAGGGCCAATCCAAGAGCAGTTTGGTCCAATTGCATCAAGCTTTTTAGGATCCACTTCAACCATACATCCTGCAACAATGATTTCCTTATCCGGAAATTCATTTTGAAGCTTTTTAATTCTATTTATCACCTTGCTTTCAGTAGGCAATTTAACATAACAAGTGTTTACAATGATTGCATCAGCTTCCTCTTGAGTGTCTACAACTTCAATGGAATTGGCATTTAAAATACCTGCCATGATTTCAGAATCGGCTTGATTGAATGTGCATCCATAAGTTTCTATAAATACTTTCATATTATCCTCTATAATAAAAATAGATTATTTGGGATAAACTATAGAATCCCAATTAAAAATTGTAAATTGTCGTTTAATTAACTTTTATGCTTATTCAAAGGTTTTGCCTGAACAATGAATTTAGTCAAGTCATAATCGTAATGATTGAACTTTACAGGTTTTGCATAAACCCTTTTAATGACTTTTGCCTTTGCATAACCTTTAGTGGTTTTTCTCTCTTCTGTCTTAATCACATGAACTCTTGCAACATACTTGTCAATTTTTAGAATATCATCAACAGCTATCTTGAAGTCACGTTCTGTTTCACATTTGAATGAAGCGACCTTTCCATGCAAGTCAATTGAAACTCCAAAACGTGCAGGAATCTCTTCAGATGACGCCCAAATGGTCTTTACATCACGAGCAATAGCTTTCTTAACTCTCTTTTCTCCTTCAAGCTCTAAAGAAGTGATCTTCACTTTTCCAAGCTCGGACATTAAGAAATCCCCAACAGCAAGTTGTTCATCAGGGAATAAGTCAATAAATATCTTATGAGTATCTTCATGTTCACTAATGATTAATCTAAATGGTTTTGGGTTATCTTGGGAAATTCTTTCATTATAAACAGATCCACATTCATCACATTTCAATAGGAATTCTCTGATTTCCTTATTTTTACCCTTGATAAGCTTATTCTTTAAAATGACTGCTTCATCAGATCCACAAACTGGACAAACCATATTTTCACCTCACTATCTTTTGTAATCATTAATCATCAAACATAGCTAAAAATCAATCTAAATTTGAAATCTCAATAAAAATAATAAATTAAAACATAATTAATTTTTCATATCTTGAAAAATTAAAAAAATAATTAAAAATAGCTATGTCATTAATTTTAATTAATAAATTTAATTGATTATTATAATATTATAGAATAAGTTTATTATAAACTTATGTATTGATTATTAGTTAATCTTAAAAAATCATTTTGAAAAAATATGAAAAAATATGAAAAAACATTAATTTTTTAGAAATAATCTACTAAAAATATAAAAGAAAAAATATATTTCAAAATGATAGCCTTTAAAGTAAAAGTTTGATTAATTTAAGATATAGTTTACTATAACAATACGATTTTAAGCAAACATCCCATCAATTAAATTAAACTTATTCTTTTTCTTTTAAATAATGTTTAACTAGACCACCATCAGACAATATATTTATCATGAATTCTTCAAAAGCCTGGAATTCAACTTCAATGTTTTTGGTTTCATTGACAATGATTCCCTTTTCCAAATCAACAGATAGAATATCACCATCATCAGCTTCAATGTCTGCAACAACAACTGGGAGACCAATGTTGATTGCGTTCCTATAGAAGATACGTGCAAATGATTTTGCAACAATAGCTTCAACACCTGCTGCCTTGATAGCTACCGGTGCCTGTTCCCTTGAAGATCCACAGCCAAAGTTTTCACCAGCAAGGATAATGTCTCCTTGCTTGACATTCTTTGTAAAATCTGCTCTTTCCCCTTCAAGAACATGCAATGCCAAATCCTTTGGATTGAAGGTTCTTAAATATCTTCCTGGAATGATAACGTCAGTATCTATATTATCTCCAAAATTCCAAACTTTTCCTTTAATTTCAGCCATAGTATTCACTACTTATATAAAATCCTTAAAAAAAATTAAAAAAAATAGTTTTTTTAAAAACTATTCTAAATTATAAAAATAAAAAAATAGTTAAATTACAATAACTATTTTTCAATTACATAACCATGGTTTTGAGCTTTAGTGACTTTTACACGGTCTTTACCTACTAATTCCTCAGCTGCCTTAACAATATCCTTATTGTTTTCATCAAAGACAGTGTATAAAGTAGGTCCAAATGAACTGATTCCAGTACCATAAGCTCCTGCATCATCTAGGGCTTGCATAGTAGGCAAGTAATGTGGGTCTAAGCTGTGTTCAAGTTTGTTGAACCCGACTTTTTGAAGTTCTTTAATTGCCCAACCAAAGTTAACAATGTCTTTTTCAAGCAAGAATGGGAGCAAATTCATCAAAATCAAGTGAGAAACCTGTTCCACTTCAGGCATTGCAAGCAAAATATCCCATTCTTCAGGGAACTCGTATCTTGCGATTAATGTAGCAGGTTTTGCTTTAGATGCAGATGAAGGTAAAAATCCAGGTTTTTCTTCTAAACTGTGACCACCATCAACAATGAATCCACCTAAATCATGAGCAAAAGTACCTATACCAGAGGTTCCGCCTCTGCCAACCATAGCACTTAAGTCTCTGCTTGAGAATTCAAGTCCTGCAGTTGCAGTCATTAAATGAGCAGTACAAACTGAGATTTGAGTTCCAGAACCTAAACCAGAGTGTGCTGGGTAAGCTTCTAAAACTTTAAAATGGAATCCGGATTCAATATCACAGAGTTCTGCAATTTTTTCTGCAGCTTTAGGAATCTTATCTTGACATTCTTCTATGGAATCTTGTCTAATGCCATCAGCAAATTCTAAGGTATATCCTTTTTCATTTGTTTCTTCACTTTCTAATACAAATTGTGGATCGCTAAGTGCGAGACCTATACCACCATCAATCCTCTTATAAGACCCATTCATGTCGATAAGAGACATATGTAATCTTGAAGGTGCTCTAATAATCATAATTTCACGACCAT
>JAGCLR010000179.1 GCA_017646885.1 Methanobrevibacter sp. | reverse complement strand
GAAGAGGTGTTTTTTATTATCTCAAATGACAAAGAATTAAGAGCTGATGGAAGAGCTTATGATGAGCTCCGTCCAATTAAAATTGAAGCTGGAGTCTTGAAAAGAGCAGATGGTTCTGCTTACTTGGAAGTTGGTGGAAATAAAATTTTAGCATCTGTATACGGCCCAAGAGAATCCTATATCAGACGTTTATTAAAACCTAATACTGGTGTAATTAGAGTAAGATACAATATGGCTCCATTTTCAGTAGATGACCGTAAAAGACCTGGTCCAGATAGAAGATCAACTGAAATTTCCAAAATCGCTGCTGACGCACTCAGACCTGCTTTAATGTTGGAATCATTCCCAAGATCAATGGTTGATGTTTCAATTGAAATCATTGAAGCTGAAGGAGGAACCCGTTGTGCAGGAATCACTGCAGCTGCTGTTGCATTAGCTGATGCAGGAATTCCAATGAAAGATATTGTAGTAGGCTGTGCTGCAGGTAAAGTAAATGACCAAATTGTAGTGGACTTATCTGAAAAAGAAGATAAGGAAGGACAAGCTGACGTTCCTATTGCTATCATGCCAAGAACCGGCGAAATTACTTTACTCCAAGCAGACGGTAACTTAACTGAAGAAGAATTTGAAGAAGCTTTGGATTTAGCTATGGAAGGATGTAGAAAAATTAGCGAACTCCAACATGAAGCTTTAAAGAAAAGGTATAGTTCTGAATAGGTTGTGAAAATATGGATATTGTACCAGAAATTACTAGAAGAAGTATTACAAGACTTATAAATGATGGTAAAAGAGCTGATGGAAGAGCTTTTGATGAAAGAAGAGATATTTTCATTGAACCTAATGTGATTGATAAGGCAGAAGGTTCTGCAAGAGTTAAATTAGGTGACACTCAAGTTATTGTTGGTGTAAAACCTACTATTGGTGAACCATTTGGAGACACTCCTAATTTAGGTGTATTGATGACCAATTGTGAACTATTGCCAATGGCTGCTCCTGGATTTGAACCAGGTCCACCTAGCCCTGAATCCATTGAACTTGCACGTGTTGTAGACCGTGGAATTCGTGAAAGTGAATTAGTGGACTTGGAAAAGCTTTGTATTGAAGAAGGCAAAAAAGTTTGGATGCTTTTCATTGACTTACACGTTATTGATTACGATGGAAACTTGTTTGACGCATCTAACCTTGCTGTAATGGCAGCTTTAATGAACACTAAATTGCCTGTTGCTGAATACATTGACGATGAAGTTGTCTTATCTGAAACTGAAACTATGGATTTACCAATCAGAGACAAATTAGCTTTATCTACCTTTGTAAAAATTGGCAATGGATTGATTTTAGATCCTTCTTTAGAAGAGGAAGAAATTCTTGATGCAAGAATAACCATTGGTGTAACTGATGAAGGAAACCATGTTTGTTCCATGCAAAAAGGTGGAGAAGCACCTTTAACAAGAGATGAAATCCTTGATGCTGTTCACATGGCATTTACCACTAAAGACGATTTGCTTTCCCATTTGGAATAAGCTTAGTTAAAGGTCAAGTAAATGAAATTCATTTTCTTGACTAATTTTAATTTTTTTAATTTTTCCTAATTTATTTTAAATTTTAATTTATTCTAATATTCTTAATTTCCAATTTAAAGATTATTTTAATTCTAAAATAAAAAATAGCTATTTTTCTCAATTAAAATATCTAAAAACCATTAACTTTATATACTTTTAAATACTATATTATATTATTAGTTAAGTTTATAGCCTAATTGCTGTAATGGCTTTATAATTTTAACAATATTCTCTTTATTTTAATTATCGTTTTAGGTTATAATTAGTAAAGCAGATCTTTTTATTTAATCTTATAATTTAAGACAAGAGTATGTCTTATTACTATCATATTTATTGTTAATCGATGATGGATTAAATAATACATTAAATTAAGCTTTGTAGGTGTTGAAGCTTAATAACTTATTTAATTAATTCAATTTTACTGGAGATATTTTAAATGGCAAGAACAAAAAAAGTAGGTATTACTGGCAGATTTGGTGCTAGATACGGAAGAAAAGCAAAAAGACAAGTTAAGAAAATCGAAGAAAACATGAAAAAGAAACAT
>JAGCLR010000178.1 GCA_017646885.1 Methanobrevibacter sp. | reverse complement strand
GGATTCGGTTTGGTGTATTCAGTTTGGGTGAAAATGTACGTTTATTTAAGATCATTTGTTTTATGAGTCAAATTATGTCTTGATTCTATCATAATCATATAGGTTTGGCGGTCATAGCGATGGGGTTACACCTGGTCTCGTTTCGATCCCAGAAGTTAAGTCTTTTCGCGTTTTGTTTGTGTACTATGGGTTTCGGTCTATGGGAATTTCATTTAGCTGCCAGCCTTTTTTTAT
This sequence comes from Methanobrevibacter sp., assembly GCA_017646885.1. The sequence continues at coordinate 2,310 of JAGCLR010000178.1, read as the reverse complement.
CCAAGAATAATTAGTTTTATTCTTAACGAACTATTTTTTTCATATTTTATTTTTATTCTTCAAATATTTTTTTAATTTATTAAACTATAATTGAGAGTATATTTATATATTTTCAATAACATATTTTTAAAATACAGTATTAAATTAATTAAAGTTCATTATATTTTTTAACTTTTTTTAAAAGGTTATTGCAATGAATAGGGTTTATTTGATATTAAATTAATTTTAATTTACAATTATTATTAAATAATTATTTTTTTAAACAGATAATAAAGGTTTTAAAATGGAAAAGGGAACATTATATGGAGTAAGTATTGGGCCAGGAGATCCTGAGCTAATTACAGTAAAGGCAATGAACATAATCTCCAAGTGTAAATATATAGCAACACCACATACAGGAACTGGTGATTCATTGGCATTATCTATTGTATCTCAAGCAACAGATTTATCTCAAAAGGAAATAATGCTATTAGAGTTTCCAATGACTAAGGATAAGGACATTTTAGCTAAAAGTCATAAGGATGCTGCAGATTCCATTGCAAAGGTTCTTGATGAAGGTGAAGATGTAGCAATGCTGAATTTAGGTGATGTAACCATCTTTTCAACATTTGCATATACAATGGATCAATTATTGGAAAAGAATTATAATGTTGAGGTCATTCCAGGAGTAACAAGCTTTTGCGCTTCAGCTTCTAAATTGAAAATTGGGTTGACTACAATGAATGACCCTTTACATATTATTCCTGCAACTGGCATAGACTTAAAGGAAGCTTTACAAATGCCTGGTTCTAAGGTTTTGATGAAAATTGGCAGGTCAATGCCTAAATTAATAGAAACATTGAAGGAATTAAATCTTGAAAATAATGTCTATGCAGTTGAAAACTGCGGTTTGGAAAATGAGAAAATCTATAATTCCTTAGATGAATTCGATGAGAAAATGGGATATTTCACTATTGTGGTTGTAAAGTAATTGGACTCATTAGTTTTATTGGGGATTTCATATGGCAGAAAAGCGTTTGGTTAATCAAAAATTATTGCGTTGTGGATATACAACAGGAACATGTGCAGCGGCAGCTTCTAAAGCAGCAGTTGCAATGTTGTTTAAGCAGGAATCTATGGATTCTGTAGCAATCACAACACCTAATCAAACAGATCTTATAATTGATGTCTTAAACCCTCAGTTTAATGATAATATAGCAAGTTGTTCCATTGAAAAGGATAGTGGTGATGACCCTGACATTACTAATGGAATATTGGTATCTTCCAAAGTGACCTTATTGTCTGATTCTTCTGAAATCATTATTGAAGGGGGGAAAGGAGTTGGAAAAGTAACTAAAGGTGGGCTAGATCAACCAGTTGGTATGTCTGCTATAAACTCTGTTCCTCGAAAAATGATAAAGGATTCATTAAATGAATTAGCGATGCAATATAATTATAAAGGTGGCTTTCATGTTTTAATTTCTGTACCCAAAGGTGAAGAAATTGCAAAGAAAACTTTCAACCCTGAATTAGGCATAGTTGGGGGCATTTCAATATTGGGTACAACAGGTATTGTTGAGCCAATGAGTGCCAAGGCATTAGCTGATTCAATCAAAGTGGAAATAAGTGTCATTGCTGCAGAAAGCAATGAGTCAATACTAATATTCTTAGGTAATTTCGGTAAGAAATTCACAGAGGAAGATTTGAACTTATCTACAAAACCTGGAATAATGTGCAGTAATTTCATTGATGTTGCATTGGATAGCTCTGTTGAATTTGGGTTCAAGAATATTCTTTTAGTTGGTCATATAGGCAAATTTGTAAAATTGGGAATAGGAATGTTCAACACCCATTCACATAATGGTGATGGGAGGATCGAAACACTATTGTCATGTGCTTTAGAGGCAGGTGCCAATATTGAAACCCTAAAAGAGATTCAAAAATGTGTAACTACAAATGCCGTATTGGATATCTTGTATGAAAATGACTTATTGGATAAAACTATGGATGTGCTAAACGAGAGAATACAACATAATATTGATAGAAGAGTTCCAGATGACATCAATGTTGGATTCATATGCTTTGCAAATACTGGAGAATATTCTGGAGTTTTATTTGAAAGTGAGAATGTTGATGGTCTAAAAGAATTATGGAAAAAGTAAAAATAATGGACTATATAAAATAATGTTTATTTATCAAAATTTTATTTAAAAATGTTTATTTGATTATTATTGGAAATATTGGAGGAAAAAATAATGATTCATTTTGTTGGAGCAGGAAGTGGAGCTGTTGATTTAATAACTATAAGAGGAGCAGAACTCCTAAAAGAAG
>JAGCLR010000177.1 GCA_017646885.1 Methanobrevibacter sp. | reverse complement strand
TTTCGCGCCCCTGTGGGGCTGTTTGGGGCCTTTTTGCCCCTAATTTGATAATTTGCGCCCTTTCATGTGCAACGAGTGGGGGAGCTTTTCGCTTTTGATCCTGCTATTTTTGCGGCTGCTGCTGGTCCTGTTCTGGTTGATCTTCTGGCCTCTGCTGCTGTTGGATCAAGAAAGATTTTTTTCTTTTAGATTTCAAGTGTTGACACATGACAACATATATTTTAAAATAAAGATGCTTAGAGATAAGCAAGAAGAAAGGGAACCCCTAAAGGGGTTAAAGGTAAAAGCACATGTTAAAAACAAACTCAAAAAAAGCAATTCAAAATTTAAAGGCTGCTATGGTTGCATATTGCAGCGGATGGGATGAAGATCCAAAGACAGCAGAAGAAGCCGCCTTCATTATGGCTCATGATTTCATAGAAGCCACAAAAGGCCCAAGCGGTAAAATTTATTTAGAGCCTAAACAATGTTATCAAGAGGCCTTCACAGAATGGGGCCGCGGTCTTACAAATTCAATTTTTGATCATCTCTTCTATTTTGGAGATGCTAAAAGGATTTTGGCCCTTGTATTAGAGGAAACAGAACAAGAGGCCGCCAAATTTTCAGAAGATCAAGCCGCTGTTAAATTCTGCGCCATGATGTGGATCCATGGCGGAGTCTCTGAAGCATTTTATAAATTATATAAAGGGTGGTAATTTTCCGCCCTTCTTAATGCAGCCGCAGGGAGTCCCAAGCCTCCAAAAATGCAGAGGGAGAAAGAAGGAAATCATGGACAAATACGATTTAATGGAAAAAGCAGAAATAGGGGAAGAATTCCAAGCAATTATAAAGGGGATGTCAGGCGCGGAAATTAAAAGCCCTATTTTTAGAAGTCATAAGGAAGCAGTCGCCTTTATTACTAAGTGGCTAGGCGAAGGAGAAGATCGCGGATTAATGGAAGAGCGCCACCGATACGCGGCAATTATTGCCCGCCATTATGAAGGCGAATTGATCCAGAGTGAAAGCAAATATTATTATTATGAATGGTAAAAAGGGCGGAGCCTTCGCCCTTTCTTCTAATCCAGCCGCAGCAGGTCCCAAGCCCTGAGAGATGGAGAGGGGAAGAAAGGAGGCTTTAAGATGCTTAGAGTCAATTATAAAATGCGCGTTGGATCTGTGCGCTTGCCTGCTCACTCACTTTGCAATATTGGGGAGAAGGCTTTAACATGTCCAATTTATGCCTGCAACGGTTTATTTGCTGCAGTCTGGAAAAAGAGAGATCTAATCTTTTTTGCTACAGACTCCCACCATTTGAGGGCATGCCTAGGACTTGAGGGAAAGGACCCAGCCAACCTATTTAAGGGAATGACATTCCGATTTAACTTATCAAAAGTTAGCCCCACCATTAGAAAAGAGCTTCTCAGAGGTTTTAATGGGTGCAAAGGGTGCAAAGTAATCTTTGAGGAGGGGGATTTAAAATGACTTATTATAGATATGTTAAATCCAGATTTACAGGGGAAATTCTTGACTGCGAAGAACAAGCCAAAAAATATGGGATGACTTTAGAAGAATATCATCAAAAGTTCAGTTTTCCTAATTGCATAGCTTCAAACTTTTTAGAGGATCTCTTTTGCCCAGAGCCGGAGGATTAAAAATGAGCCAATTAGAAATTATTGAGTTAGAGGACCAAAAAAAGCGCCTTTACGAGGAATTGGGCGCTCTTAAGTTCAATTCAAGAAAATGGCGCAAGACTTTCAAACTTTACATTTCTTGTTTTGAGACTCTTAAATTGTATCAAAGATATTAAATTATTAAAAGCCCCCACTATTTGGGGGCTGTTGTTTAGGAAACAAGGCTGTCGCTTAACAAGAATGTAATTTCAATTCTTAATAAATATGGAACATTTGCACTTAGAGCTTCTGTGACTGATAAATCAAATTCTAAAGCTGTTGCAGTTGTCTTATATACAATTTCTTTTGCAGAAGAGAATGTTCCGTTTGATGAATTTAAAATGTTTGTCTTTTTATAACTTAAAACATTATTCAATCCGGCAATAGTTGAAGGATATAATTTAGCACCAACAGCAGAAGGAACATTGAAAGTCCCTAAAGGAAGAGTGACTCCTACATTGATAGTTGTATTTGGCGTTGCTTCTAAATAAACAACAAAAGTAATTTTATTTCCTGTTTTAACAACTCCTACATATTTATAGTTATATGCTAAAGTTGATGGAGTAAACTTAACAAAAGTGTATCCTGTCATATTTTCAATTATGCTGTCGGCTGTAAAGGAACCTGACACAGCAAAATTTCCCGCAACTGTTCCATTGGCAATAGCTCCAAGAGCTGCGCTAGACATGTTGGCTAAATAAGTATCAAGTGTATTAGTCCAGCCTTGAAAAGTAGTTGTCCAGCCAGCAAAAGCAGGAGTCATTACATCATCAAAATAAGTTTTTATGTCCGCGAATTGTGCAGGAATTGAGTCAATATCTTTGTAAACTTCTGCTAAATATTTAATATTTTCAGTATTGACTCCGACTTGTTCAGGGAGATTATAGACAATTTTGTCATTTGGTAATTTTAGAGACATGTTAGATCCTCCTATACTCTATATTTACTTTTAGGTTTATCGGCAATTTCTTTTTTTTGAGGGGCCGCTAAAACTGTTTCAATTTGTTTAGAAGCTAAAGCAATAACAGCCTGAGTCTCTTCTTCAGTGAGTTTTCTTCCTAAAGACTCAGAAGCTTCTCTTAAAGCCATGTTTAATACACTGTTTTTTTTCTCTTCGCCATGTCCTTCAACTTCAACAATAGCGATATAAGAAGGGATTTTTTCCAGAATAACTGCTTTCACAGCATCCCATATTGAGATTTTTCCACCAGATTTTTTAATAATTAAAATTGTTGAAAAAACTGTTGAAAGAGCTGCAAAACAAATAGCTGCGACATATTGCCAATTTTGAATTAAAAATTCTTTCATAACTAAATTTCCTCCTCTTCATTATGAGCAAAAATATCTTCATCATCAATATAAAACGGAACACATTGAGCGCCAACAGCGATAGAAAACAGTTTTTTAAATTGTCTTAAAAATTCTTCAGTCGCGTTTGCATGGAGCAATTCCCATAATAAGGAATAAGCCTCCATCTTGCTCTTCTTATGTTGCGCTGTATTTTGATCGTTAATAAATGGGAGTTCCTCCAGAGTCTCTGTTGAAGGAGTAGTGGATGGATTGAAAGCATGATTATAAATCTGTTTAGATCCAACAAGTAAGTCAGCTTCTGGAAGAGCGCGGACTGTGTCTTGAATTTCAACTTTCTTTTCCCACATTGGGCCATAAGCATAAATAGTCGCCCAGACTTTATATTTGAATTGATTAACATCAGAATTTGCTATTGGGTTATTTCCGTATTTAGCATAAAGCAAGAAAAATAAAGTCATAACTGAATTTGCTTTTAAAGGCGCTGGATTTTGAGCAAAATAAGCGATTGCTTCATCATAATCCGCTTTGAATTCATCATAACTTTCCCAAACTTGGCAAAAAGTTAAATTTCCATATTTAGGAGCATACCATGGCTTAAGCATTTTTTTCTCCTCCTGTTTCAGTCATTCCTGTATCGCTGGAGACTCCTCCTGATTGTTCCATGTCTGTATCAACTAGGACTCCATCTCCGTTTAAATCTTGTCCAATCATAGACTCTGCAGGCATACACCAAATAGAAGTTCCCCAAATTGAATTAACAATATTGCAGAAGTGTTGTCTCATGGCTAACCCATCATTAAAGATTGTTGCAACATCTCCAGCATTAAGATCAGACTCGCTTTGAAGTTCATGGGCCTTCTTCTGGAATAATCCACCGTTTTTAATTCCATAAGTTCCTAATCTGAAGTTTTCTAAAGCTTGAAGAGTCAATAAAAATTCTTCAGATTTTACAGGAGATCCTTCTGCTAAATCTTGGACATCTATCTTAGCGGTAAATGGAGAATAAATCTCTCCTGTTAAAGCGCTATGATAAAGTTGTTTAGAAACTCTTTCAGCTTCTTCTGAAGCATCCGCATCATCAACTTTCATTCCTCTAACTCCTGAAGCTTGGATCATGGAAGTTCTAAGGAATGGAATAATATCAGACTCAACTTCTAAAATAGCTTCATTGAGTTGTTGTCTAGGAATAACAAATTGGCTTCTTTGTCTTGAATAATCCCACAAAAGGACTGCGGAATTATAAAAATCTTTTAAAGTTAATTCTTCTAAATCTTTTGGAGCTTTAACAACATTTAATTTTAAAGCTTGTAATAAAACTGATTGCTCAGCATATCTCTTTTCATCCTTTTTATTTCCGCTTGTCGCAGCAATAGGAACAGGAGAAATCTTATTATATCTTCCGTAAAAATCTATTGTTCCTGCAAGTGTATAAGGCATGAAGAAAAATTGATCTAATTCCTTAAAATAGAAAAAGCAAAGAGTGCCATTATAATAAAGAAGAGTCTCAATTTCTTCTGAAGTTAAATCGCATGGCAAATTATACCATTTATAACGATTAACAGCATCTTGTTGGTCTATAACTCTTAGGATTTTTTTCATCCCAGCTTTTAAATCAAAGATAGCTCCTCTAGTTGGAAGCCCTGTTCTTGGATCTATTCCTGCTTTTAAGTAAAGAGAAGGATCTCCAATAAAAGCGCCTTTAGGTTTCTTTGGTGGCATTATTTTCTACCTCCTCCCACTGATAAAAGAGCATTATCAACTCTTTCTTTATGAGTCTTTCCTTCTAATAATTGCTTTCTAAATTTAACAGCATTTTTCCCTCTTAATCTGGAAGAGAGAGTTCCTGTTAAAGATTGGTCGGCTAAAAGATTAGCCATTTCTTCATAAGTTGCAATAGGTTTTCCTGCTTCATCATAAATAATTCTTTTTGGATCAGCAAGTCCTCTTTCTTGAGCAAGTCTAAAGGCTTTGGCTTCAACTTCAGAAGCACCTAAATTTTGAAGGTCGGCTTCTGTTGCAACTGCTCTTGCTTCTTTTCTTTCTTCTGCTGCCGCTTCATTTTTCTTAACGCGGGCTTGTTCTTCCTGAGCTGCAATCTGTCCTTCATGTTCTTTTAATTTAGCTCCACCCACAACAGCACCAGAAACAGCGCCAACTAATTTATTTAAAGCTGTTTGAATTGGTCCCATTAGATGTAAACTCCTTTCAATAGTTCTTCATATATAATTGCTAAAATATGACTATCTGCAGCAATAATATCATTCCTAATTAGTTCCCCTTTAAAATAGCATAATTCATCAAATTTATGATAGTAATTTATCATTTGATCTATTCTCATTACAGTCATTGACTCAAACTTGATTTTTTGTCTAAAGGCTTCTAATTCTTCCTCTGTGCAATCGTATTGCTCAACAAAGGCAAATACTTTGCTTGTTATATCAAAAGCGCCTACTTTAGTTAAAGTGTAAGGAAGAGCTTTAATATTTCCTAGTTGATAATTAAATTTATCTATAGCAAATTGTTTTTGCTCTCTGTATTTTTCTGCCATTGTGATAGAGTCAACAATCATTCCTGCTGTTGAAGTAATCGCACCAGCAACAGCGCCAACTGCAGCGCCAATAGCTGTTCCAATTCCGGGGACAATACTGCCAGCAACAGCGCCAGCGCCAGCGCCAGCAAGAGTAGCTGTTCCAATACCTATTCCGCCTGTTATATATTGATTTCTTTGCTCAATGGAGAAATTAAAATCCATATTTTGGATTTCTCTATCAAAAATATTTTGATAATTCTTATTATTTAATTGGAATGTTTGCCAAGCATCAGTTGAGCGAGGGAGAGAAAAATCTCCACCACAAATTAATCCTCTAGCATCTTTAAAGTTATCTCCATATAAAAATTCAAAAGATGGAGCAACTTTAATAAACGGAGTATAAGGCTTATATGTGCAGAAAGCTCTTATATCATCTAATTGATTATTATTTTTAGCAATATTAATATCAAAAGATCCTTGATAGTTTGGCGAACAAAATCTAAAAAGTTGAAGATTTGAGGACTCTTTTTTATTCAAAGTTGTTCCGATAGTGGAGCCATCAATAGACTTTAAATTAGTTTCAAAGCTAGCATCTGGACAATATAGCATTATTCCTTTTTTAATTCCTGCAGGTTGTTTTTTACTATAAGAAAAAGTAAAAGCTAAAGTTGTAGGGACAGAAGCGAGAGTTGTTCCACATTTAATATCTATAGAAACATACTCTTCATCATCCTGACTAAATCTTGTAAAAGTAGGATCTCCTGTCGCTGGCTCTGCTGTGTATGAAACAACAGTGAACATTTCCGGAGTGTCCCAATATAAATCAAAATAATTATAGATTTTAGTTAAATGATAATACCCATCTAAGCCAAGATAAGGATCTCCGAAATCTTCTCTATCTAAATAAATTTTTTGATAAATAGCATGAACATAAGTTTTTAAATATTCAAATTCAACATGCTCAGAGCCAATTAATCTAAGGTCTAATTTTCCTTCAGAAGTGATTGCCTCTTTAACGGGGAAATATGGTAAAAGTTGAATATCATAACAGCTTGCATCTAATTGTCTCCCCATTTGAGCAATCATAGCAAAAGCAGTCTCAGTGTCGCAAACAAATTCTGTTCCGTTTTTATCAATTACAGTGATTGGGCCAGCAGGTATAACCATAAGATCAAATTCTTGTCTTATTGTTGTTATTTTATCTTTATAGATAAAAGTTTCAACAGCAATATTTGGCTCCATTACATCAATATAAAGATTTTCAACAGCATTTTTTGCTATATAACAAGCAAGCCATGCGACTCCTGAATTATCAACAAGCTTTGTTTCTTTAGTTTTAATTTGATTAACAGAGACTCCTTCACTATTAACAATAAAAGGATCAGACTCTTCCAACATACCTTTTTGAACAAAAACGGGAGAAGCTAATATCTCTGATAAATAATCACTGATTATATCTCTCCTTAATTGAAGCTTATATTGTCCGCTTCTAGTTCTAAGGTCATGGAGTATAAACCATCTTGAAACAATATTATTTTCACTGTCTAAAACTAATAAATAATCTGGATGGAATAATAAATCATTTGTCAAAGCTTCTGCTGTTATATCATCATTTGGATTAAAATTAATATTTTCATCAATTTTATAAATTCTATCTCTAAAATAAATGGAAATAACAATTTCAATATCAGCAGGTATATCAGATAAATTTTGCGCTGTTGTATCAAATTTTAAAAACAATCTTCTAGTGTCTTTGTGATAATCATAGCCCCATTGTTCATCCCAAGTTAAATTTCCAATTCCGTTATTTATCTCAACATTTAAAACACTAACTTCCGCTCCAAAAGGAATATTTAATAAATCGCCTCTTAAATAACAATCATTCTCAGGATCAAAATCAATTAATCTGTTTCTTCCAAAAGTTAAACTCAAATTAACATCTTCTCCGGATGGTCCATAAAAATAATCTTTTAAAGAGTTTCCTCTTAAAAGTTTTCTATTGAAATAATTATTAAATCTATTAAGATAAACGATTTTATTAAAATTTGCTTCTATTGCCATATTGTCCTCCAAAGGCGGAGAGAGGGGCGGCCATTTGAAAAGGAGAAGTCCCCTCTCTCGTGAGGTAATTTATTGAAACTTATGGGAAATAAGTGTCAATTACATTGTGATTGTAATAAATGGATAATTCTTCAAATATTCAATCGTGTTGTGTCCCCATGTCAAATAATGATTTGTTGTAAGGGAACGAGCGTTGAAGAAAGCTGTTGAAGCTTCAAAAGCGGACATAAATGGAACAGAGCGCTTGTGCATAACTTTACAAATAATGTCGCCATTGACTTGGTAAGCTTGTCCAGCAACTAAGGCGGCACCGACAGGGAATTTATCGCCTGCAAATAAGTGATAAACTTGTCCGCTAACAGTGATGTCTTGTTCTTCTAAAGCTCTGTAATCTTCACCAGCAGCAACTGTGTGAGATGCTGCGAGAATGTCGCCAAAATATCTGGCTGGTAAGATTTCTTCAGCTAAGCGATCAACTAAGCCTTCATTGTGGAACATAGTTGGTAAATCAACTTTTCTGATTTTGTTAACCCATTTGGAGTTCCAAACAACAACTAAATCTTCTAAGTCATAAGATCTTAAATGTCCATAGTCATTGTATTCTCTGGAAACATCTTTTAAGTCAATAAATAAATCAGCGATTGTTTGAGCGATTGCTGAAGCTTCAATTCTAGCTGCGCCTTCTAAGTCAGCAGAAGAAGTATCTGTGCCTAAAGTTGGGGAAACTTGAATTGTGTTAATTGCCGCTGCGGAAACTGCTGTTCCGACATAAGCATTAAATGTTGTGGAGTCATAGACTCTTTTTGTCTCGCGGATCATACCTAACATAACAGAGTTGAATTTAGCGAAAGCACCTTCGCCCATCCATGCTCTCTTAGAGAGGTATTCATCAACGGTAAGGCCAATTTGTCTAAAAACATCTAAGACTACTTCTTGTGTTTCTGGATCCTTTGGTCTTTCAATTTGGAGTAAGTTAGTGGCTTCTGTATCTCCGCCCCATGCTCTTGATTTTAAAACATCAGCAGAATAGAAGAGTTTTGAGTCGCCATAAAGGCCGCCATCAACTCTGCTTTTGTCAACTAAAGAGCTAAATGTGCCGGAAATATTATCGCCAAAAACTTCTTGAGAAATAATCATGTTAAAGAGAGTTGCATAAATCTCATTAGCACGAAGTTGGCCTGAAAAAGCTGGCATAAAATTTTCCTTCTTTCTAATCCCAATTATTTAATTAGCTTTGAAAGAATTATATCAAAAGTCTCTGGATCTCCGTTAGCTTCATCAACTGCTTCTTGCAATACTTTAGCAACTTTTGCAGCAGATTGTTCAGCCGCTAACTTCTCTTGATCGTTTTTGAAAGGATCTCCATTAATGCCCGTTGGCAAGAAAGGATCTTTTCCTGTCTCTTGAATATAGGCTTCTCTCAGTTGAAGAGTTTTCTTAACATAGTCCAAATTGCTTAAAGAGTTATTGGGATCATAAAGCTCTTTTCTTAATTGGGCCATGTCAGGAGCTTCTTCCCCGTTGGGATTGGCAGGAAGCTCGCCACCGTTTAGAATGGAGTCCACAACTTTTCTGTAGTCTCCTTCTAATTTTTCATAGTCCTTTTTAGGGACATAGTTGTTTTTTATGTCTAGCACTTCATCCGGACTTGGAATTGGCGCTGGATCATCAGGATTTGGAGCTGGTGGATTATCTTCATCCCCACCAACTAAAGAAAATGGGTATAAATATTTCAAAACTTTTAACAACATAAAATTACCTCCTTTTAAAAGTTTTTATAAATATCTTGGGGGATCCTCAACATGTGCTAATCTGCTGTTCATCCACAGTCAATAACAGGGACCTCTTCGGCCTGACTCCTGAATATTGATTTTAACAGATATATGATGAGTCCTCTGATAGAGATACGAAATCTCAATAATAATTATAAAAAAAATATAATTATTTGAAAAGAGTTGACACTTGACAACACTTTTGTTAATATAATTGCAGGAGGTAATTTTAATGAAAACTTTAGAAGAAATTAGGAAAATTCCTAATTTAAGAATTGACACTTTAGCGGATGATGGCTTTTTTGCTTTCTGGACTGATCCAATAGACAGAAGAGTTTATTCAATTATTTTGTCTTGGGGAGGAGGATGGGAGCATTTTTCAATCAATCCTGTAAAAAATGACAAAACTCCTTCTTGGGATTTCATGTGTAAAATGAAAGAAATGTTTTTTAAGGATGATGAAGCTTGTGTTGAATATCATCCAGCTAAAAAGGATTATATTTCTCAATTAGAGCATTGTCTGCATATCTGGAGGCCCTTAGAAAAAGAGCTTCCTGTTCCACCAGCAATTTATGTTGGATTAAAGAAAAAATACAGTGAATAAAGAAAGGAAAAATATGGAAAGTAAAAGAGTTTATCAAATTCAAAAGAGAAGATTTATAACAACTGTTATGTTTCATTTTGAAACTGTGAAAAATTTTTGCACTAAAGCAGGAATTACAAGACAAAGATTTTACAGAATTTTAGGCTTAAAATATGCAACTAAAAATCCTGAAGCTTTTGTCAGACTATACAATCTTTTAAATGACAGTTTAGAAGATGGCAAGTATGATTATGATTTATTTTGGAGGAAACCTTAATGGATCTTAAATTGATTTCTATTTTAACGGATGATAGTTTATTAAAACACTATGTTGATATAAATAATAAATTATGCACTGTTGACCAAGGCGGAAGAGCATATAGAAGGCTCTGTAAGGATGAAGAATTAATGAGGTATGAAATACTCAGGAGAATGGGAGGAAAATAAAATGGCCGCATACGAGGATTATTTCTACGATTTTTGCAACTTTTGCAAAGAAATTCAAAAATTAAATTTTCAACCGGATTTATTAAAGAGTCCTGTTGGCAAAAACTTTAGAGCAATCTCTGAAGCAAATATTCTAAAAACAATTAATGAGGCTTTAAATAGCTATCATATTGATTATTCTATTACAGTTAAGGAAAATCATTTAGAAATCAAAGAAGTGGCGGGAAAACTTGTTTTTATCGCAACTTGTGTTGTTAGACTTGATTTCTTTATTGAAGGCTATAAAGAGTCAATCGCTTTCTGTGAGGCAACAGGAATGGGAATTGATGATGGCGATAAAGCGGCAGGCAAAGCTTATACTTATGCTGTTAAATATGCTTTATTAAAGAAATTTAGAATAACTTATTCTGATGATCCAGATGCTACAGAGTCTCATCCAATAGAGACTAATCCAGAAAAAGAAGAAAAAGGATCTAAAAAAGGCGGCAGCAAAAAGCCCAAAGAAGAAGGCATCTTAATAACTGAAAAAATGTCAGGTTATATAATTGGACTTGTAAAGAAATTAGATGTCTCTGATGAAAAATTTAAGAAAAAATATGGCTATTACCCATCTAGCGACAAAATCCCTATGGAGTTAGCCAGAAAGATAATTGATGAACTTAAAGCGCAAGAGGATGATCTTCCGTTTTAAGAGGTAATTGTTATGATTAAGGAACTAAAAAAATTAAAGTCAGCTCCTTCTTCACTCAATATTAATCAACTTCTAATCCCTGTCTCTGTGTTTGACATAACTCAAAAAGGCGCTAAAGATTTTAACAAGATTTATTTATGGGTAAAATCTCAAAATCTTAACAAAATTGTCAGAACAAAGAGCGGGGCTATAAAGACAGGCGCTAAATGCAGATTGCCCGCGTGGGATGTGCGGACTAATCGCTATTGCGTTGAAATGACTGTCATAATGGAAGGCCGCGCTTGGCGCATCCAATTCAGAACAAAGCCCCCTGAAGGGATGTCGGGGCGGAAAGCTTTTTCAGAGTTTAAAAAACTGCTTCTTAAAGATGGCATAGATTTAGAAAAATATGCTATAGAGAACGGAGAAGAAGTTAAAAAGGACATTGAAAAGCCTTTAATTGGCGCGGCAAGAAAATGGATGTATGATGTCTTATATGAAGGAGTCAATCATATTGACTTTCATAGCTCATACCCAGCCGGACTAGCTAACACTCATCCAGAGTTTAGAAAGACTTTAGAAGAAATTTATAAAAAAAGAAATGAAGAAAACATGTGCAAAAATATATTAAATTTCTCTATTGGCTTTATGCAATCTCTTGGAGGGTGTTCCGCTAGGTGGGCGCACTTGTCAAGAGATGCTATTAAAGATAATAATAATAGAGTCCGCGAACTAGCAAAGAGACTAGATAAAAGCGGCAGACTTGTTATATCATTTAATACAGATGGCATCTGGTATCGCGGCCCTGTCTATCATGGAAAGGGAGAAGGCGAAAAGATGGGAGATTGGCATAATGATCGCATTAATTGCCAATTCCGCATGAAATCTGATGGCGCTTATGAATTTATTGAAAATGGGATTTATTACCCTGTAATAAGAGGTATTGCCAATGATGTAAAAAATGATTGGCAGTGGGGCGACATTTATACAGAAAAGGCAAAATTACAGCTGTTTACTTTTGATGAAAAGGAGGGAATTTCTTTAAATGGCGAAAAAGTGGTCTAAAGCTAGAAGGGAGTCCTTCCGCGTTGGTAAAAGATATGCAGCTTATAAAAAGGCATATCAAAAAAGAGAAACTATGTTAGCCAAAAAAGGCTATTCAATGTATGATCAACAAATGTTAAGTAAAACTGAATATAAAGAAATGTATCAGGCCACTCTTAACGATAGAAAAAAGGAAGTTAAGTCTGGAGAAAGAAGGTCAGTTGGCAACATTAATGAAGCTATTGTTTCCATGCAAGCTTATGAGCTTTCAGAAAAAAGCGCTTATGCCATATTTGACTTCTTAGAGCAAAATAAAGAGAAATATGGTCTTGAGTATGACACTTCAAATATCAATGATATGATTATGAAGATAAGACAGGGCGATTGGCTTAGAGAAGATGTCCAAATTTGGGACTTAATTACTGATTATAGAAGTGATCTCTTTGATAAGGGCTATTCTAAAGCCCGAGTCCGCGCTGAAATTGCAATAACTATGTTTGGCTCTGATCCAGAAAAGTATAAGGATGTCAAATGAAAAACCATATAACTGAATTAAGGAAAAAACAAAAAAAGCAAATATCAGAATGGTATAGCCTGAGAAGCCTATTAGGCAATTCTTGGGCTATCTTTTATATGTTGCTAGGTGGAAGAGAAGCAGGAAAAAGCTATGCAACAACTGATTTTTTCTGCCGCCAATGGCGAAAATATAAGCGCCCGTTTTATTGGCTGCGCTTAACTGATGCTTCACAAATGAAGCTTTTAAAAAATAACGCGGAGAAGCTCATTGATCCTGATTTAAGGAGAAAATACAATCTTGACTTAGAAACTATTGGAGATGGGGTTTATGAGGTCTTAAAAAGGGATGATGATGGAAAGATTGTAAAGAAGGAACTAATGGCAAGAGTCTTAGCGCTTTCAACTTTCTATAACGATAAAGGCTCTGGCCTATTTGATAAGGATTTTTTAAAGGATCCTAATATGTATTACAATATCTGTCTTGATGAAATGAACAGAGAAAAGAACGAAAAGCGCTCTTTTGATATTCTTTATGCTTTTACTAACCAGCTAGAAAACCTCGTTAGAAGCACGAAACAGCGAGTCAGGGTAATTTGTATTGGGAATACCTTAGAAGAGGCCTCAGACATCCTTTGCGCGTTTAATTTCCTGCCTGAGCAGTTTGGTCGCTACTTCCTGAAGAAGAAAAGATGTGTTATTGAATACATAGAGCCTTCTGAAGCATACAAAGCAAGAAGGAAAGGAACTATTGCAGATATATTAATGCCTACTGCATCCACCTTTACAAATGAAATAATAACTGATACTTCTCTTGTCTATAAGGGAAGATTGGCGCGCCCAGAGATAATTGTTAAATACACTCATAGGCGCGAGGATTGGTTTACAATTTGGGACTCCAAATGTGTTGCGAAATACAATGGAGAGAATGTTCCTGTAGTCGCCATGAGGCCTTATATTGATGAATTATTCAACACAGAGAGAAGAGA
>JAGCLR010000176.1 GCA_017646885.1 Methanobrevibacter sp. | reverse complement strand
GATGAATTGGCAGATGTAATCGGCAACTTCCTCCACAGAACATTCACTTTCACCAATAAGTTCTTTGATGGAAAAGTGCCAGAATATAAAAACCCTAGTGAAGCTGACTTGGAATTTGAGCAAGCAATCAAGGAATTGCCTGATAAGGTAGGTGACTTGATCGCTGACATGAAATTCAGGGAAGGATTGGTTGAAATCATATTGACTGCCAAAAAAGGTAACAAGTACTTCAATGACCAAGAGCCATGGAAAGCTGTAAAGGAAGATATGGAAAAGGCTTCAAACTGCTTATACTTATCCAATCAATTATGTAAGGCAATGGCAGTGCTCTTAAAACCTTACATTCCAAACAAGGCAGATGCAATCTGTGAAATAATCAACATTCCAACTGAAAACACTTGGGATGACGCTAAGGTCTTTTTGGAAACCGGCCATGAAATCAACAAGGCAAAACCATTATTCAAGAAAATTGAAGATAAGGTTATTGAAGAGCAAAAGGAAAAGTTATACAAGAATTTAGAGACTCAAGAAAACGAATCTAAAGATGATAAAAAAGACGACAAGAAGAGTGAAGAGTCTAAAGATGTAGGTGAAAAAATGGATTTAATCAGTATTGACGAATTTGCTAAAGTGGAAATCAAAATAGGCAAAATTTTAGAATGTGAAAAGATTGAAAAGTCTAACAAATTATTAAGAACTCAAATTGACATTGGAGACAAAACCATTCAAGTAATTGCTGGTTTAGGTAAAAGATACGCTCCTGAAGATTTAGTAGGCAAAAAGGTACCTGTTGTAACCAACTTAAAACCTGCTAAACTCATGGGTGAATTATCTGAAGGAATGATCATGGCTACTGAAAGTGCAGCTATCTTAACTCCTGACGATTGTGAAATCGGCGAATTACTTATGTAATTTGTCTTTTTCTTTTATTTTAAGAATTGATAAGTGAATCTTTATATTAAACGAAATTTAATTTATAATATCCTAAAAAATTATAGGTTATTGGCGGCAAACCTATAAAAGTCCTCACGGTGATATTATGGATGAATCATTGATGATAACAGAGTCTGAAAAATTTCTAAATCAAATAGAGAAGGAAAGATTAGATTTAACTAATCTAAAGGAGGATTTTAAAGATCTAGAGTCCTTTTTAGAAATCTATGAACTTCTCAAATCTAATTTGGATAAGCTTCAGGAAATGAAGGAAAGCATGGATGAAAGCGGATATACCGCTCCATTCAGGTCTTTAAATCGTTATGGTTCACGTGTAAGTGAGGATGTTGATTTTGAGGAATTAGGTGAAATCAGCCGTCACAATCAAATTTTCAGGAATAAGGCATCTGCCAAGAAGAACAGTTTTGATAGGGTAAAGTATGCTATTTCCGCTCATAGAATCGCATTAGGCAATCTTGAGGAATATGCTAAGATAAGATGCAAGGAATGCAAGAAGTCCTATCGTGTAAGCAGTTTCCTTGATAATGAAAAGGTATGCAAGTGCGGTTCATCTAATTTTGAATTCAAGATTAACCATTCAGGTATTCACAGACTTGAAATAATCCCTTATCTTCCATTGTCTGGAAATTACATGGTCTTGATGTCAGGTCTTTCAAGTTGGGGAAGAGAATCATTCAAAAGGGTCTTGAATGTTCTAAAGCAACAGAGAAGAGGAGTTGTAAAGACTGTAACCCCTATTGTCAAGTATAAGGAAAACGGCAGAACAATCACCAAAAGGGTCCCTCTTGACAGTGAATTTGCAGACAGCTATGAGGATGAGCTTAGAAGAAGATTCGGTAAGGGAGTTCGTATTGAAAGATTGGAATTCCACAGAACCAAGCCGACAATCATCAATGACAAGCATACATGCACCAATTTGGCTCTTGCTTATGTAAAGCATGCTGAAGATATTGTAGAGCGTCATGGAGAAGCTATTTTTGAAGACAAGATCAAGGATTTAAACAATCTAAAAATCTATGACGAAATAATATATTCAGTCAATCTTGAAAAGCCTGAATTCATTGATTCAAGCGATTTGGAAGATTGGAGAAAGGACAAGATCAACAAGACCCTTGAAGAGTTAGGATTGATAGACAAGTTCGGCCATTTGGATAGAGGCTTGAAAAAAGACTTGAAGGAAAGGGAAAAGATAAAGACAAAGATCTTTGCAGATATCGCTCCAACATTGATATTGTGGGACATTTCCAAATACTATTTATGCACTTCACAAGACAGGCGTAAGCGTTATGGTTCACCTTTCCCATACATTCGTGGAGACATTGATAGGCAACAGCGTAAGGTTTTCCAGAATCCACACACTCAAGTGGTGAACCTTTTAAGGGAAAAGGAAAAAGAACACATCTTATCAGTTGCAGATATGGATTTGCTGTTGCATAAGAAGTTTAAGTTTGAAGGAAGAATAAAGAACCTCAACATCAAGTTGAATTATGCTGCTGTAGGTCCAGCTATTGTATTCACCAATTCCAATTACTCAATTAAGGAAGTATCCTACGCATTTAAAGTAGGTGAAAAGAGCATTAAACGTGAAATAAATAATATGAAAAGCATTAGAAAGCCAAACACTAAACGTTCCAGAGACTTTATTGATTTGGTAAAGAACAAATCTTAATTTTTCCTTAAGGAGATCTTTTTATGGTTGAAGACTTTGATGAATTTGACGATTTTGATGATGAATTCGATGATGACTTTGAGGACATCGATGATTTTGAGGATTATGATGATTTCGAAGACTTCGACGATGAGACACTAGATTTTGACAATCTTGATTTCGAGTCAAAGGAAGAGTTGGATATTTTTGATGAAAAGCCTTTGGAATTGGATTCCGATTATGACATCAATGCTGTGGAAGTTCATATTTCAACACAGCTCACATCCCAAAAGATCATTCAATTGATGGACACTTATCCCTCTTTAAAAAGAATCACTTGCCCTCAAAGCATTTATGATAGAATTTCTCCTGATTATATTAAAGCTTTAGACAATTTAGGAGTTTCAATTGAGATAAAATATAATTGGGGCAAGAAGAAATATTCAATGACTCAAATCAATCAGGTGGTTGACCTATTCAATGAAGGGAAACGTTCTGATGAAATCGCTTCTGAACTTGACATGCCAATAGCTAATGTGAATTACATCAAATCAAAGTATTTCGATAAGATCAATGTTAAGCATTATAAGAGAAAGTATGATGATGAGTGCAGGCAAAAGGTAAAGTCAATGAAGGAAAGTGGAATGAAACCTAAAGAAATTTCTAATGAACTCAATATTCCTGTAAGATCTATTTACTATATCTTGAATAAGAAATAATTTTTTTCACTTTCTTATTTTTTATGCTAAACTATTTTTCAATTTTTAATTTTTCATGATTTTTTAATTAAAAATACTATTTTTCTATGCTAAATTTTAGCAAAAAAATTTAACATAATAATTTTATAAGACTTAATTAATATTTTTAATAATAATTTTTTAGCTATTAATTTAATTAATCGTTTCTTCAATATAATTAAATCATATTGATAATTTCTAATTTTAATATTCTCGTATGTAGATATCCTTATAATTATCTACCATTTTCACCAATTTTTCATAAATTTTCAATAATTTTCTAAAATTTATTTTCAGGATTGAAAAAATTTATTTTCAAATTTTAAAAAAGTTCATAAAAATTTT
>JAGCLR010000175.1 GCA_017646885.1 Methanobrevibacter sp. | reverse complement strand
CTTAAAAAATTTTAATTTTTATACTTTTCAACTAAACTGATTCCCCAACTTGCCATTTCATTAGCTTTTTCTTGAGAGTCAGATTCAGCGAAACATCTGAATATCGGTTCAGTGCCTGAAGGTCTGATAATTACCCAACCATCATCCTTTAGGATTTTAACTCCATCTGTGGTATCAAGCTTGAAGTCAGTTGTTTCCTTGATTTCCTCTGCAATCTTGGACATGACTTCTTGCTTTTGGTCATCAGGACATTCGATTTTCAATTTTTCCTGATAATAGACTGGAAGCTCTGCTACAAGCTCAGACAATGGCTTGTCCTCTTTTACCAAGATTTCAAGAATCTTTGCTACAGTCATAGCTGCATCTCTTCCATAGATAAAGTCTGGGAAAATGAGCCCTCCATTTTCCTCTCCACCGAATAATCCATCAGTATCCTTAAGCTTTCTTGCAACAAGCAAATCCCCAACAGCAGTAGCTATCACTTCACCGCCGAACTCTTCTGCAATGTCATAAATGGCTTGGGAAGTAGCTACAGTAGTTACAATGATTCCTCCGCCGTTTTCCTTCAACATATGCTTTTCAACAAGGGCAAAGGTCTTGTCACCTAAAATGAAGTTTCCTTTCTCGTCAATGCAGATTGTTCTGTCTGCATCACCGTCATGAGCAAGACCGATATCCGCTCCGAGATTCTTCACAGTTGCAATAAGGTCTTGAAGATTTGGTTCAATTGGCTCTGGGTCTCTTCCTGGGAAAAATCCGTCTGCCTGACAGTTGATGGTTGTCACTTCACATCCTAATTCCTTAAGGATATAAGGTGCTGTGTAGGAACCTGCTCCTGAACCGCAATCAACTACAACCTTAAGCTTTCTGTTTCTGATTGCTTCAGCATCAACTCTTTTAATGGTCTCTGCAATATACTCCTTAATTATTGTGTCATTGGTAAAGCATTCTCCAATCTTATCCCAAGAAGCCCTGTTAGGTTCGCTGTCGAAGTATAATTTTTCAACCTCAATCTCCATATCGTCTGGAGTTCCTATACCGAACTCATCAACGAATTTCAAACCGTTGTACTTTGGAGGGTTGTGGGAAGCGGTTACAATGATTCCTCCATCATAATAGTTTCTTACAGCATATTGAATAGCGGGAGTTGGAAGAATTCCCAAATCCACCACATCACAGCCAGATGAAAGCAAACCTGCAGTGATTGCATGCTTAAGCATTGGAGTGCTTGTTCTTGTATCTCCTCCAATAGCTACTGTACCTTGAATAATTGATCCATAACTTGCAGCAAGACGTGATGCAAATTCTGGAGTTAAGACATCATTTGCAGTTCTTCTAACTCCAAATGTACCAAATAATCTTTTTTCTACCATTTTATGACCTTTATAAAATTAATAATGAAATAAATTAATACAGGTAATTGGAATTACCTTAAATCTAAATATATTTTTGTTTATAAAGTTTAAATATTTTATTAAAAATTAACTCAAGAAACCAGTTTAATCGAATTTGCATTGGATAAAATCAGTTCCATAGAAGACTTGTATTCAGTTATGCTTCCAATTACCTTCACTTTTTGATTTTCAAAACTATCTAAGTCATTTCCTGCATCCTGAAGTTCAACTAAAGTCGATTCGAATATAATCAGGTTTATCTTACCTGTTCCATCATTCAGCTCTATGAAACATGAACCACCGCTTGAAGATTCCTTTATGGATTCAACCACCCCTGTAACCGCTACAGTTTCTCCAATATTGTTTCTTGTAATGTCTTTTATTTGAATTTCCTTTGGTTCAATGTAAGATGCAAAAACCAGCATTCCTATAATTCCTATAAGAGATGTAATCAATGCAACTTTAAAGATTATTTTATCATTCAATTCCATAAAATCACCAATCAAAATATGATTAAAATGATTTATTTAATAAATCGCTTATAAATATTGCTTAAAATTGAAAAATAGCCCATATTCTAATTATAATATTGTTTTAAGCTTGTTATAATTATTTAAAATGATATTAATATTAAAATAAGATAAAGAAACGAGTCTATCTGATGGAAAAATAAAAAAATAGTTAAAAAAGAATAAAAAATGATAAAAAAAGTAAAATAAAAGAATAGAAAATTAAGACTATTCCCCATAATACATAGATTCTAATCTTTCAATTGTATCTATGTCCTCTACTCCCTTATCTGTTCTTATGCCTTTTACAATAGGGAAACGCAAGGAGTATCCTGCTGGATATTCTGGACTTTTTACAATCTCACTGTATTTTATTTCCAAAACGATTTTTGGCTGAACAGTAATTCGAGTTCCTTTTTCTGAAATTATAATCTCTTTCATT
>JAGCLR010000174.1 GCA_017646885.1 Methanobrevibacter sp. | reverse complement strand
AGTCAAATCAAACGCAAAGCTTTAGAGTTAAATGAAGATTTAGCTATTTTCTTGGATAATAAAGGATTTAGCGGAATTTACATTGAGCCATTAATCGGTTTTGTAAAAGATGACTTGGCTATCTTAAATGTAATTCTTACCAACGAAGACCTATTCATAGATGAATTGTTCAATAGAATGATTCGCGGTCAAAGAAGAATTGATGAGTTAACCGTTGCTAAAATAGCAAGACTATTATCCTATTATTCTGCAGACTGTTCTGTAGTATAATTATTTATTTTTTTACTTTTTTTATTTATTTTCACATTTTTTATATTAATTTCAAATTTTATATGGTTTCTATATGATTTAAGCTGTGATGAATTATGATTTCTAAATTATTCAACTGTATTAAAGCCATTAAAAGGAAATATTATACATTTAGAGTAAAAAGGGTATCTGCATCCTGTGGAAATGATTTAACTGTCAATGCCTATTCCTATATCACCCCCAAAACAAGTCTTGGAAACAATGTGAATTTCAATGGCATGAAGATTCAAGGAACCGCCAATGTAATCATCGGCGATAATTTTCACAGTGGAATTGAATGCATGATCATTACAGATAGCCACAATTACGAAGGTGAAGCTATTCCTTATGACGACACTGTAATTTCTAAGGATGTAGTTATTGAAGATAATGTATGGTTAGGAAATCGTGTCATTGTTCTTCCGGGAGTGCGCATTGGTGAAGGTGCCATAATTCAAGCAGGAAGTGTTGTAGTTAATGACATTCCTAAATATGCAATTGCTGGTGGCCATCCTGCAAAGGTCTTTTCTTCAAGAGATAAAGATCATTATGAAATGTTAAAAAAAGAAGGAAAGTTTCATTAATTAATATTTATTTTTGATTTGCATATTTTTCATATACATATTTCACATATGCACATTTCACATATGCGCAATTGCTATTTTTCACAAAAAAATTTCATTCATTTTAATTAATTTTAGCTTCAATTTAATGAAGCAAATCTTTAAAGATTGCAATTTCTTTTATTGTCACTGCCTTTAAAATGAAGATGATTGCAAAGTATATGATTACGCCTGCGACAATGGATATCAAGACATCAATAATTCCAATTGGGTGCATAATATAAACAGCAATTCCCATAATTAATGCCGCACTGACTATTTTTAAGAGCTCTTTTATGTTGAATGGCAATCTCATGGTTTTCTTGCTTGCAATTGCTGTCACTGCAAATGCCAATATGTAGCAGATAAGTGTTGCAATAGCTGCTCCTAAGATGTTTAGGTAAGGAACAAGCAATAGGTTCAAGACTATATTTGAAATAGCTACAACAATCCATAGCTTTCCAAGAATCATTGTGTTCTTTTCCAAGATCAGTATATTATTTGTAATTCCATACATTCCCATGAATATTGCTCCAAGACAAACGAAAGGAGTTACCATATAACCTCCAAGTGCAATCTCAGGGGTTGTGATTATGTACAATAATGGCTTTGAAAGCACACTCATTCCAACTGCTGCAGGAATGGTCAATAGGAGATAGTATTTCATTGAATAGCTGAGATACTTGTCCACTTCCCCTATGTCTCCCTTTTCATAGTGTTCTGGCAAGACTGCAGGTAGGAGAACTGCAAATGGGGAAAGGAACATCAATAGTATGCTTCCCAATGCATATCCTGGTGAGTAGCATCCAACTGCAACTGATCCGATAAGAATTCCAATGACATATTTATCGCTTGAATCAACAATCCAACTGGATACATTGCTTGGTATTGTAGGAAGGGCAAATGCAAGCTGTTCCTTTAGGTTAGACCATTTTCCAATTCCAATTCCAAGATACTTGACAATCAGGAATGCCATCATGATGAACACTGCCACATAACCTGTCAAAAGACCGAGCACTACAGTTTCAATATCATATCCAGCATAAGTGAGGTAAATGCTTACAAACACTCCAATATAGCTTTGAAGAACAAGGAATAATGAGTATCTTTTCATTTGCTGGAAAGTTCTAAAGAAGCTTATTAGCATAAGGTTCATGCATGCAAAGAATGAGATTGCAGTTGTAATGTACAATACTTGCATGCTTCCATTGAATAGTGCATTTGCAATTGTGTTTCCAAAGATTAGGAATAATGAACATATTATCAGTGTTGAGATGAATGTTAGGCTAATCATTGGATAGAATGAATCCTTGATCTTTTCCTTATCCTTTTCAGCAGACAGGAACCTTACCATTGTGTATGGAAGACCAAGATTTGCAATGTTTGGAACAAGTGCGATTGTGGTGTTTACCTGTGCCCACATACCGTATTCTGCGGTGGTAAATGACTTTGTAATGATTGGAATAAAGATAAGGCT
>JAGCLR010000173.1 GCA_017646885.1 Methanobrevibacter sp. | reverse complement strand
TCAATGCAAGATTACAGATGATTGCAGATAAACAGATAGAAGAATTAAAAAAAGCACTTGACATACCAGTAGAATGATGGTATAATACAAGTATAAAGAAGAAAGTTTCAAATCATTTTTATACATCCTCCTTTTCAATTGAGAGTTGGCTACCAAAGTAGTCAGCTCTCTTTTGTTTTTGGCTGCGCGCCCACGGGCCCCACGCGCAGAATTTCAATTATAACATAGTTTCAGCATTTTTGTCAAGAGTTTTTGCGAAAATAAATTTTTTTAATTTTTTCCTAAAAAGGTGTTGACATTTGTGTCTGTTGGTGCTATAATAAAGACAAGATAAAGGAAAGGAAATAAAAACAA
Organism: Methanobrevibacter sp.; assembly: GCA_017646885.1. The sequence continues at coordinate 1,175 of JAGCLR010000173.1, read as the reverse complement.
TGAAACAGGTTTATGATGTAAAACAGTTAGTTAGAATAAATGGAAAAAGTTGGGAAGAAACTTCTTGGAGATGGCATCTTGTGTATGCTGATAAAGAAGAATACATAGAAGAAAATTCAATGTATAATAAAACAACAAATTGGGAAGATGCTATGATGTTTGTAGAAGACCATGTGTTAAATGGGGAAGTATTAAGAACTTTCTTCAAAGACAAGCCTTACTGCTTAAAGACTCCACAGACAGGACTTAATTGGACTTACACAGACAAGAAAAGATTCAAAAGCATTGAAATCAAAATTGAACTTGAACCTTTTAAAGGTCCAATGAGTGTATTGATGAAACATCTGTCAGCAGATGAACTTTGTGAATACTTAAAGGACAGAGGTGTTCAGTATGTGGTTGAAAGTTAAAAATTCCAAAATTGTTTACCTCCTTAACTCTTGGATTGAGGGCTTCAATGATTGTGCTTGTTGCCCTCTATCTATGGAGTGTGACCAGGAGCAAACAGATTGTGAAAATAAATTGAAAAAGTGGTTGACAACTGAAGAAGAATAATGTATAATAAAGATACAAACAAAGAAAGGAAGTAAAACAGTATGGGAATGACATTAAAAAATAAAGTGGCAATTAGAAGTCATTTAACAGTAGATGATTTAAGTGCAGGAGAAGTATTTGTATTCAATGGAGATGATAAAATTTTTATGATGACAGACTATGATGGTTGGTTTATCCATCTGCCAAGTGGAGATTTAATCAATGACCCTTGGGATAGTGAATGGTGTAATAAACCAGTAACTACAATAAATGTTGATTTAATTGTAAAATAGGGGTTGACAAACTAACCCCTATGGTGTATAATAAGTATAGAAAATAAGAAAAGAGGTAAACAACTATGATGACAAGAGAAGAAGCAAGAAAAATTACAAATGAAATCAATAAAGCAAAAGCTGAAAAAATTACTGCCAAAGCAAAAGCCTTTGTAGATGAAAAGGTAGATGCTGAAGTGAGAAGATGTGCCACACTTGGTAAAGAAGAAGCACTTGTTACAATTCCAAGTGACATTGACAAAAAACAGGTTGTGGGATTCATTGAAGAATGTGGCTTCACAGTAAAAGGAGAATTTTCTTACAATGAATACAAAATTTCTTGGTAAGGGGTTGACAAACCCCACCAAG
>JAGCLR010000172.1 GCA_017646885.1 Methanobrevibacter sp. | reverse complement strand
GGATATTCTGCTCAAAAGGCTCCGACAAAATATGATGCCAATGAAGTAAAGGATTTCATTGATGAGGGTTTTATTTATGTAAACGCAGGTTGCAGAGGTAGAAATAATGGTGAAGATTATTCTGGAGGGGCTCCTTGGGGAGTAACTGATTTGAAGGCAGCAGTCCTTTACTTGAAATTCAATGACGATACCCTTCCTGGAGACAGTGAAAGAATATTTTCATTTGGTCACAGTGGTGGCGGTGCTCAAAGCGCTATCTTAGGTGCAAGCGGTGACAGTGAATTGTACACACCATATCTTGAATCCATTGGTGCAGCGCTTATAGACAGAAATGGAAACAAGTTATCTGACAGTATCTGCGGAGCAATGTGCTGGTGCCCTATCATTTCTTTAGACACTGCTGATGAGGCTTATGAATGGACTATGGGTCAATACACTACAGATGGAACTCGTGGAACAGGCACTTGGACTGGTGCATTATCTGATGATTTGGCAAGCGCATATGCAAAATACATTAATGATTTAGGTCTTAGAAGCCATAATGGAAGGCCTTTAAGTCTTGAAAAGTCTGATGATGGAATTTACACATCAGGTTCATATTATGATTATATGCTTCAAATTGTAGAAGATTCCTTGAACAATTTCTTGAATGAAACAAGCTTCCCATACTCTCCAAGTTCTGGTGGAAGCAGTGATGTAGGTCCTGTACCTGACGGAGTATCCCTTTCAAGTGATGTTGCTGGATCAAGTTCAGGAACTTTCAGAACTCCACAGGAATATATTGATTCATTGAATGGAGATGAGGAATGGATCATCTATAACAGTTCAACAAACACTGCAGAAATCACAAGCATTGAAGCATTTGTGAAACATTGCAAATCCCCAACTAAAGATGTTGGTGCATTTGATGATTTGGGAAGGGACCAAGCTGAAAACGAATTGTTCGGCACTGATGAGTATGACTCCTTGCACTTTGACAGCATTATGGCAAATGTCTTAAAGGAAAATGCAGACAAGTACTCTGAGTTCTCTGATTATGATTCATCTAAAGCAACTAGCTATGCCAATGACTTGAAAAAATTGGATAAGTTCAATAACACTATTGAAAACCGTTCCAATATGTATAATCCAATGTATTATGTTTCTCCTTATTATGATGGAATAGGATCTTCAGATCCAGCTAAATATTGGAGAATAAATGCGGGAATTGAACAGACAGACACTTCATTCACTGTTGAAACAAATTTTGCTTTGGCTTTGATGCAAATTAGTGATGTTGAAAGTGTTGAGTTCAATGAAGTATGGGGTCAAGGCCATACCCAAGCTGAAAGAAAAGGTTCCGCTAGTGCAAACTTCATCAATTGGGTCAATGAATGCATGAGTGATGAATCAAATTTCTTTTTGGATGACTTCTTTTAATTTTTAATTTTTAATTTTTCTTTATTTTTTCATTTTTTCATTTTTTTATTTTCTAATTCTTTCATCTATTTTTTACAAATTTTTTATCAATTTTTTTGTATGTTTTTTACATGATTTTCATTACATGAATTTATTGCATGAAATTTCATGTTCACTTCATGTACTTGGTTTAAATTTATTTGTTTTTAGCTATTTTTTACAAATTTTTGTTTATTTTTTCATTTTTATTTTAAAAATGCTTTAATTTTTCTAAAATATTTTTAAATTAAATAATAATCTTTATAAAGGCATAAAACATATTATTAAATATGATTATCAAGACTGGGAAAATTAATAAATCAAGAGGTAATATAAGTCTCACAATCGGTAAGGAAGATGTGAAAAAACATAATCTTGAAGAGGGAGATTTTGTAATATTGACCCCTGAAGAATATGAGGAATTGAAAACTTCTTCTGAAATCGAAGTGTCCACTTTGGAAGTAGTCCCAGATGATGAAGCTGTTGTAAAATTGGAATACGATCTTAAGGAAGCAAAGTCCAAAGAAAAGATTCTTTTCTCAAAAGTGGAAGAATTGGAAAACATTAATCTTGAGCTTACAACTAAATTGTCTCAAATTGAAAAGGCAAACTACATAAACAGCAGTGTTTTATCCGATTCTGAATCTAATTCTCTCATTGATGAAGTTAAAAAGCTTAATGGAGATATTGATGATTTGAATTCCGAAATCAAGCAATTGAATAAGGATTTGAATGAATCAAATGAAGAAAGAATAGAATTATTGCAGGACATGAATGTCTTAAAGACTAAAATGAGTTTTGATGCCAGTGAATTGTCAAGACTTAGAGAGCGAGAGGACAAGCATAAGGAAATCTTGGAGATAATCTTAAGAACAAACAAGAACATGCTTGATGAGGTTGTAAATAAGACATTGACTGCCACTATCAATGAGATCAATAAGGAATTAGGCGAAACCAGCATAATAAGAAGAATCAGAGGATTGACCATTGTCAAGGAACCTGAAATTCACAAGTCAGCTATTTCAAGCAAGGCTTACACTCAATTGGAAGAGCTAATTCCAGATGACTATTTGCTTGAAAGCGGTGAATAAGTTTCTTAGTTTTAATGAATTCTAATTTGCCTAGTCTATTTAATCTAAAATTTTTCAAGAAATTTAAGAAATTTAATCATTTATCATTTAATCATTAATTCATGTTTATATAGTTTATTGGGTATCAATTAAAATGGTGATTCTATGGATGAAGTCCAATTTGATGAAGAAGGAATCAAATTTAAATATTTGAGTAATTGGAGAGAACAGAACAAAGAAATGGTCGCTCCAAATTGTATCAAGGCTTTAGTAAAAGTTGTGGAAGGCAATCCATCTACAATTACAGTATATAAAAATGATGCTGGTGAAGTCAATACAGTTGCTGAGCTTGAAGAATCATTTAAAGAAAATTTCAAAAAACAAAGTTGGAATATTGTTGAATCTAGAATTTTAAACCTTAATGGTATGCCAGTTTACAATATTATCGCCCATTCTGTGATTGGTGAAGATGGGAAAGTCAAAGAAAACATTGAAGAATTATCTGAAGATGAAAAGCGCATAACTTTAGAAAACAATACTTCTGCATTGCTCAATGATGGAAGCATGTATGTAATTGAATTGATGCACTTTAAGGAATTCCCATACGCTTACAATGATTATTTAGCTCTTATGGATTCCATTGAATTTGAATAATATCTTAATTGAATTATTATTCTTTTC
>JAGCLR010000171.1 GCA_017646885.1 Methanobrevibacter sp. | reverse complement strand
TTCATTTATAGGTGAAGGTTATCACGGACAGCAGCGTAAAAAGAAGTAGGAAATGGGAAAGAGGATAAAGAATATCTTGAAAGATGGATATGAGATATATTTGAATTTTGAGTTGACATCGGCACAAAAGGATGTATTAGACAGGATAGACAAGTTTATCAAAGGGAAGGATAGTAGTGAGCGATTGCTGACGGTATCTGGTGTTGCAGGAAGTGGTAAGACTAGTATAATGGAGTGTGTTCGTTTACGATATATGTGGGATAAGAATCCTTCGACTGGTCGTTTTTATAAGATATTTTTTGCTTCTACTACACATAGAGCGGCGGGAGTATTAAAGAGCAAGGTAAAGACGAAGGTATTCACATTGCACTCTTTATTTGGCATTAATGTAGAGACTGATATGGAGGGTGATAAGTATGACTGCAAGAAGAAGGTAAACAAGTTGAGTGAGGACAAGTTGGACAGGGATTCTATTGTAGTTATAGATGAGGCAAGTATGATTAACAGGGAGAATTTTGCTGTAATTCGAGATGTTTGTCGTAATTTGAATGTCAAGTGTATATTTTGTGGAGATAAATGTCAGTTGGCACCTGTTGGAGATAATGAGGGTGATTGTAGTGTTGTATTTTTAGGAGAAGGTGGTGATGTATTAGAATTGACAGAAGTGATGCGAACTGACAGCGATTCGATATTAGGCGAGAGCATCTATGTTCGAGAGCATGGTGATTTCAGTTTTGATAGCAAATGGGATAGTGATGAGAAGGAGGGAGTATTATTTTTAGATAGGAATAATATTTCGGAATTGAGTTCTTTATTAGATTGGAATGTAGAGAAGTTGAAGGTTGATCCCAATGCGTTTAGATTTATCACATATACTAATGACAATGTAGAGAAGTTGAATGGGTTAGTCAGGAAGAAGATGGGGTATAATGATATAATACCGAGAGCAAACGAGGTATTGATGAGTTATACTAATATGGGCTATCAGGGAGATGGAAATTATTACATTGTTAATAGTGAGTCTTATATAGTTGAGTCGATTGAGGGAGTTGATGAGATAGATGTTAGTGAGTATATAGATGGTATTGGAGTTGGAGAGAAGTTTATAACTGCTCACAGGTTGAAGTTGAGGGATGCTTTGGGAGACATCAAGCGAGTTAATTATATTGACATTAGGGAGAATTTGATGAATCGAGAGATAGCGGGGATGCTTGCGGAGGAGAAGGTTCGTTTATGGAAGTTATGGCGTAGTGTAACTGATAAGAAGGAGCGGGGTTTGATTACGGGTAAGATTAATCAGATTGAGAACTTTTTATTTGTGAATGACAATATATATAATGACAGGGGATGGTTATTGCAGGGTAAGGCGGTAAGTTATTCATATGCGATTACTTGTCACAAAATACAGGGTGGAGAGAATGATTGTGTTATTATAAACAGTTTGGATTTCAACAGGTGTCAGGACAGGAAGGTATTGGAGCAGTTGCGATATGTTGGAGTAACCAGAGCGAAGAAATCGTTAATAGTTTTAAAGTAAGTAATATGCAACATTGTTTAAGAAGATGCAAGCATTGTGGTAAGACATACACATATTGCACATATGGTAATGAAGATGGATGCTCTATGGATTATTGTGGTTGCTGTCAGACAGCAATCGACAATGCTCTTGTAAAAATTCCTGTTAGATATGTGAAGAAATTTGCACATGTTACCGATCAAGATGAAATAGATTTCCTCAAAAATACATTTGAGGAAGAGAAACGAAAGTATGAGGAATCAAAAAATAGTGTCACCATTTTTGCTTTTTTGGTGGAAGTGGTTCCACCCGAAGGATGTAAAGATATTGAACATTGTATTATCGATTGGGTGGAATATCGCAAATATGTTAAATACGATGGAGAAGTTGTATATAAAGTTGCAATGGAATATGATACTGTTGATAGCAAATTTACAAATCGTAAATATGAAGATATAGATGGTTCGAGAACTTATTACAAACCTGTAACTATAACTCGTTTGTTTGATTCGGTAGATTGTATAATACCAGTTTGTCCAATGTCTCCACCAAAGGGTGATATGCTTTATATAGATATAAAATAATAATAATAATAATTTTTTTAATAGTAATAAGAATATGGTAAGACAGAAGAAACTTTATTTGGTATGGCAGACTAGTGGTAGTTTTGCTGACAGCACATATCGAGATAGATTGTGTGGTGTATTTGATAATGAGGAGATGGCGACTGCTTTGAAGGCTGATCTTGATTTGAATGTTGTCAAGGAAGAGAATTGTTGGAATATTGTTCCGAAGGATATTTGGGATAGTTGGCCAACAGTTGATTGTGAGGACAATGAGCGACAGTTTGAGTATGTAGAGGAGTATGAGGGCTACACTTGTATTCAGAGGGATGAGCAGGAGAACAGGTGGGTTCTTATGACCAAGGAGTATAGTGAGGCGGCGATTGAGGTTGTTAATATGAACGAATCGCTCTAAATGGAAATATAAGATTATACCCGATCGGGAGTAATTTAGGTAAATTGCTATCAGATTATACCCGATCGGGGGTATTTTTAGAATTGATAAAATTGGCATTATTATGGATAATAAAAAGGAATTTTACATCACAATTAAACAACAGGATGAGTATATAGATGTTCAGAATATAGTTGGTAAAGTTGAGTTTCTTGATACACCTGATAGCAAGATGTTACTTGAGGTGATAAAGAGGGGAAAGGATATAACTATAAAACCTTTTGGATATGGAACGAGGGATAAGGATGGCAATATCAAGGACTTCACTTTAACTGGATTTACTATTTTTTAGATAACATTATGGGATTAAAGAGTAATTTGAAGAAAGCAAACACCATAAAGAAGGGGGTATGTACTGAATTGAGTGTAAAAGAGATTCAGGCGTTGCTTGCGGAGTATTGGGGTATTAGGAATAACATCATTGTTCCCAATGTAAGTTGGGGGTTGCTTGATTATGAAGCGGACTTGTTGGTTATGAACAAGACTGGATATGTTACGGAGGTAGAAATAAAGAGGAGTTGGTCGGATTTTCTGGCGGACTTCAAGAAAGATGAAAATGCTCATAAATCTGAAATTATCTATCAGTTTTGGTATTGTGTTCCTGACAGCATATACAAAGATTGTATTGAGAAGTTGAAGGAGGTTTATCCTGATAATTTGGATAGACCTAATGTAATTTCTTATTCCGACAGCGGGGTGTTGAATTTTCATGGAAAGTCTGCGAGTTATTGTAGGGGTAAGCACAGGAAGTTATTTTTGGAGGAGCAATTGAAATTGGCGAGGTTAGGCACATTGAGATATTGGAGTTCTGAATTTAAGAGATTGAGGACTGATAGCGAGAATTAATAAAAATAAAATAAATTGATATATGTGGTGGATATATGGATTAGTTAATGTAATTGTTATATTGTTATTTACTTGGATTTATCACTGTGAAATTAAAGAGGATCCAAGTTGGTTTAAGAGTAACATGACTGCTTTAATAACAACGCTTGTGTTGGCGTTTTTGGGTGGATTTATAGTTACCATATTATTTGGTGGTCTATTGATATACTTTATTATAGATTTCATTAAATTTCTAAAAAGATAAGGTGTTATGGGTATGTTATTATATTTTGCTATCGGAGCATTGAATATAATTTTGTTATATTTAATTACACACATATATACACGAGTGAGTGGTGTTTATTTAATTCCATCGGGATATGCATCGGATACTATTTTAACTGCGATAGCATTTTTTATATCGAGTTATTTTGGTACGATAGTGCTTGGAGTATTGGGATTACATTTATTTGTGTTATGGATAAAATATTATAGAAAGATGTAGAATTTATGGATAGCAAATTGTATTTAGGAAATTGCATTGATGTATTAGATAATCTTATTGCGGATGGTGTTAAAGTTGATTTGACTGTTACATCGCCCCCATATGATGATTTAAGGACATATGGACAGACTTGTGATTGGAATTTTGATATATTCAAGCAAGTAGCGGACAGGTTGTATGAAATCACCAATGATGGTGGTATTTTAGTATGGGTTGTAGGTGATGCGACAATTAAAGGGCATGAGACATTGAGTAGTTTCAAGCAGTCGCTTTATTTTGACAGCATTGGTTTCAAGATGCATGATACAATGATATATGAGAAGAATTCGAGTTCATTTCCTGCGAAGCGAACAAGTAAGCGATATACGCAGATTTTCGAGTATATGTTTGTTTTTGTAAAGGGAAAGATTAGGGATGATATTACCTTGATAGCGGATAAACCAAACAAGTGGGCGGGACACACTAATTGGGGCAATAATACGCAGTATGATAAAGATGGTAATTTAGTACAGACGAATAAAATTAAGCCCGTACCTGATTTTAGTCTTCGAAATAATATTTGGAAGTATAGTGTTGGATTTAACGATAAGACGGGGCACCCCGCCGTATTTCCAGAGAAGTTAGCGGAAGATCACATTTTATCTTGGTCAGTAGAAGGTGATGTTGTATTAGACCCATTTAATGGTAGTGGTACTACTGGAAAGATGGCGATATTAAACAATAGAAAATATATTGGTATTGAAAAGAATAATGAGTATTTTGAGAAGACGATAGAAAGGTTTGAGAAGTACAATTTAGAAATTGATGTTATTAGATAAAAATTTATGAAAAAATATTTGGTTTTGCCAAATATTTTTTTTATATTTGTAATGTGAAACTTAAAAACAAAAAATATATGAAGGTAGATAATTTTGATTTGATTAAAAAGCATATTCATTCATCTGATAGCAATGAGTTTTATATGCTTCAGATTATGAGGAGAACAAAGGATCAAAAGGGATATGATGGTAAGCACAAGCAGAGCATTATCAAGTCTTATTTTATTTCGTCGCCAGAGTATTTGGAGTCGAAGCGAGATGAGATTGTAGGATTGTGTGAGATGTTTAATGCTCGTGCATATATTAATTTGAATAAGAAGTCGTACAAGCAGGTATCGTTGAAAGCACTTGAGATACTTGCTGGAAAGATTGCACATGAGGAGTATGATATTAGGTCATTATTTGAGTCGGCGTGTGGTCAGACAGGTGCTTGTGATGGTCAGAAGACTTGGATTGTAGATTTTGATTCGAAGGATTTGGATGAGTTGGATAGAATTAAGAATATTATTGACAGCATTGATCCAAAGGGTGTGAGTAAGATTGTTGAGACAGTTCCTACAAGACACGGATATCATCTTATTACACGACCTTTTAATAAGAAGGCGTTTTATGAGATGTATAATGAAAAGATTGACATTCACGATAATAATCCCACATGTCTATATATTAATTTGAAAGATGATGAAAACGAGTAATATATCTATTAAAAATAGGAAGGCGAGCCACGAGTATTTCTTTTTGGATACTTATATTGCGGGCATTCAATTGATTGGTGTAGAGATTAAATCTGTCAGAAATGGAGAGGTTAATCTTTCGGAGGCATATTGCATATTTCAGAATGGAGAGTTATATCTGAAGAACACACATATCTCTCCGTATGAGAATGCTGGTTTTGTGAAAGTTGATCCTTTGCGAGATAGGAAGTTGCTCCTTAACAAGAACGAATTGAGGAAGTTAAGTGAGGGCATCTCAAGGAAAGGTTTAACTATTGTTCCTACCAAGATGTTTGTAAATGAGCGAGGATTGTGTAAGGTTGAGATATGTTTGTGTCAGGGTAAGAAGAATTATGACAAGCGAGAATCTTTGAAAGAGAAAGATATGAAAAAGCGAGTGAATAATTTGGATTATTAGATATTTTTTGTTATATTTGTAGTAACGATTTAAAATAAAAAAAGATATGGTAAATGAATTGAAAGCAACTCTCGAAAGAGAGAACAATTATCAGATGACAGAGAATGGTGCTGTTGGATATAAGACTACAAGCAAGGCGTTGGTAGATCTCAATTTCAGAGTTTCTTCTATGAGAAATTGTGTATCGACTACTGATATGAATCTTTTTGTTCAGGCAATGAATGAGGATTTGGATTATGCTATCAGGTGGTTGTTTTTCACACGAGATGTGAGAGGTGGTATGGGAGAGAGAAATGTCTTCCAGACGATGTATATGAAGTATGCCGAACTTTATCTAAATGAGGCGAAGGCGACTTTGAAACTCGTTGCTGAATTTGGCAGATGGAAGGATGTTATTGACATCATCAATATGGATGTTGCTGATATGCTTGGTGGTATGGAGTTGGTGAAGGATGTATTGTACAATGATATTCAGAATTGTATGGTGGGTAAGCCAATTTCTTTGCTTGCTAAATGGTTGCCTTCTATCAATGCATCAGAGAAGGCAAGACGACAGGCGAAGCGATTTGCTGCTGCGTTTGAATTCTCGTATGTAACATATCGTAAGATGTTGTCTAAATTGAGAGCATATCTCGATGTTACGGAGGTGAAGACTTGTAGTAATCGTTGGGGCGAGATTGATTATAACAAGGTATCATCTAATGCCAATAAGAGATATTTGAATGCTTTCAAGAGACATGATGGTGCAAGATATCTTGAGCATTGCGAGAGGGCGATGGATACATATAGCAATGCTGGTGTAAAGATGCACGCCGATGTTCTTTTCCCACATGAGATTTGGGCAAAGTATACACAACTTTCGGGTCTTTCTTGGTACGATAGTCAGTATTATAATGGATATGATGATTATGTATCGCCTGCTGATATTTCATTGGAGGCATTGTGGAAGAATCTTCCTGATTTGGGCGAGTGTGGAAATACAATGGTTGTTGTAGATGGTTCTGGTTCTATGACAATGAATTGTGGTGGTGTAAAGCCAATTGATATTTCAAGATCGCTTGGTGTATATTTTGCGGAGAGATGTCAGGGAGAGTTTCATAATATTCTTATGGAGTTTTCAAGTCGTCCTAAACTCATTGATTTGAATGGTCGTGAGACATTGAGAGATAAAATCCTTGAGGTATCAAAATATACTGATTGTACAAATACAGATATTGAGGCGGTGTTTATGCTTGTTTTGCAGACTGCTATCAATGCAAAAATGAAGCAGTTTGATCTTCCTGATAGAATTCTCATTGTATCAGATATGGAGTTTGATTGTGCGTCTAAGAATACCAAATGCGGGATGTATGGTATGAAGGCGTTGTTTGATGAACTTGCTGACAGATATGCGGAGCATGGATACAAACTTCCTAAACTTGTATTCTGGAATGTAAATTCGAGAACGAACACTATTCCTATGACGGAGAATGAGATGGGAGTTATTATGGTATCTGGATTTTCTCCGAATATTATGAGTATGGTGATGAGCGACCAGACGGATCCTTGGCTTGCTTTGAAGGAGAAACTTGATAGCGAACGATATGATTGCGTATCGGATATATTGAAACTGTAAAGGGAAATGACTAATGTAGAGTATATATTTTTATTTGCGGAAAAACACAACTTCCCAAAGACGGAGTGTGAGGTTGTGTTTGATGCTATCGATGATGGTAGTGGAAATGTTATCCATACTACGGATAGTGATATTATAAAAGTTAAGTTTGATAAAAGTCTGGTAGAGAATGAAATAAAGATTGACGACATTCGATTTGATATTGATTCGGAATTGCCCGAAGATGTTTTTCATATGTGGCAGAAAGACAATCCCGAAATGTCTTTTAAAGGATGGATTGCATTAGGAAGATATATACCTGCATTTATTCAAAATACCGAATTTTTTAATGAACTTGATGTATTAACCAAAAACATTGAAATGAAGTTGGAGAGCATGTTTTCCACTATTGAAAATGACGGTGGTGATTATGATGATTCCGACTATTATGAAGAAGATGAGGATGGTGAGGAGTAATTCTCACCATTTTCTTCATAAATACTTATATAAAAATAATAATTATTTTTTATGAGGAATATAAAGTGCTACGAAGAGTTTGTATATGATAAAAGAATAAAATATACTACTGATAATACAATTGTTCTTGCGGAAGAGGGTGGAGGTTATGGTCATCTCGATCACCCATTCGAGGATAATGAATTGACTTTCGGTGATATGAAAGAAATTTGCAATCTTACTATCAACGGATTATTCACTACTGACCATATGGTAGCGGAAAAAACTGACGGACAGAATTTGATGGTATGTTGGAAAGATGGTCATCTTATTGCCGCAAGAAATATCACACATTTTAAAAATAGAGGTGAATTAGCACTCACTAAAGAAACTATTGCAGATCATCTTGATAAGGATAGAGTCGAAATGAGACAAGCATGGGCAGATGCGATGACAGATTTGGAAAATGCAATGTCTCATTGTGATAAAGGTGAATTGGAAAAAATGTTCCGTAATGGTGAGAGATTTATGTCTGTTGAAGTTATATGTCCAGAAGCGGAGCAAACTATTCCTTATGGTAGTTCTATGATTGTATTTCATGGATGGAAAGAATATGATATAAATGGTAAAGAGATATCGGAAGATAAGATATCTGCGAAAACTATTGCTAAACTTATAGGTGATGTCAATCAACAACAACAGAGAAGATTCTTGATTAGAGGACCACAAGAGATTAATGTTAAGCCGTTTGAAAACCATGAGGAAAGATATAAGAACTATATTGATAGAATTAATGAAATAATGTCAAGAAATTCTGCTTACACAGAAGAAACAACTATTAAAGATTTTATATTGGCAGAAACAAAAGAATTCTTATTTAAAGAGATTCCTGAACTCAAGGATGTAAAATGGGACGATATAGTAAATATGGATAATATTGCTGCCAATGTATCAAAAATAGATAGAAAGACATTAAGTCTAACAACAATTAAGAGTTATTTAAAGCCGTATTCTGGCGTTGGTGATAAGATTAGTAAATTTCAGAAAAATGATAAATTTAAAAATAATGTATTGAAACCTATAATCTCATTGTTTATGGATTTGGGATTAGATACTTGTCGAAATATTAGAAAGTTCTTATCTACAAATTTGGAAGAGGGTTCTCGCAAATTGAGAAAAAAATATCTTGACGCAATCGAGAGAATTAAAGAAGAAGGAACAGATGTTGATATCGCATATATGGAGGAACAATTGGGAATGCTATCAGATCCTTCGGCATTAGAAAACTATCTCCCAACAGAAGGTATAACATTCTTATATAAGGGTAAACTATATAAACTGACAGGTTATTTCCAAATTCTTAATAGAATTTGTGGATATTTCAAATACAAGAAATAGTAATAAAATGGGATATATATTAAATAGAAAAGAGTTTCTTTTAGAGAAATTTGTACAGGTTGGTGAGAACACCGAAATAACAGATAATGAAAAAGTTGCTGTAATACAAGGTCGCTTTAATCCTTGTGCCCATATCGGTCATTTGAATATGATTAAGAATGCGCACAGATTGACAGGCAAAAGAGTATTTGTCGTTCAGATTGTCAGCAATAATACAAAATCACCATTAAAGGATGAGGATGTATTGAATAAAATGGCTAATGAAATTGTAAAACATAATTCCGAAATTTGTGGATGGGAGATTTTTAATGCCGATAAAGAACACGCTGCATTTTTACCAAATATCATTTCATTTACCAGAGAGAATGGATATGAGCCTGTTGCTTTATGCTGTGGCGAAGATAGACTTGAAGAATATCAAAAATCATTGGATAGAATGAATGACCCAATGATGAAGGAAAAGATATTACAGAAAGATCCTAATGCTAAATTAGTAGATATATTACCCGAATTTGAAATAGTTATTGCGGATGATAGATCTGGCGGATATTCTGCTACAAAGATAAGAGAAGCAATGGTAATGGGTGATGATGAACTTGCAAAAGCAGATATCCCAGAATATCTTCATCCATATTATGATGTGATGAAAGATGCTGTAATAAAAATGGCAGAAGAAGAGGCGAATAAACCCAAACGAATCAGGAAAAAAATATCATAAATATAGTAAGAAAATAAATTAAATATTTGATATATGGCAGTTATTAAACAAATTAAAGATAGCGCAGGAAATTTACATGATATAATAAATACCGACACCAAAGATACGGCTGGTATATCTACAACAACACGACCATTATATTTAATTGGAACTTATATTAATGAGACGAGTGCAAATTCTCTTCCAGAAAAAATCGCAACCACACACTCATGTGGAGATTTAATTGTTGTAGATCCAACTACTGGAAAATTATCTGCAGAAATAATAAACACAGGCGAATTAAATACACCTCAGTTTTATGCCCAACTATTATCTGGCCGTAAGATTACAATAGGTGATTTTATTGTTGATACACCATCTGCTGTAACATCTATGTCTTTAGGAGAGAATTTTAGCGTTAGTCAAAGTGGTGCAGTAAGTGCAGAATCGATTAATATAAATAATAGTTTGAATGTAGGAACTCATTTTATAGTTGATTCAAGTGGTGCAGTAAGTGCAGGTAGTATTGTTTGCGACACTAATGCAACTGTTAGCGGCAATATTGTTGTTGGTAGTGGTACGGGTGACACAGTTCCTTCACCAACAAGCGGAGTTCTTAAATGTAATACACTGACTTGTTTTGCAGCGGGAAGTACTGATACATCGATAATTGTACGTGGATATGATGGTACAATTACTGCAGAGGGTGATATTACTGCAAAAGGATTCTATCAATCATCAGATGAGCGACTCAAAACATTTACGGAAGAATATGACATCAATTTAGATGATATCAAGAATATTAAAACAGGTAGATTCTATTGGAATTCTGACGATAATCGAGTTATTAATGGTGGTGTAACTGCACAGAGTGTTGAAAAGTATTTCCCAGAACTTGTTAAAGAGGATGAAAATGGAACTAAAACTGTAAATTATGATGGTCTTGCGGTGGTTGCTATTGCTGCAATAAAGAAATTGACTGAAAGAATTGAGGAGTTAGAAAATATTGTTTATAATAAGTAAAGAAAATAGCACCACTTGGTGCTATTTTTTATTATTATTTGTTATATTTAAGATATGGGAGAAAGTATAAATAAAGAATATGAGGAATTTCAGAAATACCTTCATAAGAAAGGACAGAAGTTAAAATTATTAGTTAAATTTGATTTGGATGAAAATATAGATGAAGCAATAGAGGAAATTAATAAAAAAGAGATTATATTTAATGAAACCGATAGAAGACGATAAGATAAATAAAACCAATGTAACTCTTGAAGAAAGATTTAAAGAGGAGCGTACAGATTGGAATAGCAAAATAATATCATTGATCGAAACTATAAAACACACTTCAAAACTTGCTGAAGCACAGGTTATCCAACTTTCATATAGGCAAATGATTCAGGACAAACTTGCTGAATATAGAATTTTACATGAGAAACGACAGGAGATGCTTGATAAGCAAACTGCAGATAGATTCAGAGAATATAAGTTAAGTTATGATATTAAGCTATCAAGTTCAGAGACTCAAATGTTTGTGCAGTCTGACTGTAAAGCATTAAAACTTCAGATAAAGATGATACACACACAAATTGTTTATTTTGAAGAGAGTATAAAGACATTAGATAATATTGGATATGCTATTAAAAACAAAATTGAAATAATGAGTCACCAACTATAAAAAAGCGAGAGGTTAACTCTCGCTTTTCTCTTTCTTTTTACGTTTCTTTTTATCTGTTGTAATAAGTTCGTCACATTTTTTAACCGAGCTGGCTTCATAAGACCCAGACATTAATGTATTTAATACTTCCTCCCTACTTTGGACTTGTTGATGTACCACATTCGCATCTGGAGCATTTGAATAATTTCCCAATTGAGAAATACTATTACACCCACTATATGAACCTCCCGAATATTGAGATGAATAACTGCCCGAACCACCCGAATCTTCATGTATAAAATCATATTCGCCACTAGCAATCTTTTCTTCTAATTCTTCAGGAGACAGACCCCAATCGACAACTTGTTGTGATCCACGGCCTCCGTTTTGATAGTGTTTTGTTACGGAGCCAATTATTGTGTCGATAGAAGTTGTATCCCTAGTGATTGCAGGCGACAAGCGATTCACACCACCTATCCCAACATCAATATACAAGCCTTGCAGCGAAAATGCTAAAGCAAATCGATTATACCATCCCAGTCTATTGTTATAATTGTTTCGATGTCTTTCGTTAGAAGAATTGGGGTCGCTTATAGAAATTAAATAGCCTAATACTATTTTTCTAATGATAACATACGCTTTCATTGGATCTGTATATGCATGTGTAGCATCCGCAATGCCTTTATAACCTGTTCCCGCAAATGGATAATCTGGTATATCGCTATTTTTTTTCAATTCCGCTAAAAGAGTTTTCAACATATCAAATCCACCCCACTTTGTTTGACACAATATACATGCACACGCATGATTAGCACAATCGTCTGCATGAGAAGTTGTCCAAAAATTATTTACCACTTCCAACCAAGCCTCTTTCGATAGACTGTCAATGCTCATGTGTTTGAATTCTGAAAACTTAGGATATTTATTAGTATTATTATCACTAATAAGATAGTTCCAAGTCCCTACTGTCACACCAGCTTTTGTTGCTCCTCCAGCATCATGTTTTGCAGTATACGATGTTGAATTCCAATTGACCAATCCTACACTTTTGCCACTACCATCAAAATTGTCTGCGCTTGGTCTTTTGTTATTTGGCCAATTAGACGGAGCACATTCACAATATAAAATATAATCATAAAAACCTGGTGGTATACTAAGTTTTGTTTTTTTACTCGCCATAAATATTTTATAAATCGTTATAAGATATTTATGGAAAAAAAGGGAATTAAAGATGGATCTTTCAAAGGGCAGACAACAATATTATCCGCAGATTTTCGCAACGAATGTTATTATATTGGCAATGATGCTTTTAATGGATGTACATCTCTAAAGAATATTGATAAAGATGATGAGTATAATAAAAATGTAGTAGAAACAATTGGCATAAGATCTTTTGCTGATTGTAAATCATTATCGGAAGTGTCATTTCCAAAGGTTACATCTATTGGAGATCGAGCATTTGAAAAGTGCGAAAAATTAACATATGTTAATATTCCCAATTGTAATCATATTGGCACTTATGCATTTATAGATTGTACCAAATTAGAAATTATTGAAAACCAAGAAATAGCAATAGTTGAAAGTGAAATATTGGATGGTGCTTTTCAAAATTGTTCGGCATTGAATTATATATATCTAGACAATTGCATTCATATTGGAAATGAAGCATTTATGAATTGCAAAACATTAAATAGAGCGAAACTTAATAAATGTAAATATATAGGAAAAAATGCATTTAAAAATTGCGAGAATATAACACAAGTAACTTTATCTGTTTGTGAAAAAATTGATATAGATGCATTCTCAGGATGTAGCAACTTAAAAAGCGTTTATGTGAAAAACCCATATGGAATTGTTTGTGAACTTGGTGACTCTAATAATCCATATGTATTCTGCGATTGTGATTCGTCTCAATTAAATGATCCTTGTAATTGTAACATTAAATTTTATTTTAGATCAGACACATATGAAAATATAATTAACGATGTAAATGAATTATCAGAAAAATGGAAAAAAAATTGGGGACACTATATGAACAATATTATTGTAATGCCTCAAAATAATCAAATTATATATACATCCAATGATGATAATATCATAGAAGTATGTGAAAATATTGAAAATTTAATTGAATCGAATGAGTATAAGGATAATAGATATGGATTAATACAATTTAAGAATAAAGTTGAAAAGTTAGATGAAAAAATATTTAAAAATCCAGAAAGATTAATATCTATTGATATCCCAATTGAATGCGAATCAATTTTAGACGGTGTATTTGAAGATTGTATAAATCTTCAAAATATAACCATTTTTGGTGATTTGACAGCAATTGGTAAATATGCTTTTAAAAATTGCCAATCGCTCAAATCATTTACAATACCAAATAGTTTAATATCGTTAGGCGATGGTGCATTTGCAGGATGTAAAAATATAGAATACTTTGATGGGGAATTTGTAGTTAATGAAGGCAAATACAATAAAAAGGCGGTTGTATGTAATGGTAAATTAATTTGTGTTTCTCAAATAGATAAAAGTGATACAGAAGGACGAATTCATAAAATATCAGAAATTGATAATAATATATCTATTTTAGGTGATGCATGTTTTTATGGACATGTAAATATGAGAAGAATAGATATATCTTCAAATGTAACACATGTAGGAGATAATGCTTTCGAAGGATGTGAAAATCTTTATGAAGTACACTTTGAAGGAACCGAACCACCTACAATCGGCAATGATGTATTTAAAGATGTTGAAACTGATTTTAAAATATTTGTGCCTGAAAGCAGTTTTGAGAAATATCATAACACATGGGCGACCACATCATCATATGCATCATATAAAGATCATATATATCCAAAACCCACAGATGATAGCATAATATATTATACAGACGATTCGATTAAAATTGATAATCAAACTTATGTGGAGTCAACATTACCAAATGGAATATATTATAAAATATCAAATGTAAAAGATGCAACTTTACCATCTGGTTATTTTTACAACACGCCTGTTAAAAAAGTTATACTTGGCGATGGTATCAATAAGTTAAGTGTAGAGTCATTTAAAGAATGTACAAAATTAGAGTATATATATTTATCGGATAATATAACAGAATTTAATAATAGATGTTTTTATAACTGTTCATCTTTAACAAGAATACATATACCTATAGGATTAAAATCAAAGATTGAAATTGAAAATAATATTATAGTAAATGGTTCAACGAATGGTTCAACGAATGGTTCAACTAATGGTTCAACGAATAATATAATACCTAATAATTTTGTCACACAAGAATTAGGAGATTATTTTGGTAATGAAACATTTTGTGGATGTAAAAAATTAAAAGAATTCGGAACATATTATAAAGGATATGTAAGTGACGACAATAGATGTTATGTGTGTAAAAATGTTCTTAAATTTTTTGCACAGGGAGAATTAAGTGATGATGTTAATTATAAACTGCCCAATATGAACATTACCGAAATATATAATTATGCATTTAAAGGAACTAATATATCAAGCATAGATTTAAATGATAATCCTATAAATAATATAAATAAATATGCATTTGAAGATTGCCAAAACTTATCTTCTATATATAATTGGAATGGTGTAAAATATATAAATGAATTCGCATTCAAAAACTGTAAAAAATTAAGTGCCATAAATCTACCTATTAATTTATCTTCAATAGGAGAATATGCATTTGAGGGTTGTGAATTGATGTATTTAGAAAATAATATTCCCGAAAATTTATCATATATTGGCAAAGGGGCATTTAAAAATTGTAAAAGTTTTAATAGTGGGTCTGAATTAAATTTAAGCAATGTTCAAAATATATACACATCGACATTTGAAAATTGTACAAGTTTAAACGGAGTTATCATAAGCAATAAAACTAAAGAAATACAAAGTTACGCATTTGCTAATTGTACATATTTAGGAAATCTATTTTTCTCATCGCAACCAGAATTAACATCAATAAATACAAGTGCATTTGAAAATTGTACAAATTTGAATATTTCTTCTCTACCCGACAGCATTAATTTTATAGGCAATTATGCATTTAATGGGTGTGAAAAAATGAGTGACTTAACACTCCCCATATATTTACAAACAATGGGCGATAAATGTTTAAAGTCAAACATGACTATAACTATTCCACAGTTATTATCGACACCACCTAAATTTATGTCGAATTCAAAACCATTTGATGTTGCACAATTAAACAATAACAAACTAAAAATTCAGATGCCTTTTGAATTAGAATACACTTATAGAAATAATAGTGATTGGGCACAATATTCATATAGTTTTATTGCGACAGGCATAAATGGAAGAACAATAGAGGATTTTTTGGAGGTTTCATGTAAGCGAGATGGATTATATTTGAAATTTAAAACTATACCTTATGCGTGGTCTGCAGGTAGCATTAATTTTAACATACATGACATCGGAAATCAAATAATAAAAAGTGGTTCATTGAAATTAGAACGCTATTTATCCAATAAAGATGCTGATATAGACCAACTTACATTTAAGATTAATTTAAATTTATCAGACCATAATAAATATTTAGCGGGTATGTGTTTCAAAATAGTTAGCGTATCTAATAACCCAGCGTTACAATACAATAGTAATAAATACAAAACAATTCTCTCAACCGAAACATTATAATAATATAAAAGAGGAACATTTAAAATGTTCCTCTTTTTTTAATCCATATTTAAGCAATGATTTTCAACTTCTGATTTAAGTCCTATTATTTTCCATCCCAATAGTTCAGCAACTTCTTTTGTTTTATAAACTATTTCTTTTGAACCATCTTCTTTCGTTACAATTCTCGCAACCGAGTTTAATAGTCCGACAGAATTATGGACACAGTTGATAAATTTTGCTTTATCCACGAGCAACCAAACTTCATCACCAACAGAAGCAATAAGACCGTTATATACATATACAGTGTCGCCACTTGTAGGCCAGAAATCTTTCTTAATCAAATCTTCAAAACTATCCCATTGAACTCTTGGATCAAGGGCAGTCGCTGCGTTTACTTCATAAGTACCCGCAAATTTAAACATACCTTTATCTTTAATTTCTGCCATAAGTTCAATTAGAATTTTATTTGTATATTTGCTGAATTATTATCTGAACCAATGTATGTATATACATGATAGTTTATACCATTTTCTTTTGTTGTTTCTTGCTCATACTTCCACATTTTTGGAGCATTGCCTGACATCTCGATAACTTCATATTTACCATTCGATGTATTAAGCATCCAAAGTGTTTGGAGTGCTTTTGGCAATCTTATTTTCCAAGGTGTAGCAGAAGTATGTGGTGCCAAAGTTATCTTACCTTGTGTTGTAGTTACTGTGCTTATACCCGCACTTCGCATAACTGGTTGTTGAACCAATTCACCAGGAGCACTTTGATTGGTTGTAGCATAGAAATTATAGTGTGGATAAATGTATGCTGAAGACGAATACTTATTTCCATTACTGAAATATCCCATACCTGTACAGACATTTCCTTTATTATCTTTAGGATCATCACCAGATGAGAATTTCGCATACGCCTGATATTTTATTGTAGTTGTACCCATTGAATAAGTTCCATCGCCATTATCAACAGGCGAACCTGTTGTGCTCACCTTAATTGTTCCACATCCATTTGATGCTGTCATTTCAGAGTTAACATCCAAAGACCAAGAACCCAAATTTGCAGTTATATAATTTGCGATATTATCATTATCCAACACCAAACTTGTGATATCTGTTCCGACTAATTTATCGTATGATGTAGAATAATTTTTCCAAGACAAACTAGGTTCGGTCATTGTAGGCATAACAGTAGGGAAAAGAATAGCGTCAAACATTTGTGAATAAGTATATCCCTGCTCTTTGAACCATGCAGCATTATGACTTCCTAATCCACCATGTTCAGAAGATGATAAATTTGTTGCATCGACTAATGATTGTGATGGTTTATATATTTCACCATCTCTTTCCAAATCCTCAAGTCTATCAACAATTGTTTCCGCATCACTACCGTCAGAATATTTTTGTCCAATTATCTCTTGGAGATTTTTAAGTTGATCAACAATTTCTGACATAGATGCGATACTTTCACCAGCATCCGAATCAACACCTGCAATTTCAGATATTAATTTTCGTAAATTTTCATCCTCTTTATTAAGGTCTGACAGCAATCCCGACAATGTTTTTCCATCCTCAATACTTCCAATTAAAGAAATGATTTCAGCAAGGGTACTGGCATTATCACCACATTCTTCTACAACGGCATCAATTCTTTCTCCAAGGTCAGCATCGGCTTTGTTGATGAGTGCTTTAATTAACTCATCATATTTTGATAAACCTGTAAAATCTAAATATTGTGCCATTCTATATTATGTTTATTTATTAAAAGTAAAGGGAACAATTAATACATTAATTTTTGGCATTATTCCCTTTACTATATTATATTAAGATTATGCAAACAAACCTTCAATCTCTGATGTTTCAATAGAAGCGTGAGTTTCCTCAAATGCCTCAAGAGCATCAAGACGACCATCTACTTCTGCAAGTGCAGTAGCAGCCTCTGACATATGAGTTGTCAAGTTTGCGATATCCTCATCAACCTTTGCTTCAAGAGCATCGATATCACCATTTATTGCATTGATGCTTTCAGTATGACCTGAAACTGTTGTCTGAAGTGCAGCAGAACCTTCTTTATCAGAAGCGATCCAATCAGCAACCTCTTTCAATGTATCAAAGTCAGATTCTGCACCAGCAACTACGGCAGCAACAGCATCAGCAGCGAGTTGTTCGTGATCAATTTCCTCAAGAACCTTAACACGCTCATCCATTGCTGTGTTGAGTTCTGTTGCCTTTTGTTCAGCAGCAGCCTGTGCAGCATCTGCCTTTGCAGTAGCGTCAGCAGCAGCAGTTGCTTCAGCAGCAGCCTGTGCGTCAGCAGCAGCCTTCTTTACAGAACCTTCAACCTCTACACCACCATTGAGTGTTTCGATTGCAGTCATATTAGCATTAACTTTATCAACTACAGCAACGAGACCGTTTTCACCACCAAGATTTTTCAAATCGTCGATTGTTCCTTCGAGTGTTGCAACTCTACCTTCAACACCAGCAATATCTGTTGTGTGTTGATTTAATTTAGCAGAGATTTCTGAAAGTGTAGAACCCTCCAATGACTCCAAGTCGCCGATAATACTATTGATTTTACCTTCAAGTTCTGCATCTTTTGCGCCAAGTTCATCTTGTGCTGCAACAACATCCGCAATTGAAGAATATATGTCATTGATAGCTTCTGCAAAAGACTTATCATCAGAACCTTCAAATTCAAGAGATCCGAGTTTTACATCCAAAGCAGCAATAGCATCTGCCAACTCTTTATGACCAGCGGCAATGAGTCCCTTAATAAGTTCATCATATTTCTTTAAACCACCAAAATCTAAATACTTGTTTTTAATAATTTCGCTCATGTTATATTTTTTTTTATATTGTATATTTTTTATGAAAACAATCCATCTATTTCTGAATGTTCAATTGGATCTGGTTCCACAACTGTTTGTTCAAGTTTATTAATCGAATTATTCATTTGAACAATAACTTGCTGCAAAGGAACAGGTGTAGAAACATCTGTATCGCCATCTGACTCGCCTGGTAAATCACTTCCATCCGACTCACCTGGTTCAGATGGTGTCTCACCAAGATCAATCATTATTGAATGTGCGAGGTTGTCAATCTTATCATCGATAGCAACAAGATCATCCTCTGTAAGCATTCTCACATCTATATTTTTTAGGTATGCATACACTTCTGGCGAATATTCGCTTCTGTATATGTCAATAAGTTCGTAATCACTATCTGTAAATGGTCTTGTTACATCACCATAAGAAATTGTCCAACCATCGGTAAACTGAATATCTACACCAAAGCAAACAGGTGTTTCTTTTGCGAAAGTGTTACCAGAGAGTTCTGATAAACCAAGACCATTATCTGGATCATTAACTGTCATCCAATAATCGCCATTAGCATATAATTCAATATATGATTCGCCACCTTTTGATAATCTCACCAAATCATATGTGAAATTAGAATCTGTATCAAAAGAGTTTACACCTTTGCTTGTATAATTATATTCTGCTTTAATGTAGTTCTCTACATTTACATAATCTTCAATGATTACTTCTTTATTTTCTGCAATCTTAAATCCTGAACCACCTTCTGGAGCAACATTGATACCAACTTTATCAATTAATGACGCTGATGAAGTAGCAGATATCTTTTTCCAGTTATTAAGATTCTTTGAGTTCTCTACACCCTTTGTTAAAAGGATATACAAAGCAGATTCAGATGTAACATATGCCATCATTCCCTGAAATGGGAACATAATTGTTGTTCCATCTATAAGGTTGGATTCAGATTCAACAATGCGAACTGAATAGTCTACATCTAACTTTCTCCAACCATCCTCAACATTAGTTAGAGATTGTGTTGCTCTTGCTGGTTTACTATAACACACATATAGTCCCGACTCATTAACATTATCTCCATCTTCATTTTTGTCATCAACATATACAACCATACCAACATATGTTGATTTTAATAATGATGCTAATTTGAGGTCATCAATGGAAGTAACAACCATTCTAACATCCAATGGTTGTGCCGAACCCACATTATATGGTGATACATTAATTGTACTTGAATATTTTCTTGCCATATTATTCTTTTTCTATTGTTATTCTATATTTGAATGGTTCATACTGAACATCAACACTACCAATATCTACACCATCTGAAACAAGTCTAACATATGAACGATATGTTATACCATTTCTAACCACTGTAGAATATCTTGGATTAGACTTCAATTCGCGATCATACCATGATGTTGTTCCCATATCATAATACTCAAATTTAGATGCTTTATATGATTCTGGAATATCCACTGTAAAAATAACATCATAATAAGTACCGCCCTCATATCCTGGTATTTCCTCTGGACACATAAGTTCAATAATAAATTTACCCTCATCATTCAAAACAATTTCATAAGGAATAAATGTTATAATGTCATTTGTTTCTGTCGCATCAACAAGATATCCATTACTATATATATAATCAGCAGATGGTGTGGGAGCAGGCGAATCACCAGATTCTAACTGCAACGCATTAATCTTTTCAGCATAACCCGAAAATGTAACATCTGTCATATCAACACCCTTGTTGATAAGAGCACTTTTAATATCATTTTTGCAATTCTCTATTGCAATTAAATTATCCATCAAACTCATAATATTATGCATTTAGAATTGTATTTGTCTTTTCAATAGCCACACCAATCATATTGTCGATTTGTTCTATTGTGTAATAGTTATCTAATGCCTGTGCCTGAAGTGCGGTAGCACCAGCAGCAGCACCCGAACGAATTGTTTCCAAATCGGAAATAACATCCTGCTTTCCAGAAATATCTTGGTGTGATGTCAAATAACCCTTACCTTCCAATTCTTCATCTGTAACATATTCATCAGGAATTGATTGCAATGCATTATTTGCTTTTGTGCGAATATCTTCGAGATCTGTAATTACATCTTGCTTACCAGATATATCCTGATGCTCGGTCAAATAGCCCTTACCTTCCAATTCTTCTGATGTAATATAATCTTCTGGAATTGACTGTAAAGCACTATTTGCTTTTGTGCGAATATCGTCAATATCATCGATTATATTTTGCTTTTTAGCAAGTTCAGTGTCAACATAATTTTTATCCACACCGTTACCAGAACCTGTTGTGCCGAGAGCAGCATAGTAACCATCTGCTACATCTTTAGTTAAGTATCCAGCATCATTTGTGAATTCAGACACATTGGTAGGAACAGTAGGAAGATTGATACCTTCGATTTGCTCTGCAACATATGTTTTAGTAGCATATGTATCAGGAATCTCTTGAATTGCTGTAGCACCAAGTTCTGCGTTTGCACGAATTGTTGCAAGGTCAGCAATTACATCTTGCTTACCAGATATATCCTGATGTGATGTTAAATATCCAGCATCATTTGTAAATGCAGAAACATTAGTAGGAACAGTAGGGATGCTTGCAGCCAAAGCCTCCACATCAGTTTTATCTGCCTTTAACTCAACTGCTTTTTCTACAGCCTCAACCGCAGATTGGTCAGCCTTACCTTCAATGCTTTCAACAGCAGCACTTGCGGCATCAGCGGCAGTCTTTGCTTCGGCAGCGGCATTTTTTGCCTCTGTTGCTGTTTTCTTTGCATCACTTACAGCGGCATTTGCATTAGCAATAAGTTTTTCAACTTCAGCCAAAGCAGTATTAACATCCGAATTACCTTTTAGATTAAGTTTTTGCAATTCATTATTCCAACAAAAAAACCACTCATCAGTATCAGAAGTATGAAAAAATCTACCATTAACCTTATCCTTTGGTTTAATTTCTTTTATAGCTTTAGATGTACATATACCTACCTCCATCGATTCAACATCGAATAATCTGTGGGTAAAGACTCTATACTCATAAGTAATATCGTTTTTCATCATTCTTGTATTTGTTTTATATTATATTCTTATATATTTATGTAAAAAGTAATTTCATTATAAAAAATTAAGGGACTAAAATTTAGTCCCCTAATTAAAATAATTATTATTTTTTTATAAAATTTCAACTTTGCAATTAGCAACATCCGCAGCACTTATAGCCTTTGTATTATCAACTGCTAAAGTGATGAATAATATTTGATGTGCTGTCGTCACATCGGTATTAGGCACTGTAACTGTGTAAGTTCCATCACCGTTAGCAACGCAATTAGAATTACTCCATAAAGGTTTCATCGCCAATATACTTGCACCAGCAGAAGTTTCATCTGGTTGAACATAGAATGTCGAAGGTTGGCTATCAACACTTGTCATAGACGAACTAAATCCTGTCAACTTAAACTGCTTTCCTAAAGCAACTGACATAGGAACTTTAAGAACAAGAATACCGTTAGAATCTATACATGTTCCAGAAGAAGCACTCCATCTCTTGTTGTATTCCACAGGTATGCCTTCGAGCAAGTTTCCACTGAAATCATATGATACCGATTCTTCAGGTTTATACCAAATATGAATATTGGCATCATCCATATTACCCTGTCCTGTAAATCCATCTCCCGCAGCATCTGTTCCAGTATATCCACTAAATGCTATTGTAGAAATACCTGGATCTGTTATAGTAATAGTAATATCGGTATTTGTATCGTTCTTGCGCTCAATGTTAGAAATGTTAAGAGCATCATTATAATCCGCGTTTGTAGATCCATTAGTTCCTGTGTAGCCATTAGACCTCAATCCACACATCAAATCCATTGAGTATACAATACGGTTATGAACTGCTGCCGAATTTGCTGCCCAAGCAACTCCTGTCATATCGAGATAACAAGGTTTTGGAACTCTTGATATATCTATTCTGTTTGTAGCGACAGCGCCATCATATGCTGTTTGATTACCACTTGATTGAGACAATCTTGTATTTTTGCTATATGTAATATCTATATCCTCTACATCTTCTGTTGCAACCTTATTTACATTTGCTGTAATAACAACATCTCCGTACACATAAGGGATATTTACAGTATTATCTTTTACATACCAAGTAGTTACATCCTGACCGTTCATTATAACATTAATACCAACTAATACGCAATTTTCATTTGGTACGACTTTAGTTGTAAATGGATTGAATTGAGTAATTGTGCTTGTACCATTTGTGAAAGAACAATTTTCACCCGCAACTCTCACATTGTAATGTGTAATATTAGTGATAGGTTGGTTCTTACTAATTATACTATACTCATCAAGCAATTCTGTTGTGGTAATTCTAATCCATTTAGTTTTCGCTACCATTGAACTTGTTGAGTTTGGATTAAATGCTATCGCTACCATTTGAGATTTTTCATCTGCAAAGTAAATGAAACATGATTTTGGATCCGATGCGATACCTGGACAAGAACCGCCTAAACGACTAATGAAGTCTGATGGGTTAACATTATTAACTTTGGTAACTTTATCTTCCTCATATAACAAGATATTGATTTCGCCAACATCCTTTGAGATATTCCAAGGAACTCTGTAGAAGTACAATACATCACCTGGCGCAAATGGTATGAAACCTGTTACAGATGAATTAGGTACAGTTGCGACAGCATCAATTACTTCACCACTTGAATAGTCAACTCGTTTATTAGTCATATAACCAACTTCGTTGAATATCGAACCGTCATGATCTACTGACAATGGTATCATATTAACACCGTCAAATTCAACAACCTCAACAGCAGTAGCCTCAATATTAATATTTCCCGAAATGGTGTTAATAACAATTGAGTTTCCATCAACATAAGAATATGGCAATTCAACACCATTCATTGTTACCTTGAAACTTTCCATTACATATCCTGTATCTGGAGTAAATGTAATCTTTTGTTTAGTTATCATCTCACTAATAGTTGTAGATATATAACTTGAACTACAGTGGTCTAATGATTGAGTAATGCGATACTTCTTTGGTGTTCTCAATCTAATATGAGGATTTACCAATCTAATAGTCAATGGTGCTGAACCACCATTTGCCGCAAATCTACTTGACATATTGAATTGAACACCCTTCGTTGGATCCGTGTGATTGCTCCAAGACAAAGGAACTTCTTCATTTGTAGTATAATAATCACCCGACAAATCAATAAATCCGACATAACATTTAGCAACATCAGATAACTCCTGACTATACTCAATACCATCATAATGTAATACAGCAATATGTGTAGATTGAGAATACTTATTGCCGACAGCATTACCCGCAACCCATGTAAATTTAGCAGATGTTGTTGTTGGGAAATTAAACACGATATCATTACCGTCTTGTGTAACAGTCTGACCATTATCTGTTGAGTACAATGCAAAGTCGCTTGCTTTCAACTGACCAGCAAACAAGTATTCAAGTTGTTTAACTGTTACTATAATTTCAATATCTCCTGTTACATTTGGAATATTGATTGTGTTATTCGATACTACTTCACCAGATATATCTTTATCTTCCATTTTTACAGTAATGGATTCAATAATATATCCCTCATCAACTGTAAATGTATTTGTATAAGACTGTCCAAATTCAATAACTCCAATTTCATTACTTGCTGTAGAATGTGAATAAGTCATCTTAATTGTCGCAGTAACATCTTTATCAATTACAGGTTGAATAGTCGTGTCCAATCTATATTGTGCAACTGGTATATAATTTCCTGTTTTTAAATCTATACCTCTGATTTCGATATAATTTTCATAAACATCTATTATTCCACCTTCATTACCTTCAATAATTCTACCAATTTCAACATCATCGATAGCATCACCAGGAATTGCACAAGAAGGAATATGAACATTCCATGCTGAATTATTTCTATATATGTTGGCGTTCTCCTCCCATTTCTGCAAATGCCACTTCCAATGTGAGTGTCCACTGAACCAAACAGAGTTTACATAATGATTTACCATTTCTGTAACTCTATAAAGATTACTACCTGTCAACCAGTTATTTGGTTCATACATTTCTTTATAATTTCCTACATACTGTGGAATTGGACAATGAATAAACACAAAACATCTTTCATTTCTATACTCATTCAATTTGGTTTCCAACCAATCTAAATCCTTATCGGTATAACCATTTTTGAAATCCCAAGCGTTCATTCCAATAAACAAGAAATGGTCTCCATTGCGATTGATTTCAAAAGTCTGTTCACAACCAATATAAGTATTCCAATATGTTTTATTGTATCCATTTATACCAGAGCAATCGTGATTACCTGGACATGCATAGAAATCTATATTTGGATATTGGTCTTTAATTGCTTTGAAATTAACATACTCTTGCAAAGAATTAGTATCTGCAATGTCTCCACAGCAACAAGTCATATCGATTCCCTGTTCGGTGAAGAAATTAAATGCTCTATGCAAGTCATTATGACCATCATAAGTATCTTCACTCTGAATGTGTAAATCGCTGATTATACCAAAACTATATAATTTTCCACTCGGTCTTTTCTTATAATTATACAAAGGAATTGTACCAACAGAATTGCCATTGCTGTCATAAAGACCTATTTTGCTCGCTTGTTGTGGAGCGACATTACAATCAAGAAGTGCTCTAAAACTATCAGAACTATCATCAATCACAACCTCACCAATAGTATCAAAGCCACTCAATACACCATTAGCATCTTCAAATTTTAAAGTATATGTTCCATTTGCAATACCACTCAAAGATATGTAAATATCATTTTCATCATCTACATATCCAACGAGATTTGTTCCAGGTGCAGCAACTATTATCTGATTAATCTTATCCGATAACTCTTGGAATGTATCATCATCACTAGCGTACACGCCTTTGTCAGTAAGGGCGCTAGCGATTAAATACTTTCCGTTACTGACATTTTGAAAAACCTCATCAAATTTGGTATTAACATACTCCTCCGATGCCAAACCATCAACTTGTGGGATATCAGACTTTTTAGCATATTCATTTAAATCCGAAATAGCATCCTGTTTGCTATCAATAATTTGAGATATCTCATTATGATATCTTTCCAAATTTTCTAATGTTACGATTTTATTTGCCATATATATATTTTTTTATGAGTATTTAAGTTTTATTTTCATCTTTATAACACATGTGCCATAAGTATATGAAGATGATGAACCAAACTGTGCTCTCTGATTAGAACCCGATTCTGTGATTATGACCTCTTCATTGTCGACAATTCTATATTGATCCACTTTTTGTGAAAAATTTCTATTATAGAATCCGACATAATCTGGTTTTGTTATAACATTACCATTTCCATCTTCCACAATTAAATCTTCAACTCTAATCAAACATGAAGTTGCACTTGTGCTCCACGATTCAGAACGAACCCAATAACTTTGATTATTTTGAGTAAATGTTATTTGTACATAATCATCTGGAAGATTTTCAATTAATGCCAAATCACCATTTGCCTTAGCGGTATTTAAATCAAAATGTTCCGCTCTAACATATCCCTCCGAAGAGTTATCTGGTTCAACAGGCGTTTCTGGTTCTTCTGGCACTAATGCTGGTATTGTTATTAATGTTGTATCCAATTTATATTGTGCAATAGGCTCATATTTATTAGTATATTCAGAATCGCCTTCTTTTTTAAACACAATTCCTCTTAAAACTATATAATCATTATATACATCTACAATACCACCTTCCGACTCCAAAGGTTTTGATACTCTTGAACTTACACCATTAGAATCTATTGGTGATGCACATGATGGTATATGAACTGTCCAACCACAAGTTGGATTACCATTATCATCATATGATCGATATACATTTGCCTTATCTTCATATTTTTGCAAATACCATTTCCAGTGCGAATGTCCACTAAACCAAATGGCATTTAGGTATCTCTCATTCATTGCTTGAAGTCTTTCAAGTTGTGATCCACCCAACCAATTGGTACTTGGATATATCTGCTTAAAATTACCCGCCTTTGTTGGGAAAAATAGATGTGTTATTACAAATACCCTTTCATTGCGATACTCTTCAAGTTTTTCTTCAAGCCAATCTAAATCACTATCCAAATAAGGCGTACCAGTATCACCTAAACTATATAAGTTCATACCAAGAAATAAGAAAGGAACACTCTTACCCCCTATTTGTTTAATTATTTCAAATGTTTTAGCATTACCTGTATATGGTTCCCAATCTGTGTCCAACAAACCTCCAGATGATGGACAATCGTGATTTCCTGTTGTTGTATAAACAGGAGTATTTGGAGAGTTAGTAGATACAGTATCTCTATATACCGCAAATTGAGCAGGTCTACCACCTTGCGTAATATCACCGCAAATACAAGTCATATTGACAGATTCAATACTATTCAATACTGATAATGCATTTGCCAAGTCCGCTATATCCTCATTTGATTGAGAATCTGCATTATTATTATGCACATCCGATAAAATACCAAATCTAAATAATCTATCTGTGTATGATGGTTTAAATCCATCTATTTTTATCTTATTAATTAATTCTCCATTCGAATTGAATATTCCAATAGCCGCAGCCGAATATGGGGCGACATTGGAATTAATGAATGATTCATATATTGTTGTGCTCATAATTATTACTTATTTATTTCAAATGATGTGATTTCGTTAAAGTTATCTATAATATTATCATTAGAATCAATATACCTTAGCGAATAAGTACCATTTTCCAACTGTGTCTCATCTATTACAATTGAATTGTCATCGGTTATTGAACCAACTATTACAGAAGGCTGTTCTGGCACATCTACATTGCCATTAAATAAACGATATATATCATCATTAGTACAATACTCAATTGAAGGGATATCTTCTAAATTAGCATAATTATCAAGCAATTGAGATAATTTATTATGATAATGCTCCAAATTTTTGAAAGTTACAATTTTATTTTCATTTGCCATATTTGTACTAAACATTTTTTATGAATATTCTTATTTTATTATTCATTACTTATCAAAGTATTTATGTTAAATAATGCATATTACACTAAAAAATGACCAATTAAAAATTGGTCATTTCATTTTTTATTTCTATCCATCCTTTTTACATTATATCTATTGTTCCCTTCTCAACAGATGTTGTTTGATGGTACTGTATTACTTTCATAGGCTCTCCCAATCCATAATCATAATTTGTTTCAAACAACAAAAATTCATTACTTATTGACGGCTGCAGTGACAATGATGTTACTTCATAATCATCAATGAATATTTTTCCAGATAACACATCCGATGGTATATATGTTCCACCATTTGGATTATCTATACAATTTTTATTATACCAAAATATTAATTCCAATGAAGTATCGTCGGCATCCCTTCGGTAAAAATCACCACCTAAAGATTCAGTATATAAGTATAATGGAAACTCTATATGTTCATCCTTTAATATTGTAACTGCTCTAATATGCATTGCAGTTGTTTTGGTCGTGTGTCCCATTCCATTATTAGTATGTACATATCTATTGTTTTTAGCATTATGCTCCGTACAAGTCCAATATGACGCATTATCTATTAACGGTGCGGCTATATTACCATAATTTTTATTAAGCATTTTTATAGATTTTTGAAACTTATTCCACTTACTTGTAATATATCCCCACTCACCAGCAGTTGGTAAATACCATTCTCCTTGTGCAGTTCCTTCTGTGTAAAACATGTCACAACATGAAGTTGCTGGATAATGTGATCCTGTATTGTATGTTGGTTTCCATGTTGAATAATTTTTTACACCTCTAATACCAAGTACAATATTGTTATTTTCTCTACCATCAAAATCTGACATTGCATTAAATTTAGACACAGTAGTATTATAATAATCTGGATTTCTACTCATATCTAAATTATATGGATCTGGTATCTTTAATGTCGTAGCAGCATATTCGCCATTTTTTGACAGATAACCAAATCCATTAGTCTTTAATGTATCACTATCTTTAATGATGACAACATTATAATTTGGTATAGACAAATCTGTCTGTGGACTGAAGCACATTGTTTCTGATAGCAATGATCCTGTTTGTGGTGTGGTGCACGACATTTCAGTTAAACTCATAATGACACAAGTATTGTCACCATAAATCGCATGATTACCAGGTATAATAACTAATCCAACAGGCGTATAAATATCCGATGGGAAATCTTTCTTTCTAAATCTCCCATTGACTATAATTATTTGGTCATTTATTTTATCATATAAACAACAGTCACCAGCGGTAGAATCTTCTATAGATACAATCTTGTATCTACTCACCAATGTTTTTAATAGCCTATTTCTATATGAACTCATATTAGCAACTTATATTTTTTTTACACACCGCAAATAATACCAATATTATTCAAAATTGAACATTGATATATCATATTTGGCTCTATTTCTGGAACACCATCAAACCATATTATTGTATCTGGTAATGTTAGTGTAGTTGGCGTTTGACCAGAAGTAAATTGAAACATATACTCATTACACATATTACTATTTCCTTCCATCAATGTTAAAGTCAATGATGGAACTTCACTCCAAACATGAAACACATTAGGTGTCAATTCAAAAACAACTTCATCCGATGTGTGGTTTTCAATAACAACACCATTAATTATATCTATATTGCCAGAACCTATTATATCTTGATTATTGATTTTTTTAATATTAGTACCACTAACCAATAAATCCTGCTTATTTTCTAATGTCTTATAACTTCCATCATTAGCGAGGAAAGAATTGCCATCGCCATTTATTTGAAGCATATGTAATCTATTATCCTCCGATGTGTTTGTATCTATCAGAGATAATGTAATATTCTTTTCAGTTGCTAATGCTTTATTTGCATCAGTCAATCCATAATAAGTATGAGGAGATAACCAAATTGTAATTGCATTAGTATTTGCGGCATTCTCTAAAATGAACGCCATTGATTGTTGATTGACTGGCGACCAAGATATATTCAGATTAACTTTTAAGTTCTTGATATATAAGTTAGTCAATTGATAGCAACAACCAAATGCATCTCTCCAAGAACCTGATTTGGCACCAAAGTTTGTAGTGTTGATTGCATCGAACACACCAGCATTCAAAATATTAGGAGCATAATACATCAATCCACGACAATCTTTTGGGAGCACAATATTGAATACATCAGTATCAAGGTCAAACATTCCAATAGAGTGCATTCCATAATAAGAAAATACCTGTGTTGCCCAAGTTGCTTTTGCAAATGACTCTTTATATACAGGATTAGACCAGTTAGGATCACAAGTTACATTATATGCCAAAAAGAATGACTTGAAAGTATTGTCGGGTATTGTTGAGTAACATAATGGAAGTTCAGAACTATAATACATTGTATAGTTCGTACGTTTATTTACATCAGATACATATGCTAAATCACTCCAAAAAATACAGTTCTTATATTGAGCAAACTGAACATGATATTTTTCCTGATTACCTTGTGACCATTTAGTGTAAAGATCCTCATTGTTCATATTAAACAATACTCCATCAAAGAGATTGACACCTTCAAGCCACTCATAATATATTCCCAACGCACCAGGCCAAGCATATAATGTTGAAATACTCTTATTGCTTGTAGGTATTACTTCAAACTCATCACTGGATTTGAGGAACACATCCACAAGTGTATTTGCATTATATGTCTTATTATCTCCATTTATTGAAACTGTAACGGGTTCAATACAAAAAAATTTAAGTTCAGTATTTGTAATAAGTCTCTGAACTTTTTCGTCTATAACCCGCTGTATATTTTCATTATATCTTGATAGAGCGTTAATATTAACTATTTTAGACATTTTCCTATAATTGTTTTATATATCCAGTATAATTGAACATATTGTTATTTTATATTGGTGGGGACATTAATGCCCCCACCAATGTTTAAAGATATATCTGAATTTATTTTTTTATTAAGCAAATAAACCATCAATATCACCATCTTCTGCGAATACCAAATCATTAGCAGTTAAATATCCCATACCTGCGAGTTCGGTCTCTGTAACATACTCTGCGGGAACAGCCTGAAGTGCAGTAGCACCAGCAGCAGCACCTGAACGGATAGTCTCCAAATCAGAAATAGCATCCTGCTTTGCGTTTACCTGTTCAACAGTAGCATAATTCATTCCTGCGAGTTCGGTCTCTGTAACATACTCTGCTGGAACAGCCTGAAGTGCAGTAGCACCAGCAGCAGCACCTGAACGGATAGTCTCCAAATCCTCGATTGTGTTCTGCTTTGTTCCAATAGAGTTATTCAATACATCAACAATATCTGCATTATCTTTCAATGCTGCAGCCAACTCATCAAGTGTATTAAGGGTTTCAGGAGCA
The DNA here is from genome assembly GCA_017646885.1 of Methanobrevibacter sp. The sequence continues at coordinate 6,774 of JAGCLR010000171.1, read as the reverse complement.
CCATCAACAAGAGCAGCAACTTTCTCATCTACATAAGATACTGTTGAGTATCCCATACCTGCGAGTTCAGTTTCTGTAACATACTCCGCAGGAACAGCCTGAAGTGCAGTAGCACCAGCAGCAGCACCCAAACGGATAGACTCCAAATCAGAAATAGCATCCTGCTTTGCATTTACCTGCTCAACAGTAGCATAATTCATACCAGCAAGTTCAGTCTCTGTTACATACTCTGCGGGAACAGCCTGAAGTGCAGTAGCACCAGCAGCAGCACCCGAACGAATGTCTGCTAAATCCTCGATTGTATCCTGCTTTGTGTTTACCTGCTCAACAGTAGCATAATTCATACCAGCAAGTTCTGTCTCTGTAACATACTCTTCTGGAACAGCCTGAAGTGCAGTAGCACCAGCAGCAGCACCTGAACGAATGTCTGCTAAATCTTCAATTGCATCCTGCTTTGCGTTTACCTGCTCAACAGTAGCATAATTCATACCAGCGAGTTCAGTCTCTGTTACATACTCTGCTGGAACAGCCTGAAGTGCAGTAGCACCAGCAGCAGCACCCGAACGGATAGACTCTAAATCCTCGATGTTGTCTTGTTTTGTGTTTAAAATACCTTTAAGGTTCTCGTGATATCTAGATAAACCACCGACATCAACCAATTTGCGATTTGCCATAAATTTATTATTGTTTTTTTATTATATGATATGACGACTAAATGTCAATATCTACTTTTTAAAAGACATTTTTACATGTCAAAAATACCATCGATATCGCTATCCGATGCGGTAACGGTATCAATTAAAGTTTCAACTTGCGATGTTGTCGCATATTTTTTATCCGTTAGTTCAGTTTCGGTTATATATTCTGATGGCACTGTTTGAAGTGCGGTAGCACCAGCAGCAGCACCCGAACGGATAGACTCTAAATCTTCAATTACATTCTGCTTCAAATCCACCTTTTCATCTATATATCCTTTGATAGAAATCTCAAGATTTTCATCGGCGGTTTTATAAGCACTAGTCAAAGACTCATCGCCCAATACTATATAACTTTTAATGAGTTCATCATATCTGCTTAAACCATTAAAATCTAAATACTTGTTTTTATCAATTAGTTCGCCCATGTTATATTATTTGTATGCATATTTTCCTTATATATTTATGCACATGCTTTGTTATATTTTATTAGATAAAAAAGTATGATTTATTATGAGAATTATAAGATTTTTAAAAGCAATCATCAAATATATTAGATTTGGTCAGCGAGTGTCTATAGATGTTTATATAGAGCGATTAACCACATGTAAAAATTGTAATAATTTTGACAATGAAAAATGGTCTTGTAAAATTTGTGGTTGTTATTTAGATAAGAAAGCAAAAATGAATACAGAGAATTGCCCCAAAGATAAGTGGTAACATAAATATAATATATATTCGTATAGAAAAATGAATAACATTTTAACATTTGAAGATTATAGAAAGATGAATATCAGACAGGTTGAAAGTGTGATATATCGTCAATTTATAGAAGAAGATATTAAAGATAAAAACGAAGTGAGCGAAGGATTTCTCAGGAGATCTATAAACAAGCGTTCTAGTAAATTCATTCAAGCCGCTCTCGCCGATGAGATTGAAAAGGGAAAGGAACTTGAAAAAAGCATTAAAGATGCTTTGGATGGTTTGAATAAAGGATTTGAAGATATCAAAACTAAAATTGATGCAAACCCAAATTCAAAATCTAAACTTGCTGCCATTGAAACGATAAAAGATGCGATCAAGTCGGTTCAATCACAGGCATTTGATACTTTGACAATGATTGGTAGCGAAGGTGAGATTGACTTTGCTGGATTCATTGGTTCGGCTTCAATTGCGGCAGCAGTGAATTTTGGTATATTATTCTCTCCTATTAGAAGTGTCTTTATGACAAGAAAGGCATATAAGTATTTCCTTAGTATTATCAAACAAACTATTAGAAGAAATCTTTTGGTTATGCAATTGAATTTTGATCAATTTGAAAATCTTATATTGCAGAAGTCATTTGAGAGCGAAGAAGATTCTGAATTTACGACAAAAATCCTCACTCTGAATGAGGCTATGCGATTGTTGACAGAACAGTTGTGTGATGGAAAAAACAAATTCCTTAAAGGTAATAAAAATAAAGAACTGAAAGATAAAATTGAAATTATCAGAAAGAACACCGAATCGGCATACAGGCAAAAAAAGGCAGATTATCAAAATAATCCATTGAGATCACTTTGGGAAGATCAACACAACAATACATATACCAGAACTCTCGAACAGATTAAACAGTATATCAATGAAGATAGCCAGAAAGAAATGGATGCATTGAAAAATAGTATTACAAAAATGGCTGGTAATGATGTTGATTTGGTACCATATGGTGAAATGTTAATATCTGCGGCAGAAGAATATGCTATTAATACAAATCATGGTATTAACAATAACTTCATCAAGATGTCTAGTGTTTTCAATTTGGAAAATCAGAAAAAACTTATTGAACTCATTAAGGATGCAGAAGATGAACGCAGAAATGAGATTGAAATAGAAAAAAATAAACTTGACTTCGAAAAAGAGGAAGAAGAAAGGAAAAAAAATCTTGAAGAAGGAAAGAAATTATACGAAGAAAAACTAAAAGATTCAACAGAGAATTTTTCATTTGATGAATTTAATGATACTTTTGATGACACTGAACAAAAATGCTTGAGAGTTTTTTTCCAATCTGATGACGGAAAAGATGCATATAAAGAATTGATAGAAAAAAATCCTTTATATAAATATCTATTATTTACCGATGTGGAATTGACAAATACTTTTTTTAGTGCTATGAGTAATTTGGATATTATTAAAGTAGAAAAAATGAGAGATTTCTATACTTCAATTGTAGACCAAGACCATACTATATACTATATGATGGGCGAAAAATCCATTAGAAATGCCATTAAGGGCAAACCATCTGCGGATTATTTTGGATTTAATATTGGTGAACAAGATATTAAAAGAAACTGTTTATTAGACAAAAATGAATCCCCCATATTCCGTAACATTATTGGTACAAAAAAAACGACCAAAAAGACAACAAAAGACGGGAAAGAAACAACACACACAGAAGTTGTACCAATACCAAGATATTTCTTAACTTTCAGCGATGGTGATAATCTTTTTAATATATTACACAATGACTTTAAAACAAAAATATTTAAAGACAGCGGGGAATATGAAAACGATATATCTATAGAAAATAAAGAAGCCATAATAAAACTAATACATAAACATATAAAAATTGGAAATAGTGTATCTTCAAGACTTGCAGAATATTTGGTTAGATTGGAAGCACATATGTTATTGAAAAATCAAAAACCTTGGTTTGTCGTAAAAAATAATAAAAAATTATATAAATGTTTCGATCCAACATCTGACAAAATTATAAATAAAAATGCATTTGTAGAAATAAAGCCAGAACATTATGAGGATATCGAAAAGTTCCTAAAAGAGTATAAAGATTTATATAATAAAGATTTCAAAATGTCTGACTCTGAACCAAAAGGGACTGACAAAGATGAAAATAAATAATTGAAGATGTGGGGCATGCTCCACATCTTTTTTCATAAATAAGATAAGATATAAACAAAAACAATACAACATGAACGCTTTGAAAGAATTCTTCCTTTACATTTGGCAACTTCCTCAAAATTTATTAGGATTGATTGTAATGCTTTTTATAAAACCTCATATTTCAAAAGAGAAATACAAAGGTATTACTTATGTTGTTTCTGAAAAAATGTCTGGTGGTATATCACTCGGCAATTACATTATCCTTCAAAAATCATATGGGGATAAAAACAAAAGAAAAGATATTTGGGATCACGAATGGGGGCACACCAGAGATTCAAGAATGTTTGGACCTTTATATTTAATTGTTATTGGACTACCATCTATAATATGGGCTTGGATGTATGGAAGATTAGTTCCATATACACGCAATGGATATTACAAATTTTACACCGAAAAGCGAGCAGACCGCTTGGGTGGTGTTGTTAGAAAATAATAAAAGGACTGATTAATTCAGTCCTTTTTTCATTATGATGATTGCTTGAGCACCACCACCAAATAACTTTTGCACCATCTGAAATCCACATACTTCCCATCCGTCTTTACCGAGTTCATTTAATTTATATTTAACATCCTCGGTATATGAAATATTATCTATTGACAAAACATCATACTCATATGATTTTGGATAAAATGCCGATGGAGCAAGTTCAAGAGAAACTTCTTTAATTTCCGCTGGCTTTCCTTTTAGCGTCTCGCCCTTTGTCTTTGATTTTGAAGTTTTAGTTTTCTTCTTTTCTTCAGTCACAACCACAGGTTTTGTATCAACAACATTTTCATTCACACTAACTGTTGGTTTGGATTTAGACACATCTTCTGTTTTAGCGGTACCATATATAGGAATATCTAAAAAATGATTATATGCATTGGTTGATTTTTTAATAGATATTACATTTGAACACAGAACCTCGCCAAATACACCAGTCTCTTCATATAACACCTTAAACATCTGCGGATTTCCATACATCCTCTCATCATCATATTCAAACTTGCGGAAATTTCTATCCGTTTTGTCCATTCCAATTTTTAACATAAATACTCTATATATTATATATACAATAAATATAACAAAAATGGCAAAAGGTAATAAATCATTGTTGATGTCAATGATTTTAGGAAACAACAACAGAGTATCATCAAAAAGAGTATTGGGTTCTTTTGTGATAGTAGTAATGACTTTAATGGTTGTCGCCTGCGTATTTTTTAAAGAAGACGCATCTTGGTTGAGTTCCGCCATAGACACACTTATTATAACTGGCGGTGCTTTATTAGGATTGGGCATTGCCGATACCGCATTTGACAAAAAACACGATGGTCAAAAAAATAAATACAATAACGGCGGAGGAGAATAACATCATTATTTAAAAACATCAAAAAGAGAGGATTTAATCCTCTCTTTTTTTTAACAATTCTTAATAAAATACTCAACCAAATCTCCTAAAGTATAAACCTTTTTATTGCGAAAATACTTCATAAGTTCATATGGCGACATTTTACATATATCATTTACTGTAATTGCCTCATCCTTATCATCACCACATTCACATTCGTTGCTAACACATCCACAAGTGCACTTATTATCATTACATCCACAACCACATTCATGCTCATTCTTTGAATCTGAAGCATCTGTTGTTTCAATAAGCAAATCATTAATCTTTGTATAATACTCCTTATTCAAATGATAATTATTATTAGCGTCATCCAGAGTTTTAATCTGATTATTAATCTTAATCATCTTCTCTTCAAGTTTATCGCGATCAGACTTTAGATCGTTAATATGTAGCAAATTATTTGAAATCTTATTGTCGAAATAAGTAATCTTCTTATTAACAACATCCTTAATGTGCGACTTATTATTTGAAGTTTTTAACTTATTTATAAGTTCAGCATCAAGGTCAACATCTTTCTTATCAGTAATATTCTTAACATACTGATCTTCCGAAACATAATTCTTATTGTCATTTGAATCACACTTCAATTCAGAATTATCATTTGTATCAGAAACGAACACATATCTATACGATACACACATTTCACCTTTATCATCCATTAACAAAAGTGCCTTATCAAACTCCTTCTTATCAGTATAAATATTACCATTAATATTTCCTTCAAATTTTCTCATAATTACTCTTCCTTTTTAGTGTTTTTCTTTGAACTCTTTCTTCTTACTTTCTTAACAGGCTTTTCGACCTTTTCTTCATTAACTTCGCTATTAACTTTTGCTGTATTAGTCAAGTTGGCGATAACAGTTTCCTGTTCCTTAACCGTTTTTTCCAATTCTACAATACGATTTGCTTGTGTGTTTGCAATTGTCTTAATATCTGATAATTGCTTTTTGAGATTCTCAATCTCTACTTCTCTAATTAATTTATATCCGAACATATATTATTAAATTTGTTATACTACAAATATAACAAAAAATAATTTTTTGTAATTTTTGCCTCGCCAAGTATTATGTATATGAATTGCAATTCAAAATATATACAATCAAAAACAAACTTACAACTATGGCTGAAATTATTGAAAACAAAATGGATCATCACGAAGTACCTTCTATGGCAAAAGCAAACGCTGGTCTTACACTGGGTTAACCTATTAGGCTCAGGATAAATCCCCTTAATTGCTGGAACAACCTATATGGTCAATCAGCAGCCAAGCAATAGAAATATTGAAGGTTCAACGACTATTCCGAAAGGAAGTACAATCAAGTGATTGGAAATGGGGGACATCGAAAGATGAAGATATAGTCTTATCTTTATGGTAACATAAAGCAGTTCATAAGAGAACGGATGATGATTAACGACCATCATTGAAAACAAATGATAATTGGTACAGCACTCGGTGCACTTAATGGATTAGGAAACTGCAATGGTGGTGGATTGCTATCAGGTCTATTTGGTGGATGTGTGGGCAATTGCAGCAAAGTCGCAGGCATCACAAATGAGGAACTCTACATTGAAAGATCACAGGCAGCAGAATACCTCGCTACTACAAAACAGTATTATGAGGGAATGATGCAGACTAACAAAGCGATCACCGATGCATTCTTCGACAGCTACAAACGAGATGTAGACAATTCATTTATGCTCTACAAATCTCAAAGAGATGCTGATGATGTTCTTGCAAGAAGAATAGATGA